>CAZVSU010000005.1:38813-54110 GCA_964629645.1 uncultured bacterium | reverse complement strand
ACAGCCTAATTAAAGACAGAAATATTATCAAGAATTTTTTATAAGGTGTACTAGGGGACGCCTTCAAATTAAGTTGATTCCAAATTTAGTGCATCATTAGATGTTCAAGTAAACTTCCCACTGAGCGTTGCGGGCAATGTCGTTTTGATCAAGGGGCTTTAGACCGCTATTGTCATCGTTCGCTTGCCACACCTCAACCTTTCCTGAACCTGGGTTGACGCAGAAGCAAAAATGGACATCGTGTATGCCGCTATAGAGATTTGTATCAGCAAAGTGAATGATGGACTGCACCATAAGTTTCTTTTTTCCATTATCAAAAGCTTCAATGACTTTGGTGTCGAAGATTCGTCTAAATTCCGCTTTGTTCTTTTTTACTGATAAGAGAAGATGCTTACGGGCTTTTTTAGGAGACAGCCCGTTTAAAATCGTGATGTCTTCGAACCCGGCGTCCAGAAGAGACGTCAATTTTGTTCGCTCTTCTTGACTCAAGGGCTCGTTTGCTAGCCGCCTTCCGGTTTTGAGAAGATTTTTTTTCATCCACTTAAAAGGACTGAGAGCGCCTTGCCAAGCTGTTTTCAAGCTGGAGTGACCAAGCAAAAGCGAAAAAGCGTGGTAATTGACGACTCTTGCAGGTGTCATAAAATGAGGGTTTTCCAATAACAGGCGTTTTTCAAATCCTTGTAAACGTCTCCCCAAATCGAGGATTGTCTTCATGAGGTGATACCCATTTTTTGAGGTGAAAGCGACTCGATGAAGGGGCTGTTGGCTTTCGAAATACACATCTAAAATGGACTGTGCGTTGTGGCCGAAAATATTGATCCACGGCTTGATGTTGTCTTTTTCACTTATTTTGCCGTAGTGCGCGCCAATATGACCTTGATAGTCATGGACAATTTGTTTGATACACTCCGAAGTTTGACAAAAGTCCCGACAGAGTGAAATAGGAGGGCTGTGATCAATACATTCTCTCTCGACTGAAGCGAAGGCGTGTTTTAAGAATTCTTTAAAAAGCAAAATGCTGTCGATTCGTTTCAGCCTGTTAGTCTCCAGGATTTCATACAACACAAAACCACCTTCAAAATCATCTCCAAAAAAACCGACGCTCGGGTCGTACATATATTTTGTAGACACTGTGAGCTTTTTGATCAGAGCATGTGTCATCTGTTTGGTATCAGCGAAACCGCTTTTCACAAGAAAATTGTGAATCACGTTCAAGACAGATTTGACGAGGCACGTGCCTAAAAAGCAATGAGCGGTTCCCTCTGCCATGCCGGCAATCGTGTTGACCCAAACTTTTAGCAACGGGTTTGCCTCTTGAGCGCCAAAGGCAAAACACCCCTCGTGGAAATATTTGCCTTTATACCGGGATGTCTTAGTCCGTTTTGCTTGCCAAATGGCCAGCCTTTTGATCACTGTTTGCGGTGTCGTCATGCCGTTGATTTGATTTGAAATGTCCAGCAATGCGTTTTTAGGATCGCCAATGCCCATCACGAGGCATGCGGCAACGAGTCCAGAATTATCCTCAATCGGACAAACTGTGACTTTGTCAATGGCGGCCATTCCGTTGCGAAGAAGTAAAAATCGCCGATTGAGCGATGCGCTGCTCATTTTCATTAAAAAGGGAAAATGCTTTGTTTGGTTGTCCACCTCGCGGGTAAGATGACCGTTTTCCAACAATGAAATAAAATCATCCAGACAACTCATAAGGTGTCCTCTTTTCATATTGATGGCTAAAAAGGCAGCAAAACAAGAGTGTTGTGAATATTGCCTCAGGTGAGATAAAAGAGCCGCTATCGCCGCTCGTTTGGCGTCGGCATCTGACAAGGGGCTGTCTTTTGGGAGGCCTAGACTTATTCTAACAAGAGTCGACATGCGTGATTCCGTATTTTCGGGTGCCCGAACTTCGGAAAATCTTTCCCGAAGTTCCGGCGATTTCAAGAATTGATCGAGCGTTTGCTTCAAGCTGATTCCGTAGTTTAGGGTCTGTGCATGCTCTTTCATAAAAAGGGGTTGCACAAACTTAAGAAGGCCAAGGTTAATTTTTCCGGACTTTGTGATGACAATATCGGCAATTTTCTTCGGAATGAGCGTTCCCTTTATCATTTCAGATGGCTGCAATCCCATTTTTTTTTCTTGTTTTACCTGTTTCTTCATCAGATCTAATATGTGGTTCATCTTTTGGTCAAAGAGTTGGTTGATGAGCGTCAGGGGGTTGCCCTGATGCAAGATGGCAGGGAATTGGTCGCTTTGGTGATCGATCAGCCACATAATTTTTCCCAAATTCAGGAGTGCGTTTTTGCTATTCATCGCGAGGTCAACGCATTGTTCCAGACAACCATCCGGCAAGGCATCCTGCATGGTTTTTAAGGATGTGATCATCTCATCAATTTGAAGAGCGTTGTTTGTTTCCTCCTCTTTTTCGTTCCCTTCCGGTTCCTTATGGCCATAAGACTTTAATGTCGACACCTGGCCTGAAAGAGTTCCCCCTTTTCCTTCGAAGCTGTGTATCTTTTGTGCAAATATTTCGTTGCACACGCTATCGCCTTTCGCCATTTTTCTTGCGTTGTTGATAGGAGTGGGGGGATCATTTAGAGCAATGCCTTGTTCGACAGACAGATACCGATCGACTAACAGGCCTCTTTCCGGGAGGTCGTCACATTCGAAACACGAGGCCTTGTCGAGACATGCGCAATCTCGAATCATAGTGACCTCCTCTTTTAGCTTATCAATTAAAACTAAGGAGTGACGGGAGAAAGAGAATGATATTTCAGGGATTTAAACTCTTTAGATTTCACAGCGTTTTCCCATTCCACGATGGGTGTTGTTTCATCAGATAGATAAGTGCTTTCCATCCATAACCGATAAAACTCCGGTCCATGCTTTTTTGCCGCATCTCTTGTCAGCTCGTAGTAACCCGGTCTTGGTAAGATGTCGTCTGATGTGTACCGGCTTTCTTTCGGTGAATGGAAAACATAAGCGATGCGGTAATGCAGTTTTTGATTTCCGATATAATCGCTCCAATCGACATAAAGGATCGGCACGAGATCGTAACCGGGCTCTCTTTTGCGGAGTGAGGCTAAATCCTCTAAGGCGACTTCGTAGATCACGCCAGTCACAACATCATCGGGATTGCCTGTCTTAAACACATTGAGCATGGCCCTTGCCTTTGGGTCGCACGGCACCCCCCAAGCCGCAGTCGGATCGACAGGGATGTCTCTGTTAAAAATGCGCTTGAGTCCAAAAGCCGCCGCCGGCTCTCCGGTTTTAAGAGACCGGTTAGAAAGGCTTTTACTTGCTGATCGCCGATCGACTAAGCTTCCGTAGCCGAAAATCGTAAGGGATTTGATCCCTCTGGCTTTCAACGACCTCTCCAAACCATTATAAGGGTAGCGATAGCGTGGGGAATGGATCAATGCGCCCTCCCAGTCGGAAGCTTGCTGCATTCCTAAGTTCCAAGAAAGGATGAGACTGATCAAAAAACTCATAAGAACGTCTTGCCCGGTCAGGGTCAAAGCCTAGACTTCGGGTTTGAAATTTACTTGGCAGTTTAATGTCCGCTGGCAGCTTTGCAATGGTGGACGAGGGCGCTGCTTGAACGGGTTTACTACCATTCAAAATTTAAAACTGATGCGTTGTTCTCTTCTTCTTGTTCGATTTGGTAATTGTCCAAAACAATTGTTAAGTCCAGCCGGAAAGGCAGCAATAAAAACCCTGATGCCGTTATCATTGCATCTTCTTTTTGGGCTTTCTTAAACGCTTCAATTTCATCGGTCCTCAGTTTGTAGAGCTGCGGAGCGCTATACTGAACGTACGTTCCATATTTGGGGGCAGGAGCACTGGTTAAGATGAACTTTGTGTTATCGCCAAATGAGGTGAGCGTCACTTTGTCATCGTCTACCCGAACAGTTCCCCGCACTTTGACATACATGGCGTCGAGAGCGATGCCCACAAGTTGTGTGGGGCGTCTAATCATTTGATAGGTCATCGGTTCGCCCGGCTTCCAGTACATGACGGCTTCGCCGGGGGACACGACGACCCTTGCAACTGCGGGTATGTCTTGAAGTCGTCTCTGCACGAGTTTTTCACACCCCTCGTCGCAAAGGCCCGCGTTCCAGGTGATTGCGACTGTTTGTATTTCTGCTGGTAGAAAAAGACAGGGGATGGCCATCAGAAATAAAAACACGCCGAGAAAATATTTTGACATGGCAAACTCCCTTGTATGCCCTTATTTCTTCACCTTAGAAGGGTGTGGTTATAATGTCAATTTCTGTACATAAGGTAAACAATTTCAGTGAAATAGAACACAATACCCATGACGTGCAGGGATAAGTTTATCCGCGGGAGGGAATAAACGTCCTTGACCCCATATTTTTAATCACTTATACTCATCGCTTGAGTATGTGGGATATTAGCTCAGTTGGTTAGAGCGCCACGTTGACATCGTGGAGGTCAGCTGTTCGAGTCAGCTATATCCCACCAAATTTTCCGGTCTCGTGAACAAAAAACCCTCAATTCCCATCACTGCACTACGAGAATGCGCCGCAAGGCTGGTCGCGGCAGCCGCGTGCCGCCTTTTCCCCCGGCTGCAAGCTGTTGGCGGAGGGGCCACCGACAGCGGGTTTTATTATGATTTCGTTTCCGACCGCCCTTTCGATAAGGCCGCCTTTCCCCTGATCCAAGAGCATATCCGTTCGCTTATTTCAGACCCTGTCGTTTTTCGAAGCCACACAATGATCGGTAAGATTGCGCGCGATCTGCTGCGCCATCACGGGCAGCCGCTCCTTGGTGATTCCCTGGAGAATGAAGCAGGTCTTGTTGATGTGATCCAAATCGGTGATTTTTTTGATGTATGCCCCGTTCCTCATATCGATGCCTTGAGTGAACTTAAAGCGACAGAACTTATTGATGTTGTGAGTCTGACGCGCGAAGATCCGGTTTTTGGAGAAAGAGAGGTTGTTCGCGTGGTCGGAACAACTTTTTTTCGGGAGGATGAGTTAAAAAAATATTTGAAGCTCATACGGAAAACCAAGCGGAAAGAAAAGCGGCCTGACGTTTTATCGGAAAAAATATCTCTAGGCGACTCTTATCTCGAAGACTCTTTTCTTCAAGATGTCCAACAGATAAAGGATCAATGGAGACAGATTTGTCACGAGGCGCGCATTCCTTTAGTTCAATCACCCGCCTTGCAAAACCGCGGTTTTTTGCAGGCTCACGGTATCCAGGGGTTCGGAGAAGGGGAGTGGATCTATCCTTACAGCTTGCTTCCGGCTCACTTGGAGTACATGGGAGCAAAAAATATTTTGAAGGCGGGGGAGTTTTGGCATTCGGTTTTTCCGCTCTTGTCCCATCAGGCAGTCCCCCTTTTTCGGAGTCGAGGAATGACCCTTGACCAGATTCACACCATTGCGACTTCCGAAACAATCGTTGAAGAGCTGATTTCTTCCTTGCATTTGATGAATAAATCCCTTAAAATGCTCTCTATTGATGGCATATGGTGCTTCAACAGCTATGGGAAGCGATCAAAGCGCAATGCACCACTATGGGAATTGGCTGAAAGCTCCCTAAAAAAGGCATGGAACCAATTTCGGTTGTCCCCTCTGCCATTAGATAATGGATCAGGTGCGGGACTCGATCCGGTTAAGTTCACGGGGCCTAGAATTGAATGCCATTTCGTTGATCGGTTAGGGCGTAAATGGGCTGGTCCCTATATTGGGATTGCGATTTTCAAAGGAAACGATCAAATAGTGATCGAGCAATCTCTATTTGGACCGGTTGAACGATTGATTGGATATTTGACAGACAAGGATAAAGCTTGAGAATTAACAAACAGATTCGCGCGCAAAAATTAAGAGTGATCGACAAAGATGGTAACCAGGTCGGTGTTATTTCATTGAGGGAAGCGTTGGAAATGGCGGAGGCCGCCTCTCTCGACTTAGTCGAGATTGTTCCCGATGCCAACCCTCCCGTTTGTAAGATCATCGATTACGGTAAATATAGATACGACCAGACAAAGAGAGAAAAAGAAAGCAAAAAAGCACGCCACACGATAAAAGTTAAAGAGATCAAGATCAAACCGAATATCGGTGAGAACGATTTCAACACCAAACTGCGGCATGCACGAAAATTTTTGGAAGAAGGAAACAAGGTAAAACTGACTTGCTTTTTTCGGGGTCGAGAAATGGCCCACACAGAGATTGGCCGCAACCTGCTCCAGAAGATGTGTGACGACCTTTCCGATATCGCGACGACCGAAGGTCCCCTTAAACGCATGGGGAGATTTATTCACGTTGTGGTCGCCCCCGGAAGCAAAAAAAAGTAGGTTTAAGGAGACTTGAGCTGTGCCTAAAATGAAAACAAAAAAGGCTGTTAAAGCCAAATTTAAACTGACAGGAACCGGAAAGCTGCTAAGGCGTAAACCCGGTAAGCGCCACATCTTGACAAAGAAAACGTCAAAGAGAAAGCGAAATCTTGGCAAGCCGGATCTCGTTGCTGATACGCACCTGTCAAAATACAAACTCTTAATGGGTTGTTAACACAAGGAGACTCGCTATGGCAAGAGTAGGAAATGCTGTAGCTCGACGACGCCGAAAAAAACGAATTTTCAAGCGTGCCAAAGGATTTTGGGGCGATCGTAAAAATCACATTCGTCTGACAAGAGATGCTGTGATTCGCGCGATGTCCAACAGTTACCGCCATCGCAAGATGAAAAAAGGTGACTTCAGACAGCTTTGGATCACTCGTATTGGAATTGCTGCCAAACTCAATGGTTTGTCTTATAGCAAACTGATGAATGGCCTTCGAAAAGCGCGTTGTGAGCTCAACCGAAAAATGTTAGCCGAAATCGCACTTTCCGATCCCGCAAGTTTTTCTGCGGTCGTCGAAAAAGCGAAATCGGGATTAGCTTAAATCAGATCATGGGCTGGGTCGTCTTTCGATTCAGCCTTTCTTTACTTGGTGGTGGGTCTTGAAAGAACTAGACACTCTTCGAAACGAATTCAAAGAAATATTACTGAAAGCTGAAAATTCGCACGACGTCGAAGCGATAGAGGTTAAATTTCTTGGGAAGAAAGGTCCTGTCCAGCAGTTGATGCGTCGGCTGAAAGACGCGGCCCCCGAAGACCGCCCTCTTTTTGGAAAGCAAATCAATGACCTTAAAGAAGAGTTTACCGCCGCTTTGGAAGAAAAGCTCTGCGATTTTCAAGGAAATGAAAGAGAAGAGCAGCTGCGCGCCGAGACAATTGATATTTCGATTCCGGGCCGACGCCGCAATCGCGGTGCCAAGCACCTGATCAATACAGTTCTCGATGAGATCATCGACATCTTGATTGAAATGGGTTTTTCCGTCCAATACGGACCCGAAATCGAGTCCGATTATTACAATTTTAAAGCATTGAATTTTCCTGAAAATCATCCTGCGATGGATATGCAGGACACCTTTTATATCAATGATGCCACGTTGCTAAGGACCCATACATCCAATATCCAGACTCGTTTTATGGAAGGACATAATCCTCCAATCCGCATCATCGCTCCCGGCCGCGCTTACCGCAATGAAGATGTGAATGCCCGCTCGCACGTGTTTTTTCATCAAGTAGAGGCCTTTTACGTCGATAGGGGCGTTAGTTTCTCCGATTTGATCTCCACTATGGAAGTATTCATGCAAAAATTGTTTGATTCCTCCATAAACATCAAATTTCGCCCCAGTTACTTCCCTTTTGTTGAACCCGGCATGGAAGTCGATATTCATTGTTTGGTTTGCGACGGCCGAGGATGTCCTGTGTGTAAGCAAACAGGTTGGCTCGAAGTCGCAGGTGCTGGAATGGTCCATCCGGAGGTATTAAAAAATGGAGGGATCGATCCCGAGGTCTATAGCGGCTTCGCTTGGGGTTTAGGAATTGAGCGGCTTGTGATGCTCAAATATAGCATTCCAGACATTCGCATCTTTACGGAAAACGACTCCCGGTTTCTGAAGCAATTTGTATGATGGTTTGGACTGTGACTTCCGACGAGGAAGGATCTTTTCTCATCAATTTTCTCCGAAGACATACACACCTATCGAAAAAAAAACTAAAAAAAACGATTGAAGAGGGCTGTTGTATCGTCAATGATCTTTCGATTCAAAGATCAAACTTTATCCTTTTGGCTGGTGATCGGGTCCAAATGATTGTCTTCGAACGAAGTTTGCTAGGTTTCGATTCTAATAGGGTTCTTTATGAGGACCGCGATATCCTAGCCTATAACAAACCGGCCGGACTTGAATGTCGGGATCCTCTTTTCCCTGATCTGCAATTGATCCATCGCTTAGACCGTATGACAACTGGAGTTTTGCTCTTTTCAAAAAATAATGATGCACAAAAAAAAATGGTGGATTTATTCAAAAATAAGAAAGTCATCAAAACATACTTAGCTCTTGTTGATGGATCGATACAAGAAGAATGTGGAGTCATACGCACCCGCATCGCGCGCATAGCAGAAAAAGGGGGACAGCCTTATTTTGGTTCTTCACCAACAGGTAAAGAGGCCGTGACGAAATGGGAAACACTATCGAGTGGTGATGAGGCATCCCTTCTGCGCTGCTATCCGATTACTGGGAGAACGCACCAAATAAGAGTGCATCTAGCCGGCCTGGGTCATCCTATTCTTGGCGACACCCGGTACTCAAAGCAGTTTCGTTGTCAGACCAAGAGTCCTACTTTAATGCTACATGCGCAAAAAATAGCCTTTGAATCAGTTGAGATCGAAGCACCTCTGCCTCAAACCTTTATTGACTATCAAAAGCAGATTTTGGATCAACATTGATCATCTTTCTGTCAGAGCTTTTTGCCTTGCCTTGACAAATGGTTTGATGAGATATTGAAAAACGGTTTTCCGACCTGTGATGACGTCGGCAGTGACTTGCATCCCCGGGATAATGGGCAGCCTTTCTCCGTCGTACTCGAGAAAATTTTCATTTGTCTCAACTAACACTTTAAAATAACTTTCTTCAACACCAAATTCATTCGGTTCGATAATCGTATCGGCGCTGATGTGTTTCACACGGCCTTTAAGGCTTCCATAAATGGAAGGATCGTAAGCAGTAATTTTGACGTCGGCAACCTGGCCGGGGCTGATAAAGGCAATTTTCTCCGGAGAGATGCGCGCTTCGATCAGGAGGTTATCTTCTAAAGGGACAATTTCCATAATCACTTGGCCCGGTTGGATCACACCTCCGATCGTATCGATGTCAATTTTATTGACGATTCCGCGCACCGGAGAAGAAATAGTGGTTCGCTTCATGCGGTCTTCAAGCCCATCTAATGCCTTTGCAAGCGACTCGAGTTCTCCTTTTACATCTGCTAGCTCTTCGTTCACATTGGAGTGATAGGTCTGTATCTGAATCTCGATTTTTCCTTTGGCTTCATTGACTTCCTTTTGCTGACGAAGCAGCTCTATTTGAGACACGATCCCTTCTTCAGCTAAAGGTTCGGTCATGGCGAGCTGTCTCAAGTTAATCTCGTAATTTTGTTTGAGAGTATCGATGTTGGCTTTTTGATTGGCTCTATTCGACTTGAAAAGCTCTGTTTGATTTCGGATTAATTCCGGGTAATTTTTTTCCAAGACATCGGGAAAGACCACGGCGCTTGCCCCTTTTGCTTCTGCTTCGAGTCGGGATTTTTGTGCGAGAAGGGTGTAGTATTTAGACTCGCTTTCCTGAAAAGCTGAAGCGAACCGTGTATCGTCGATTTTCAGCAAGATCTCCCCTTGATCCACAATATCTCCTTCTCGGACAAAAAGGTCGGCTAAAATACCACCCTCAAGGTTCTGTATATCCTGAACTTGTGACGATGGTATGACTTTTCCAAGAGCCGATGTCCTCTCCTCCAATGGAGCAAAATAAGCCCAGATAAAACCGATGACAAGAAAAAGAGTGATAATTTTTAGGGTAACGCTAGACAATTTGTGAGGTTCTTGTAAAAAGGCGCGGCGTTTGTCACTCATAAAGCGGAAGTCGTCGTCATTCATTTTGCTTCGGCTTCCTCTGTCTTTTGCGTTCGTGCGTTGATTTCTGCCAATACTTGATCTCTTGGGCCATCCATGATGATCTTTCCTTGATGGATCAAAAGAATTCGATCTGCCAGCTGGACAATGCTGGGCTTATGCGTGACAATCAATACCGTCTTGTCCTTAGCATAAGTCTGCATGGTCTGTCTGAAAATCTGCTCCGATTGAGAATCCATAGATGCGGTGGGCTCATCTAAGAGTAAAATACTTGGATCGGAGAAATAGGCCCTGGCTAACGCAATGGTTTGAATCTGCCCCTTGGAGAGTCCCAACCCATTTTCTCTGACAGTAAACTGATACCCTTCAGGGTGGGCCCCTAAAAATTGTTTGGCTCCTGATAACTCGGCAGCATCGATAACAGACTCGTCGTCTCTCCACCTTGCCTTAAAGGCTATATTTTCTCTTATCGTTCCGAAAAAGAGTTTTGGATATTGGTCCAAGTAGCCGATATGTCTGTTAAGGTCACTTCGATTCAGCTGACGGATATCAATGTTGTCGATCATAAGCGTGCCGTCAGTAATGGGATACAGGCCATTAATCAGCTTCAAGAAGGTGCTTTTTCCTGACCCCATGTTTCCGATAATTGCGACTGTCTCACCGGGCTCAATTTTCAGGCTGATATCTTTAAAAAGCGAAGACGATGACTCTTTGTATTGAAAGCTCACATTTTGCAATGTGATGCTGCCATTGCATGTTTCAAGTGGAATTGAAGTGGACAAAGCGTCCATTTCTGAGGGGATTTTCATGATCTGGTCAACAGCCGTGTAGGCGCATTTTGTTTGCTGATAACGAATCAGCAGTTGAGCGACTTGTGCAAGAGGGGCAAGCGCACGTGAATTTAAGATAATGCAGGCAATTAAAGCCCCTGTCGTTAAAATTCCTGCTTGGATGAGGTAGACGCCCAAAATAACGACGGAGATGGTTGAGAGCGCGACACAAAACTGAGTGGCGTATACAGCAAGAGACGAATAAAAACGAGATTTAATGGCACCATTGGCCACGAGTGCAGATAACTTGTCCCATTTTTCCAAAATTAAACCATAAGCGGAATGAGACTTTACTGTTTCAACACCTTCTAAAGCCTCATTGACAAGGGCGTTTTTTTGGGCCGATGCCATAAAGGTCTCTTCGACGGCAGTAAAAAGATAAAGACTGATAAGACAGGAGATCACGATGATGAGAATTGAGGCGATCAAGGCAGGTATATAGAGGGGGCCGCCGATAAGTCTTATGACCAAAAGGAACAAGACGACGAAGGGGAGATCGACAAAAGTCGAAATCGTCGCCGACCCGATGAACTCCCTGACTTTATCAAAAGTATTGACTTGTCCGGCCCTGACAGTCGCAGAGCTTCCTTGATTTTCCATGGAGAGTCCCAAGGAGTGCTCAAAAATTTTCGACGACATGATGATATCAGCTTTTTTTCCGACAACATCGATAAAGTAGGAACGAAGAGTTTTTAAGATCAGATCAAACAGTATGACGATGAATATCCCCGATGCTAAAACCCAAAGCGTCTCTATGGCCTGATTGGGAACAACGCGGTCATACACATTCATGATGAAAATTGGAGTTGCGATCACAAAGAGGTTGATAAAGATAGAGGCAACAATAATGCGTAGATAGTAAGACTTAAATTTCCAGAGCGTTTCAAAAAGCCAGTAGGGTGAGTGTTTTGCCTGTTCGTAGTTTGATTCTCGATGTTTGTAAGCGTTATTGTCGGCGAGAAATATGACGTCTCCAGTAAAGTTTTGTTCTAGTTTTTCAAGATCAACCCACTTAAGCTCATGACTTTCTTCGGGGATCGCGATTTGTGCTTTTTGTGCTTTTTGTTGAATTTGAGTCAGCACCACGCTTGTATGATCTTGAAGAAGGATCACAACGGGTAAGAGAAGGGGGTTTAACTCACTTAAACAACGCTTTTTGACTTCGGCACTTAAATTGAATTTCTTTGCGGCCTCTAAAAAAGACGACAATGAGAAATTTCCATTGTCTAAGGAGACATTGGAAAGCAAGGACTCTTTTGTGACTTGTATGCCCTTCAGTCGAGCGAGGTAAATAAAGTCAGAGAGGAGTGAGTGTTTTCGGTCATGTGTCATTATGCAATTCTGGCTCGATTAATTCTTGACTATTTTCTTCTTCAGGATCAGGTTGTGGCGGGGTTTCACCAGTCATTTCATCCATCATTTCTTCATTTTGTTCTAGCGATTTTTGTTTGTTCCATTCGGTGTTGCCATCATCGGAGGTGTTGAAGGGATCTTCCTTTAATGCCGGAACGGTGAGTGTCTCGACACGATCCGCTTTTTTTTCGGCTTCGATTAATTCAGGCTGAGTGGTCTCATCAATTTGTAAGTTTTTTTCTATCATGGCTTCACTTTCATTTGAGTCAAAGGATCTTTCACCCATTTCAAACGATTGATTATGGCCTAAATAGATGGGTGCGTCGTCATAAATTGTGCAAAGCTCATGGCAAATGCCGTTTTCACCGTAGAAGTAACTCGTTAAAACACCCATTGCCGCAAGAAGTCGGTATGAATTTATGTATTGATCTAAAACGCCATTTGTTCTTTCAACGCGCGCGCGGTAATATTCGGTTTGAGAGTTTAAAAGATCAAAGAGGCTTCTTGAACCTACTTCAAACTCTTTTTCATAACTGCGGAAAACGTTGAAGCTATCACGCAAGTGATCATTGAGGGCCACGATCCTATCTTGATTGATGATATAAAAATTGTAAGCTGTTCCCACACTGTTAATGACAAAACGTTGAGAGTCCTGCAATTCAAACAATGTTTCGTTATAGAGAGCGCGCTCAGTGCGGTATTGAGCCAGATCACCGCCGCCATTGTAGAGATTCCAGTTCATCGTTAAAAGTCCATTCACAATCACGTTTCTCCCGGGAACTCCATTCAGATCATCTCCGTGGAAGGTTGTGACATCGAAGCTGAGTTCCGGCATAAAAGCAGATCGAGAGACATCGATTTGAGCTTTTTGCGCAGAAACTAAAGCTCGGCTTGATTCTAGGACAGGACTGTTGAGCTCGGCAATCTTTTGAGCCGCATCCACTGTTTCGGGGAGCACTTGAGGCATAACGGGAAGCTTTAGGTCGTCGGAAGGGAGAAATCCCACGACTTCCTGAAAGTTGAGGTTGGCATCGCTCAAGTTGTTTTCGGCTTCATAGAGACGGGACCGAGCAAGGGCGAGGCGCGATTGAGCGAGTTGGACCTCTGAAATTTTACCCAAGCCGCCTTGCGTTCTTTTTTCAATTCTTTCAAGCATTCTTTCATGGGCTGCGACGTCCTCCCGAAAAATGGCGACGATGATGCGATTTCGTATGACATTAATAAAAGTCTCTGTCGCACGAAATCCAATGACTTGATTGGCCTCTTCCAGCTGAGAGCAGGCAAATCGGCGTTGAGCCTCTCTTTGACGCACGGTGCTTTCGGTTCGACCGCCGTCCAAGATTATCTGTCTCACATCCATATTGCCTTCGCGCCTGATAAAATTTGAGGCGCCGCCGAAAGTGGATCTTGTCGCATTGTTAAATGCGTGTTCAGGACCGGTATCTGCAAAAAGATCAACTCGCGGATAATACCTCGCCGAGGCTTGACGGACTTGCAAAGAGGAGGCAAAACAGGAGTACTTCCGACCCCAAATTTGAGGGTTGGTATTGATCGCTTCATCAACAGCGTCTTTAATAACGAGTCCGCTGGAGAATTGACTCCACAGGAGAAGAGAAATGGTAAAAACTAGAGAAAACTTCGGTTTTTGACCCACGTGTATCACCTTTTGTTAGATATATGGCCAAAAAATAGGGGTTATCATTTTTTTTTTCAAACGTTATTTTACCCCACCTAGGCCAAGAGATTCTTAGGCGCTGAGCCTCATCTTGATGCGAAGGGGACATTCACAACTTTTTATCAAAGAACTCTCATTCAAACCGTCGGATCTGTCTGTCGCGAATGATCGACAGGTGAGGCAATAGTGGAGCCGAGCAGAGCGCACAGATCGTGATCGAGAGTTGAAGGTTTTAATAAATAGAACTGAATAATTAATTCTGTCTAATCAATAGATTTTTACCTTTTTTCGAATGTTTAGGACAAAAATTCATTAAAACTTAATCTTTTGTATTAAATATGGATTTGATTATAAATAAAATATTTATTATAATTAGAAGTTGGTATGATTATTTCTTATGGTACTCTGTTTTACCTAGAAAACTGTTAAGGGCAATCAATAACAAATAAGTAGTCGATTTTTATGGATAAAAATTATGATTTAAATATTGACGGGCTTGATGGGGAAAATGGAGCCAATGAACCGAAAGACGTTCGTGATTCCATTCAATTATACGCTCAGTCAGGAAACTCAATCAACATAGACGATTTCCAATCGACTGTGGTCTCAATCATCAGGCATGAGTCAGATCTTCACGTCGAGCTTGAAAGTGGAGAAAAAATTGTTATCAATGACTTTTTTGATGAAGCGTGGCAACAGGGAAATGAATTACCTCCCTCGATTACCCTTGGAGGTGAAGTCCTCTATCCCGCTGATTTTGAGGCGCAGCCCACCTTGTTTCCATTTGTTGATAACACCTCTTCAATTGAGTTGGAGATCGGTTTTGATGGGGCGGATACCATTTTAAACGAGCGCGAATTCAATGATCCGCTTGAGAGTTTCTTTCCCGAAAATAATCTCTTTGTCTCACCGACAGCCATCACGCTTGACCTTGATCTTGCTCGCGGGGGATTCGATTCCTTTGCCACTTTTATAGAAAATACTCCCCCCATTCTCGTTTCACCAAGAGCCGATGTTGACGGGACATCAGCTTTGACAAGGGCAACGATCAGGATGGTGAATCCTGAAGATGGAGATCGTCTCCTTTTCACCGAGTCTCTCCCGGCAAACGTATCGCAAATGAACGGAGAAGCCACTGAAATTGAAATCAGGGGCAATTTTTCGACCACAACTTATGAAGACATTCTACAATCCCTTGGATTTGTGAATCCACTTGATGATTTCAATGGCGGTTTTCGCCTTGTCGAGTTTCAGGTTTTCAACGGGGAAAATTCCAGTAATATCGCAGATGGGGTCATAGAGCTCATCCCGATTAACGACCCTCCCGAACTTGGGGTCGATGATGCGGTTAACACTAACCTGGACGTCACGTTTACAGAAAATGGAGGGCCGATTGCCGTTACCGGTGTCTCTGCGATTGCCGACCTTGACGATACCAACATTGAATCGGCCACGATCACG
>CAZVSU010000005.1:0-38713 GCA_964629645.1 uncultured bacterium | reverse complement strand
TGACCGATCGGGTCATTGACTTTGTCGTGAATGACGGCGATGCCGACAGCAACATCGCCCAAACGACCATCGAAATGATTGCCGTCAACGACCCTCCCGAGCTGGGTGTCGATGATGCGGTCAACACGAACCTGAGCGTCTCCTTTATAGAAAACGGAGGGCCGATTGCCGTTGCCGATGTCTCTGCGATTGCCGACCTTGACGATACCAACATTGAATCGGCCACGATCACGCTCACGAATCCGTTTACAGGCGACGCTTTGACATTAGCGGGGGCTCTTCCGAGCGGCCTTACGGCTGTCGGCGCGGGGACAAATCAAATCACATTGACAGGCTCTGCCTCGCTGGCCGACTATCAAACGGCTCTTGATTTAATTCGGTTCGATAATCCCGGCGACAATTTCGATGTGACCGATCGGGTCATTGACTTTGTCGTGAATGACGGCGATGCCGACAGCAACATTGCCCAAACGACCATCGAAATGATTGCCGTCAACGACCCTCCCGAGCTTGGTCTCGACGATGTTTTGGGAACGGATATCGCTCGAACTTTTATCGAAAACAGTGGAGGGGTCACGATTGCCGACTTGGCTGCTGTCGCAGATCCCGACGACGTCAATTTAGAAAGCGCAACGCTCACGCTGATCAATCCTCTTGCAGGCGACGAGCTCCTGATTTCCGGATCTCTTCCCCCAGGATTAGCGGCTATCGGTGCGGGAACGAGCCAGATTCAAATCACAGGCAGCGCCTCTCTTGCCGCTTATAAACAAGCCATCGATCAGATCCTTTTCAACAACCCCGGTGATAATTTTCAAGGGGGAGACAGGGTTGTCGAGGTTATTGTCAATGACGGTGAGTTAAACAGCACACTTCAAGAGGCCACGATAACGGCTGTACCGGTTAACGACCCTCCTGTTGGTGTCAACGATAGCTATTCAACTGATGAAGACGTTCCGCTCACAATCTCAGCTTCAAATGGAGTGCTGCTCAACGATTCCGATGCTGAGGGAGACGGGATCAGCGCAATCCTTGTCAGTGGACCGAATAACGGTTTCGTCCAGCTCAATGACGACGGCAGTTTCACATACACGCCCGATCAAGATTTTAACGGAACTGACGAGTTTCGTTACCGCCCGACCGATGGTATGGATCAAGGGAATGTGACGCGCGTTTTTATTAACGTATCTCCTGTCAATGATGCTCCCGTCGCTCTTGATGATGGATTTACTGTCGTCGAAGATATGACGCTGGGGGGTGTTTCTGTGAGACTCAACGACTTTGATGTCGACCTTGATCCTTTGACTGTCACGTTGATTGATGATGTTGATAATGGGACACTCAATTTGATGAGCAATGGAGAGTTCGTTTATATCCCTAACGCCAATTTTACTGGAACCGATTCCTTTAGATATCGGATTACGGACCCATCAGGAGCTTTTGATGAGGCGGAGGCTTTCATTACGGTCACTCCGGTCAATGATCCTCCGGTCGCAAACGATGACCTCTATACAACTGACGAAGACACTCTTTTCACATCGCCGGCGGGGGGGGTTCTCTTAAATGACGTTGATCCCGACCTTCCTTTCGGCGACACGCTTGCGCTGAGCTTAGACTCGACGACGTCATTTGGCATTTTGAATTTAAGCCCCGATGGATCTTTTACTTATCTTCCTGGATCCAACTTTAATGGCAACGATAGCTTTACCTATACCATCACAGATTCTTTCGGAAGAAGCAGCACAGCTGTCGCCAGGATTGAAGTGAACCCTGTTAACGACCCGCCGGTAGCCTTCGACCGCACGATCACAGTTGCTGAAGAAAGTGTCGGGACGAATATCGGCATTCAAACGCCTACCGATGTAGAAGGCGATCCATTAACTGTCACGATTTCCAACTTACCTGTTCTTGGTGTTGTCACTTTGACGAACGGAACGCCGGTTTCGATTGGTGATACCTTAACCCTCCCGCAGTTGACGTTGTTGAAATACAATGCTCCCGGTGATTACCTCGATGGAGATCCGGTCGGGACCTTTGAATACACTGTCGACGATGGCCAGGACCAAACGACCGGTGTCGTCAACTTCAACATCACCACCGTGAATGATGCACCCGAGGCCTTTATAAACAGCCTGACAGTCGCCGAGGAGTCCGACGGCAACCCTGTCACCATTACGCCTCCTGTTGATATCGATGGCGATTCTTTGACAGTTGAAATCACCCGTTTACCGGTCGTGGGAACCTTTCAGCTATCGGGCGCGCCCCTTTTTGTGGGGCAGGTGCTCTCGCTGGCCGAACTGAATCAACTGACCTACGACGCTCCTGAAGATTATATTTCCGGGCAAAGTACGGGGCAGTTGAGATACCGCGTGACCGATCCAGATGGACTTAGCGACGAGGGGCGCGTCAACATCACGATCACAACAGTGAACGATCCCCCAACGGCCGTAGACGATGCCTTTACGTTAAACGAAGATCAAACATTTAATGGCAATGTCGGCTTAAACGATATCGAACCCGACAACGACCCTCTTACTTTTGCGTTAAAACCTGGGTCCGATGTCGTCAATGGCACCCTGACATTGAATCCGAACGGAACATTTACCTATATTCCTGATCCGGATTTCAATGGCTCCGACAGCTTTCAGTACGTCATCACAGATCCCTTTGGAGAGGTCAGCGAAGCGACAGTTAATTTGACGATTCTCCCCGTCAACGACCCTCCTGTGGCTGCCGATGATGCCTTTTCGGTCGATGAAGACGGATCGCTTAGCAACTCCGTTGTCGCCAATGACTTTGATATTGATGGGGATAGTTTAACTTTTACGATCATTACTGACGCGTCTCAAGGAGTCTTGAACTTCAACTCTGACGGATCGTTCACTTACGATCCCGACCCCAACTATTTTGGACCTGATTTTTTCACTTACAGAGTGTCAGACGGAAATGGAGGCACCGACACGGCCATTGTCGATTTGACCGTCAATCCTATCAATGACGATCCGATCGCACAAGACGACAGCTTTCAGGTCAACGAAGAAGGGAGCTTGACCATCCCCATAAATAAGCTGCTTGTCAACGATTCCGACGTTGATGGCGATCCTTTATCACTGACTCTCCTGACTAATCCTTCTAATGGACAGCTGGTCGATAATATGGATGGGACATTTACTTATACCGGCGCCCTTAACTTCAATGGAGTGGATCAATTCACGTATCAAATCGATGATGGTAATGGCGGTACCGACACGGCAATTGCTAGTATCACTGTTCTTCCTGTGAACGACCCGCCACTCGCTGTCGACGATTCTTTTGAGACAGACGAAGACACAAACTTAACAATTTTGCCTCAAGATTTATTGAACAACGACAGCGATGCCGATAATGATCCTTTGACCGTGACAATCGTGCAGCCCCCGCAACTGGGCAGCTTAACCGAGCAGCCGGACGGCTCGTTCCTGTATGAACCCAATGCCAATCAAAATGGGGTCGACAGCTTCATTTACCGCATTGAAGATCCATCGGGTGCTGTTTCAATTGCGCAAGCGGAGATTATCATCAACCCCGTCAACGACGCTCCTGTCCCGCAGCCCGATAATTATGCGGTGGCAGAGGATCAAATTCTTGTCGTAGGCGGCTCGGGAATATTGAGTAATGACTTCGACCAAGAAGGAGATGACCTTGACGCTTTCTTAATCGATGATGTCTCAAATGGCACGCTCGTCCTTAATTCTGGAACAGGAACTTTCACGTACGATCCAAATGACAACTTTTTTGGTGTCGAGACCTTTACATATTCGGTGAGCGATGGAAGCTCAAATATTGGGCCCGTAACAGTGACGATCATCGTCAATCCCCAAGAAGATCCCCCTGTTGCAACTGACGATGCATTCAGCACAGACGAAGATGTCGCCCTTACCTTTAATGAAGCCGATATTCTCGCTAATGATTTCGACCCCGACATGGATACCCTCAGTTTTCAATTTATCGGCAATCCTTTAAATGGGTCGCTCGTCGATAACGGCAACGGGACCTTTACCTACACACCAAATAACAACTTTAACGGAGTCGACTCTCTTTATTATGAGCTT
The DNA here is from genome assembly GCA_964629645.1 of uncultured bacterium. Lineage (GTDB taxonomy): Bacteria > Chlamydiota > Chlamydiia > Chlamydiales > SLFE01 > JAAKFL01. Next base: position 34,625 of record CAZVSU010000005.1, on the reverse strand, counting down.
AGAGACGGTAATGGAAACGTGGACTACGGGGAAGTTGACCTCACTGTCAACCCTGTCAATGATGCGCCGACAGCGCTCAATGATAGCTACAGCATCGAAGCATTCATCCTCGGGACAACGACGCAATCGACGTTAACTGTGGCTGCGCCTGGATTCTTGGGAAATGATACTGACATCGACGGTGACATCATCTCATTTTCCAGCTCATCGCTCACTCAGCCGTTCAACGGCACGTTGATCATCAATGCTGATGGATCTCTGGAATACACGCCTGATGAGGGTTTTATCGGACAGGATCAGGTCACCTATACCATTACTGATGGAAGCTTAACTGATACAGCCACAATCACATTCAATGTTTTTGATCCGACAGACCCCACGCCTCCTAATCCTATAGTCAATGATGCTTTCACGGTAGATGAAGACACGACTTTAACAGTCGCAGCTCCAGGGGTCTTAGCGAACGACGCTGCTCCGCCAAGCCCGACCCGGGTTGTGACGCTTGTATCGGGCCCGTCAAACGGAAGCCTAACATTCAATCCCGATGGTAGCTTTATCTATACTCCGGATCCGAACTTTAATGGAGATGATTCTTTTGTCTATCGAGTGACCGATCCTGTGACCGGCCTTGATGACACGGCAACGGTTAACATCGACGTCAACCCTGTCAATGACGATCCGATTCCGGGCCTCGATCAGTTCACAATGACGTCGGGCCAAACGCTCGATATTGACGCACCGATCCTTTTGATTAACGATAGCGATATCGAAAATCAAGCCTTGACAATAGTGGGCAATGGGGGGGCGAGTAACGGAACGGTCACGATTTCCCCACAAGGAGGGATCACCTACCTGCCAGACAGCGGTTTTTCCGGTGTAGACACGATTACCTACACCTTGCAGGACTCTCAAGGAGGGCAAGCGACTGGCACTGTCGAGATCACAGTCCTCCCGGTCAACACCCCTCCCGAGACAAATCCTGCCACATTCGATACTGATGAGGATATGACGTTGACCATACCGATTGCCGATCTTGAAGCCTTAGCGAGCGATCAAGACGGCGACCTTTTGACCTTGACCAACTTTGGTTCCTCAGCGAATGGAACAGTGACCGTCGTAGGAGGAAATGTCATCTATGAGCCAGACCCCGATTTTAACGGGACTGACTTCATCACGTATAGCGTCGAAGATGGAAAAGGGGGAGTGGCTCAAGGATCTATCACAGTGAACGTGAATCCCGTCAATGATGCCCCGTCGGCGGCAAATGATCAATATTCCACGATTGAAAATCAAACACTGACCGTGAGCGGAAGGGGTGTACTCAGAAACGATACTGACATCGATAATGACCCCTTAAGCGCAATTGTTGATTCGGGACCCGCTAATGGGCAACTCACGCTCAATTCCGACGGAAGTTTTGAGTATATCCCCGATCCCGGATTCAACGGCCAAGACTCATTCACTTATTTAGCAGAGGATCCAGGGGGACTCAGTTCACTTGCCACAGTCACGATCGATGTCATCGCCGAAAACAGCCCCCCGATTGCCAATCCGGATACTTACACTGTTCAAGAAGACGGCGCGATTGTCGGGGCGCAAACGGTCTTGACCAATGATTTTGATCCAGAAGGCACCCCCCTTACGCTGACATTGCTCAACAGCACGCAAAACGGGACACTCAACTTTAACCAAAGTACAGGAGAATTTGACTATACCCCGAATGCCGACTTCTTTGGTATTGATCGTTTTACCTATCGAATCACAGATGCTGACGGCGGGGTCGATAGTACGGTAGTGACGATTAACGTTGTCGGAGAAAATGATCCCCCTATTGCCGATTCCAATGTGATCACAGTGGATGAGGAAAGTAAAGGCACAAATCTAGGTTTGACCGCTCCTACCGATCCCGATCAAGACACGCTCACACTAACCGTGGAAGAGCTGCCCCTTCTTGGTGCGGTCCTCTTAGATGGAAATCCCGTTACTGTTGGGCAGCAGTTATCAGCCGGGCAGTTAACCTTCTTGGAATACGATGCGCCCGAAGATTACAATCAGGGCGATCCCGTTGGGCGCTTTACTTACCGGGTGACAGACGACGACTCGGCAAACCCTTTGAGCGATTTAGGAATCGTCGACATCAACGTCAACCCTGTCAATGACCTTCCTGAAACGACCCCGGTCACCGTCAATGCTGATGAAGAAGAGACCGGTGTTCCTTTCACAATTCCAGATCCTACCGATGTTGACGGCGACAACTTGACTCTCGTCATCACTCAGCTTCCTAATCTAGGAGCCGTATTCTTGAACGGAATGGCCGTCATGGTCGGTCAGACGATCTCTTTTGCCGAGCTTGATCAATTCACATACGACGCTCCAGACGATTATTTAATCAGCCAAAATCCCGGACAACTTGTTTACCAAGTAAGCGATGGCACCGCGACAGTCAACGGAACCGTTTCATTCTCCATCACTCCGGTCAATGATGACCCAGTTGCTTTCAATGATACCTACCAAGTCAATGAAGACAACACATTGAGCATTGGAGGAAGCGGACTTTTAAGTAACGATAATGACCCGGACAACGATCCTTTGCAAATTGAGACTGTTCCGGTTTCGGGTCCTCAAAACGGTCAGCTGACGCTCCAGTCGAATGGACGATTTGTTTACACACCGGATGAAAACTTTAATGGTGTCGATACCTTTGACTATCGTGTGATTGACGGCAATGGAGGGTCGGATGTCGCCACTGTCACGATCAATGTCAATTCTGTCAATGACGTGCCTGTTGTCGAAAATGATGCTTATATAACCGATGAAGACACACCTCTTGTGGTTAACGCGGCAGACGGCATTTTAGCAAACGATAGCGACGCTGATTTTGACACGCTGACACCTATCGTTATTGGGCAGCCGGCCAATGGCAGCCTTATTTTAAATGCCGATGGGTCGTTCGAGTATAATCCCAATCCCAATTTCTTCGGCTCTGACTTTTTTACATACGAGGTGAGCGACGGTAACGGGGCAACTGCGACTGGCGTCGTCACTTTGACTGTGACTCCTATCAATGACGACCCGGTGGCGGGCAATGATACGTATACTCTTCTTGAAGATGAGTCGCTTTCGCTCAACTTACCCGGTGTTTTAGGAAACGATTTCGACGCCGACGGAGATACGTTGACCATCACCACTTTTGCTCCGGGCAATTCAGCACTCTCTTTAGATGCCGATGGCTCATTTGTTTACACGCCCTCTGCCGACTTTTTCGGGCAGGAGATCTTTACTTACACCATTTCCGACGGTCAAGGCGGCGAAGATACAGGGACCATCACTTTCAATGTCACCAATATTGACGACGCTCCAAGACCCTCTGATGACAGTTATTCTGTTGACGAAGACACCGCCTTTGAGTCCGCAAACACTCTCGAAGGTTCGGTTTTAGCCAATGATCTCGAAGTGGATAATCAGACCTTGACGGTGAATCTGGTGTCTTCGGTCTCTAGTGGCCAGCTTAACTTCTTTAACGATGGGAATTTTATCTACACCCCCAACGCAGACTTTTTTGGGACTGACAGTTTTGTCTACTCTGTCACAGATGGCACAACAACGGTCAATGCGACGGCCTTCATTACTGTCAATCCGATTAACGATGCTCCTGTAGCGGTTGGAGGGGAGAGTTACACAACACCGGAAGACACTCTGCTCGTTGTCGACATGGCAAGTGGTTTGCTTACAGGCGACTCTGATATTGACTCCGCCAATTTGTCGATTGAAATCTTAAATGGACCTATCGTCGGGTTCACGCCGCAGCCCGATGGCAGTTTTGTCTATGATCCCCCCGATAACTTCAATGGAACTGTCGTTATCGAATACCAAGTATCTGATGGATTCTTAACTAGCGACCCGGTCACCGCCACAATAGAGGTCACTCCTGTCAACGACTTGCCCGAAACTCTTCCCGATGCTTACACAACAGATGAAGACATGCCGCTTGTTGTCGATGCTAATTCAGGCTTGTTGATCAATGATATTGATATTGAAGATGGAACGAATTTAACAGCGCGGCTTGTCGACGACGGGACACTCGGAAATGTGGTTGTCAATAGCGACGGAAGTTTTGTCTACACTCCCATAGCCAATCAGTTCGGAACAGATACGTTCACCTATGAGGCTGTCGATACTGAAGGAGGGGCCACTCTCGAGACAGTGACTGTCACAATCAATCCGATCAACGATGCGCCCAATACGGAGTTCGACACATACGAAACCGGAGAAAATACACCGCTTGTCGTCGATGCGGCTTCAGGAGTTTTAGCCAACGACAGCGATGTCGAAGATGGCAGCAATTTGATCGCAAACCTGGTGTCAACACCGCTGTTTGGAAGTCTTATTTTCAATCCCGACGGAAGTTTTGAGTACAGGCCATTGACGAACCTGCCCGGCGTTGATACCTTCACATATGAAGCCGTCGACACGGATGGTGCCGCCACCTTTGGCGAGGTGCTCATCTTTTTAAACGATGCTCCAGTGGCCAATGACGATAACTACACAGCGACAGAAGACACCCCCTTAGACATCAGCGAAGCATTAGGACTACTGGCTAATGATACCGATTCCGATTCCTCAACCCTTCAAGCGATCATTGAGACTGCACCACAAAATGGCACGTTAGTTGCTTCGGCAGGCGGAAGTTTTGTGTATACCCCTTTTGCAAACTTTAATGGAACAGACACATTCCGGTATCAAATTTCTGATGGCTTTTCTCTAAGCAACCTTGCCACCGTCACGATTATGGTGATGCCCGTCAATGATCTTCCTGAAACCGCGCCGGACAGTTACTCTGTGAACGAAGATGAAAGCCTGTCCATTGACAGCGCTCTTGGAGTCCTCTCAAATGATAGCGATATAGAGGATGCTTCTTTAGATGCCCTTCTCGCGCAAAATCCGCTTTTTGGGAATGTCGTTCTTCAGCCCGATGGAAGTTTTGTCTATACACCGGATCAAAACTTCAATGGCACCGATCAATTTAGCTACAACGCCGTCGATGATGATGGAGGAGCGGTGGAAGAGTTCGTGACCGTGACCGTCAGCCCCGTCAATGACCCCCCTGAAATTTCTGATCAACAGATCTCATTGAATGAAAATGGAGAAGTGGTGATCGATTTAACTACTTTGGCAACAGATGTCGATTCTAATGACTTGTCCTTCATCATTTCTAATGATCCGGGTGAAGGAAACGCAAGTATCCTCGGCAATACGCTGACCTATACGCCGAACGCCGATTACAATGGTACTGACGGCCTTCAGATCACCGTCACAGATATGAATGGTGCAGGCCTTTCTGACAGTGCTGAGTTTACGTTTACGATCAATCCGGTCCTTCAAGGCGAGCCAGGCGTCATCGACACCTTCACGTTTTTATCATCGGATCAAGGAAAAGATTTTGTCGTTCAGGATTTTGAAGAAGGGCAAGGGGGAGATGTTCTTGATTTTTCCAATCTCCTCCAAGGAGAAGAAAATGGCGTCTTGGATAATTTCCTTTCCTTTGATTTTGACGGAAATGACACGATTATAGGGATTTCTTCTAATGGAGATGGACAAATCGACACCACAGTGAGTCTCGAAGGGGTTGATCTCACAGACCCTGGACTTAATGACGCGCAAATTATTGATAACTTAATTGATGATCAGCAAATCATTGTGGATGTCATTTAGGAGACGTCTTCAAATGAAGTCATTCGAAATTTGAAGACGTCCCTTAAGACAAGCGATCAACCTTGTTGCTGATTGTTCGTTTAGCAAAACATTTCAATTTCTGTTGTTTCCACATCCTCAGTCGTCAGCGACCTCATTTTTTTATCGAGCCAGACATACTGTAACGCCGACCAATAGACGTCTTGAATCGGATCGTGTTTGACCATCTTTTCTGGACGATGGAAGGTTTCATTCATGACTTTTCTTATAGCACAGACATCGATGAGGTTCCCCGAATAATCGATCAGGCGGCACACCTGCCTTTCAAGAGGATAGGCCCTTTCGGCCACAAGCCACAAGTCTTCGGATTGACAGTGATAAGAGGCGACAAACTTTCCAAATAAGGCGACCAGTTCGGCAGAGGTGCTGCATGTCGTGATCTTTGGGTGGTAGGGGAGGACATGTTTTTCGACCCATATTCGGTCTTTTTCAATAATGGCTTCCGTTAACGCTTCTTCCGGTGGACTTGTCAATATTTGGTTTTCGATGTGCTCTTCACCTTTATACACCGATGCTGCGATCGCAAACGGTTTTTCACCATAGAAACCCCAAGCCTCGGCATCAAAAAAAATGACGGTGCGTGTCTTCAGAATGATCGATCGAGGGACAGTATTAAGGGTTTTTTTGAGGGACCAATAGAGTGTGAGCGAACCTTCTACATTATGGGATGTTTTCCACTCTGCAATCGAAGTTAATGCGCAAAGACGGCCAACATCTAAAATGGGGTTTGGCCCGTGAAAACGCCGTTTTTCCAGATCTCTTTGCACGCAGGATGCAAACAGATCGGCCACGGAACAAAAAGGGGAAAAAGCCAAGCAATGCTCAGTCGATTGCCGCCTCCGGCTCCAAATTCTCCAAAACCTTTCAAGAAGAGCGGCTCGGGATTTATGGACTGAGAGGTTAGGGGTGTTCCGTGCCTTTTTCGGAATGCGTTTGCTTTTTGCGATACGAAGTTCACCCGCTTCGACGATTTTTTCATTTCTTTCACAACCGTATGCATAAACGACTTTTTTCGGTCCGGCTACAACTGCCAACGTGAGTGGATCACATAGCATAGTAAAGCCTCCTGGCTGAATGATTTTCGTGGAACTATATCACATGTTGAGATATTCAAGGAATCTCTTTTACTCGATTTGCGACGCCGTCTGATTTCAAACAGGCTCCAGTCTTGCAGGTTCGGAGCTTTGGGCATCGTTTAGAAAAGATCATACCGTAGGGGCATGGGCCTTGAAAGGTGCGGTGGTGATCACCAATAGGACGATATTTGTTGGAAGAAGAGGGGCCAAAAAATGAGAGTGTCGGCGTCTCTGTTGTGGCTGCGAGGTGAAGGGGAAAAGAATCCATCGCCACAACGAGATCGACAGCTGTCATAAGAGTTTGCAAATCGGCGAAGGGGAGGCGGGGAACAAGCGTCGCATCCCTGAGGCGGCTTGAGAGCCAAAGAGCGGTCTTTTTCTCTTCTTCGTTTCCCCAAGTGATCAGAAAGTGGGCATCGACTGGAAGCGCCGCCAGGAGGCTTTCTTTTGGCAAGCATTTGTTTTCCCAATGAGCGCCCGGACAAACCATAATATTTTGATCAGAACCGGACAGAAAACAAGAAGGATCGAAGTCTGACACCAGCTTAATCCCTTTGATGTGAAAGGGGTCTTCATCTTGGAAGTGCTGTTGCACGATCGAGAGGTAATCGAGTCGGATGTTTTGACCTGGCGGAGGGTCGTATTGATACTGAGTGAAGATAAGGTTAGTTTTTTCGGGAACACTTTTCCATCCAAAACCAACTCTTTGCTTACCCTTGGCCCATCGACTCAAAAAGCCTGATTTTAGGTTGCCCTGTAGATCAAAGATGATGTCATAATGTTTGAGCTGGCGTTTGAAACGGCGAAATTCTTGACGCGTCGATGGAGAAAAGGGAGTACGCCTCCATTTTTTTGTTTGCACTTTGATCACCTCCGCGATATCGGGGTGAGCGGCCACTAAAGCCGAAAAAGGCTCTTCGACGATCCAGTCAATCTCGCAAGAGGGAAATTTTTCTTTCAGATAGGAGACGACCGGAAATGCGTGGACGATGTCTCCAAGAGATGATGTTTTAACGATCAGAAACCGTTTCAATCCATCCTCCGCCCAAAACAGTGTCGCCGACGTAAAACACACACGCCTGTCCCGGTGTGATCGCGTGCTGAGGCTGATCGAAAGTGACGATCGCCTTTCCGCCGTCTAAAGCGGTGATGGTCCCCGGCTTTTCAGGACTTCGCGAACGAATTTTGATGGTTGCTGAATACGTTTTTCCCGGAACGCCTTCTTCCAATATCCAATTGACTCTGTCGATGGTAAACTCCCGCTTTAAGGCATCTTCGTGCGTCCCTACCGTCACCTCGTTTGTCTTGGCGTCGATGCCCGTCACATAGAGGGGCTGGCCAAACGCGACCCCAAGACCACGCCTTTGGCCGATTGTGACGCTGTGTATCCCTTTGTGCCTACCGAGTTCTGTGCCGTTGACATGCTTGATGGCTCCCCCGGAACTTTTTGCTTTTTCGGGAAAGTGTCTTTCAAGAAATTTCGCGTAGTCTCCATCGGGGATGAAACAGATGTCTTGACTCTCCGGTTTAGAGGCCGTGACCAGATTGTCAGCTCCCGCCATTTCACGGATCTTTTCTTTATTGAACTCACCGACTGGAAATAAGGTTTTCGAAAGCTGTTCTTGGGTCATGCTGAATAAAAAGTAAGTTTGGTCTTTTTTGGGATCTTGACCCCTTAGCAGCAGCCAGCGCCCTCTCTCTTCGTCATAACGAATTCTTGCATAGTGGCCAGTGCAGACTTTTGTCGCTCCGATGTCCATTGCTTTCTTATAAAGAGTATCAAATTTGAGTTTTTCGTTGCAAAGGATGCACGGAGAGGGTGTTCTGCCCGCAAAGTATTCATCTGCGAATCGTGTGACGACTTTTTCCCAGAATTCTTCTTTAAAGTTGATTGCGTAATAGGGGATGCCAAGTTCTTCAGCGACTAAGCGGGCATCCTCGACAGACTCATCGCCGCAACAACTTTGAGATGAGCAGGATGCAGATTCTGCCTCTTTGCCTTTCCAAAGGCGCATTGTCATACCCACACAGTCATATCCTTGGTTGACCATCAGTGAGGCGCAAACAGAAGAATCAACACCGCCGGACATGGCGATCACAACTTTTTCTTTGGTCTTGTTCATACTCGTATTTTTGTTTGGCAGAGGAGATCGAAATCGACGTGCGATTCGACAAGATCGATCGCTTTGTTGATTTTGGATTGGTCCTCCACGCGAATTTTCGCTGTATAAGAGGTGATCATTTTCATCGCCTCATAGGTGCACATGGGGGCGTAAATAATCGGCACCTCAAAGCGTTTGATGATTTCGAGAACGTCTTGAGTGGGAGCATGCCTTCCGGTCAGAATCATGCCGCCTTGTAAGTTTTCAGAGGTATGCAGGTTTAAAGTGGCCTCAATGATGTCTTTGCGACTTGCAGGTGTGATGATCAGCTCGTTGGGGATGATATCCGGTAGGTACGCCTCTAGAGAGCAGGCGACAAGCCTTTTTTCACTAAAGCGCCTGAGGTCGTATTTTTCTCCCGAAAGAAAATCCGTTTTGAACAGAAGGGCAAAGTCGCGCATTGTCGGCATGCTCAAAAATTCGTTATAAGGAATACAGCCAATAAGCGGAAGTTTCCATCTCGCGAGAGCCTTTGGAAAATAATCCAAGATCATCTGGCGTTTTTCGTTGAGCACCCTGTTCAAAATCACACCCTTTATCGTGACGCCTTGAGAGAGGCACATTTCGACGTTGAGGGCGAGTTCGTCGAAGGCCGAGCCCAAGCCGCCGGTGGAAATGATCACAACGTCGAGTCCAAGATGTTTTGCCACAACGGCATTACTTTGATCAATGATCGATCCGACTCCGACATGTCCGGTCCCTTCCACGATCGTATAGTCATGGCGCGACGAGACGTTGTCGTAGGCAGCAGCGATTTTTTCACCAAACGAAGGGGAGGGGCGTTTTCCGTCGAGATAGTCTTTCGTTAAGCCGGGGGGCACAATCACAGGACTCATGTCTTCGTACTTCGAGTCGAGTGTATAGACCTCGTGAAAGAGCACGACGTCTTTGTCCACTTTGAGATGATTGTCTATTGTAATATGTTGCTGCCCAACGGGTTTAATAAAGCCTACTTTCGAGTAGCGCTTTTTTAAACCTGAAATAAGGCCCAGACAGGTGGTCGTTTTTCCCACGTTTTGGCCTGTTGCCGCGATAAAAACTGCAGAGTTTGACATAGCAAATACTTTATCATAAATTGGATACAATTGCAATCTTCTGACTGTTGTGGTAAACATAATTTGAGGGCACATGGGCGTTTGGCTAAGAGTTTTTGATCCAAAGGGATACCGCAATCCGTACAAGGGTAAGGATTGGAGATCGATCCATACATCATCTAAGGCAGAGCCGATCCAGCCTGTAAGGGATCATAGAGTCACACGAGACGTTCAGCCCGTCACTACGAAAAGGCCCCCTCCCGAAACCCAGGCAAGGGTAAAGGCTCCCGAGCCTGGCGACGAAACAGTCGACACGCCGGAGCCTCAATCAGAAAGCCTCAAGCCTGCAAGGAAGCCGAGTGACGTGGAAAAAGAGATCACAGGTCGCCAAGACTTCTATGGTCCGGGGGAATTGACTGGTATTGCGGGTGATTTGATGAAGACTGACTATCACATAGTTGATGAAACAACGACAATCTCCAAAGTCACTGAAATACTGAAAGAGCGCCCTTTTGATCATTTTCCTGTCATATCGGGGCGCAAGACAATTTGCGGTCTGATCAGCAAAAATCAGATATTTCGCAAACTTGCCGAAGGAAACATGTCGTTAGATCAATTGGAAGAGACCGAAGTCAAAGAGTTGATGGTCACTCCTGTTCTCTGCTGCGCATTTGAAACACCGATTAAGTCGTTAATCGAAGCTTTCATCAGTGAAGGCGTTGGCATTTTACCCGTTGTCGATTCACATGACAAGTTGAAGGGGTTCGTCGCAAAAAATGACATTTTGGAGTACATCTACGAAAGCTCCTCCTTTTTTAAGGGATAAGCCCTGACTTAAGTCATGCGAGACATCTTGTTTTGGATTTCTTTCAGTTCCAATTCGCATTCTTGAAGATGGCGCCTCTGTTTGATCACAAGCTCTTCCGGGGCCCGCTCAATGAATTGGTCGTTGCCGAGTTGAATGCGAAGCTTTTCTATTTGCATTGTCAGTTTTTCCCCTTCCTTTTCAAGTCGTTTTTTTTCTTGACTGAGAAGCTCTTCAGGAAGAGGGATCACAATCTTCGTTCCTCCAATCACACCTGTTGCCGAGAAGGAGAGCTCCGGCTCCTCGGAAAGGTAGTTGATGGAATTTATTCTGACCAATGAACGGATCATGCTTTCATTTTCTTTGATAAGATCGAGTTGATCCCCGACGAAAAAGATGTCGACTTCAACGCCGGGCGTCAGCTTCATTTCTCCGCGAATGTTGCGAATTGTGTACACAACACTTTGGATATGGTCAAAGGCACGCTCCACATCTGCATTGATGTCGCTTTGACGAAGCACTTGGGGGAAAGGGGCTGTCGCGCAGGCAGTTTGACAAAGTGCGTGGACTGTCTCTTGGGTATAGGGATCAGCCGATGCTGCTGCGGGTGGATGGGGCAGCTTTTCTTTTAAAATCGAAAATAACTCTTCAGTGATGAACGGCGCCATGGGGTGAAGGAGGCGAACGGCACTGCAAAGGACGATGGCCAGAATTTTTTGTTTATTGATTTTCTCATCGTCTGTGCCCGCCTTGCCAAAAAGGATAGGCTTTGAAATTTCAACGTAATAGGCGCAAAACTCCTTCCAGAAAAAATCGTAGGCTTCCAGAGCAGATTGGTCAAATTGGTAGGCGCTTAAGTGTTTTGTGACTTTTTCAATGATGTGGTTCAGCCTAGAAAGGATCCAGCGGTCTTCCAATTGAAGAAGATCTTCGTTTATGCCCTCGGAAAACACATCGGGCGCTACTTTCAGATTCATAAACACGAATCTTGCGCCGTTCCACAGTTTATTTGCGAAGTTTTTGAACTCGTCAAATTTCCTCCTGTCGAGATCGATTTCCCGCGACTGGGTGGCGCTGGCAGTCAATGCCATCCTCATCGCATCCGTCCCATATTCGTCAATGATTTCGATAGGGTCGATGATATTGCCTTTTGACTTCGACATTTTTTCCCATTTCGAAAGGACATCGGAAGGAGGCGGGTTTCCCTTCTCGTATTCGCGTCTTTCTTCCGGGTTGAGATAGGAGATGCCGCCGTCGGGATTTTGTCTCCAGTAGGACTTTCCGTAAATGAGGCCGTGGAGAAAGGTTTCGGGGAAAGGAACGGCGTCCATCAGATAGCCGCCCATAAAAATCATACGAGCCACCCAGAAGAAAAGAATATCGTGACCTGTGACCAAAACGGACGTCGGGTAGAACCTTTTGAGTTCGGGAGTCTCTGTCGGCCAGCCGAGTGTTGCAAATGGCCAAAGCGCTGAAGAAAACCAGGTGTCCAGTACGTCTTCATCCTGTATCCATGCATCAGGCTCTTTGTCTACTTCCGGCGGATGCCCCTCGCCATCAAAGCAAATCATCACCTCCGGGTCATCTTTTCTGTACCAGATCGGGATCCTGTGTCCCCACCAAAGCTGACGGCTGATGCACCAATCCCTTAAGTTTTTGGTCCAGTGAAAGTAGGTGCTTTCCCAGTTTTTTGGAATGATTTTGACTTTTCCTTCGTTCACAGCTGCATTGAGTTGATGAGCAAAGTCGCTCATGCGGACAAACCACTGCTTTGACATATAGGGCTCGATGACGGCCTTTGAACGATACGACAGGCCCACGCGGTTTAAGTGCGGCTCGATTTTTTCGAGGGCACCCTCAGTTTTCAGCCGGTCCACCACAGCTTTTCTCGCCTCCTGCATAGAAAGGCCTTCGAAAATACCCCCATTTTCATTGATGCAGCCATTTGACGTCATGATGTTGATAAAGGGAAGGTTGTGATCGAGTCCGATCTGATAGTCATTCGGGTCGTGGGCGGGCGTTATTTTGACCACTCCTGTTCCAAATTCAGGGTCGACTCTGTGATCGGAAATAATCGGGATTTCCCGCTTTGTCAGGGGAAGGACGATTGTTTTCCCGATCAAATGCTCGAACCTTTCGTCGTCAGGATGAACGGCCACTGCCGTATCGCCAAGCACGGTTTCAGGCCTTGTGGTCGCAATGGTCAAGTGCTGATTTTCTCCTTTTATAGGATAACGGATATACCAAAGGGACGATTGCCTCTCTTCATACTCCACTTCGTCATCGGCAAGAGCCGTTTCCGTGACCGGATCCCAGTTGACGAGGTAGTCGCCTCGGTAAATCAGGCCGGAGTCAAAAAGTTTTTTAAACGCCGTTTTCACCGAGCGATTGTTCCCTTCGTCCATCGTGAAGCGTTTGCGGGACCAGTCGCAAGAGCAGCCAAGGGTTTTAAGCTGGTCAACGATCCGCTCTTCGTAGGCATCTTTCCACTCATACACAATTTTGAGAAACTCTTCTCTGTCGTAGTCAATGCGGCGCTTGCCCTCAGTTTTTATGAGGTGCCTTTCCACAACTGTTTGAGTCGAAATTCCCGCGTGATCAGTTCCCGGAACCCAAAGCGTTTCATACCCCGACATCCGCTTCCATCGGATCAGAATGTCCTGAAGAGTGTTCACAAGCGCATGGCCCATGTGCAGGGCGCCGGTCACATTCGGTGGGGGAATGACAATTGAGTAGGGGGGTTTTGTCGAACCGGGATCCGCTTTAAAGAGCTGATTGGATTCCCAAAACACCCTCCATTTTTCGTCGATTTTAGATGCGTCGTAATTTTTTGATATATCGCCAGTCATAACCGCTACAAGTTGAGATCAAGCAAAAGTATAACGCGCCCGGCGTTTTTCGACCACTATATGTTGGTGGCCCGCTTTTTACCCCGAATGTGGAGAGCGAAAGCAAGAAGAAGGCTTATCACGACGCTAATGATCACCGGAAAAAAAACTGTGAGCCCGTAGGTCCCCGCGCCGAAAAAGCCTGCCGCCAAAAATCCAACAGAACTTCCGATAAAAACAGGGAGTGCGTAAGGAATCTGTGTTTTGACGTGTTCGATGGGATGGCAAAGCGCCCCAGCTGAAGAAAGGACAGTGGAGTCAGAAAGCAAAGAAACATGATCGCCAAAAGCAGCTCCCGAGACTGCAGCTCCAAAGCATGGAAGAAGCAAGGGGACTTGTTCAAGGGGTACCGGGGGTTCAAGGCCCTGGGTATGAATGACAATCGGAGCGACTAAGGGGATAAAAATCGCGATGGTTCCCCAAGAACTTCCAAGCGAGCCTGAAACAATTCCTGTCACCCAGAAAAAGACTAAAGGAAGCAGCCAAAGCGGTATAGACTGTGAAAGCAGCTGTGAAATTTCTTCTCCGAGATTCAGTTCCGACCGCAAAATGTCGGCAAGAGTCCATGCCAAGACTATGATCGCAACACTTGGGAGCCCTGCCTTTATGCTCTGAAGTGAAAGGCGCTTGATCTCAAGCAAGGTAAAATCGCCTTGAGCATAATAAAACCCCATGGATACAATCATTGTTGTTAAGCTTGCGGCAAAAAGAACAAAAGAAATCGGCGCCTCCGTTAACATCTCTATAAAATTATGCCCTCCAGGGTCTGTAAGAACAATGAAAAAAAAGACCGTGAGAGGCAAAAGGATAGTAGGGACGAAAAAGTTCCAGACCTTGCGGCTTGGCAAAACTTTGGGATTCTGTTCAAAATCAGTGTTGCCGCTTTCCTCATGAGCGCGCATCTCTCCAAGTGAAAGCCGAGCCCTGACAACCGTCCAAAAAGTCGCCACTATAGTGAGCGAATAGAGGGAAAAAGGAAGAGCGAGCCAGTAGACAACATTTGGATTGGCTTGCAGCAGAGTGCCTTCTTTTATGACAGGCTGGACGCCGTTGTTGTGCATAAGGGCAATGAGAAGTGCCGCAAAGCATGATATCGGGCAGATCACAACGAGCGGTCCGGACATTGAATCTGCAAGCAAGGCCGTTTTCACCCGGGGGACGTTTAACCGATCGGCTATAGGACGGATGATCGAGCTCGTTGTGATACTGCTTAAGCAGCCGTCGATAAATAAGCTATGGGAAATTAGAAGAGATGCGGTCTCAGCGCTTTTGGCGCTTTTGATTTTTCTCTGTGACAACTGGGCGATCGCCTCGACGCCATGCGATTGCTGCATCATATGGAACAAGATGCCGGCGCAAAAGATAAAGCCCACAACAAACAGTTTATTCGTAAAAAGAAACGAATTCCACGACGTCCATTGACTCATTTCGCAATTATTGAGAAACGACTGACAGATGAGTAACGCAGAATCGGTGAGAGAGCCGCCTGTTGCAATGAAGGCCGCTGTGAGGAGGCCGAGGAACAACGATAAAATAATTCGATGCGTGAATAACCCAAAAATAAAAACAACTAAAGGAGGTAAAAATGGTAAAAGGTTATTCATAATTGCATAGAAACAGATAGCGGATTATAATTGTACAGTTAAACATAATATTTTAATTGTAAGGAGTTTGCCGTGGAAACAAGACGTTTAAATTGGGTGGTCACACTCGTGCTCTCTGTTCTTTTTGGGAAATTCGGCGTCGACCGTTTTATGATGGGACAAGTGGGCGCAGGAGTTCTCAAGCTTCTTACTATAGGGGGCTTAGGCATTTGGTGGTTGGTTGACATCGTTTTGATTGCATCCCGCTATCAGTTTAAAAACGTGGAGTGGGAAGGACTATGAAAGGGATTTGATGCTCCTTAGTCTTGGGGCTCTCCATGGCTTGATGCAGCCAAGAAGAGCCTCCCGTTGACATTAAGGCTCTTGAAGAACCCCAGTTTGGACCTCAAGGGAACGTGATTCAAGACGATTAGCCAATAGCGTTTGGTTTTGGAATCCATGGACAGCCACATTGACAAGCTGTCCAACGTCCGCCTCTGACCCAGGAAAAACGACGTTTTTCCAACATCTCGTGCGCCCTTTTACAGTCGCAGTATCTTTTCGCCCCACCTCTTCAACAAGCACTTCGACAGTTTTGCCGATCATGGCCTCTCTTTTTTTCAAATTGATGCCGTTTTGCAGTTCCATCAACCGCTGCAAACGCTCTTGCTTGACCTCTTCCGGAACATCGTCGATCCATCGCATAGCTGGGGTTCCCTGACGAGGGCTGTAGGCGAATAAAAAGGCAACGTCATATTCGAGTTCCTCAAGAACCTTGTAGGTCATTTCGAATTCGTCATCGGTTTCGGTGGGGAAACCGACAATGATGTCTGTGCCAAGGGCGACATCGGGAACGATTTCTCGAAAAAGTGCAACCTTTTCCAGGTATTCCTCTTTCGTATAAATACGGTGCATTTTTCGCAGAATACGGCTCGATCCGGCTTGTATCGGAAAGTGGACAAACTCACAAAGGGAATCGAGATCGCGGACAGCTTCCATGAGTTCGCGGGTGATGTCCACCGGGTGGCTTGTCATGAAGCGGACCCGCTCGATTCCGTCGATCTGATCGATGTCGAAAAGGAGGTCGTGAAACCGTTTGTTCATCTCGGGCTTGTCTTTTCCAAAGCTGTTGACATTTTGACCGAGAAGGGTGACTTCTTTAAAGCCTTGGTCTGCCAGCATTTGACATTCCTGAACGATTTCAGAACATTCCCGAGACACTTCCGGCCCTCGCGTGTAGGGAACGACGCAATAGGTGCAGTACTTATCACACCCTCGAATAATCGAAACGAAGGCTTTTACCTTGTCTTGCCTAACCGCACCCATATAATTAAGTTCGGTCGTAAACTGCTGGTCCGTGCGAAAATTTTGATTCCCCGTCGCTAAGACGTCGTCAAGAACGTGGTCGAGCTCGTGGATATTATTGGTTCCAAGGACAAAATCAACATGGGGGAGTTTGCGAAAAAGCCCTCCTTTCTTGGCGTTGGCCATGCAGCCGGTGATCCCAATAATCGCTTCCCTTTGCTTCGAGCGGCCGATCTTGCCTACTTTGCCCATGACTTTTCTTTCGGCTAAGTCTCTGACACTGCATGTATTAAAGATGAGTAGATCAGCTTCTTTCTCATTATCGGTTCTCTTCAGCCCCCTTTCCTGGAGGATTCCCACCATGATTTCGGTGTCGAGTTCGTTCATTTGACAGCCGTAAGTGCGGATGAAAAATGAGTGCAAATCTTTTTTAGAGTGTCCCATAGCGCCCCTAAAGTGATGATTAAAAGATGAAAGAATAATCAATCCGGCGAAAAAAAGAAAGTCGCGAGTCGACGCGGCGCTTAAGGGAAATAAACTTTCTCTTGGCAAAAAGAGGGGAAACGGGTAACATAAATGCTTTAAACGACGAAAATTAAGGTTTACCGGAATGAAGTATCATCAAAAAGCGAAACTCCAGAAAACTTTTTTGAAACGGAAAGAAGACACAAAGCGTTCTTGGTGGATTCTTGATGCCAAGGGGAAGACGCTTGGTCGTTTCTGCTCTGAAATCGCCAAAATTTTGCGAGGAAAACATAAAACCGACTACACTCCGCACGTTGACGGAGGAGACGGGGTGATCGTCATCAATGCCAACAAAATTCGTTTGACCGGTAATAAAGAAGCCCAAAAAATTTACCGTCATTACACCGGTTACACCGGGGGAATGAAAGTCACCGATTTTGAAACGATGAAAGCGAGACGTCCCGATTTGGTCATTCGACACGCTGTGAATGGAATGCTTCCAAAGACAAGGATTGGCCGCAGGATGGCGACTCGCGTGCGCGTTTTCGCTGGAGAAAAACATGGAATGGATGCGCAACAGCCCATCAAAGTGAACATCTAAGGACTATCTATGGTAAAAGAGAAAGAAAAACTTGAAGAATATGTCGCGACCGGCCGACGTAAGTCAGCTGTTGCCTCAGTAAGATTAAGGCCGGGGACCGGGAAAATCGATATCAATTCGCGGACCCTGGAAGATTATTTTCCAGTCGAATTTCAAAGAAAAAGTTTGCTGTCTCCTCTTGAAAAGTTCGATGCATTAGCCCGCTACGACATGATCATTCGTGTGAGAGGAGGAGGCATCGAGTCGCAGTGGCAAGCAGTACGCCTTGGAATTTCTCGGGCTCTTGTCGAGGAAAATCCTGACTCGCGGCAAGACCTCAAGAGTCTTGGTTATCTGACTCGAGACCCGAGACGCAAAGAACGTAAAAAATACGGACTTGCCGGCGCTAGAAAGCGCTACCAGTATTCAAAACGGTAACCGACTTCTTCTTTATTACGAAAAGCTCGCCTTTGTCACTTTTGATTCGGCGGGCTTTTTGTCTAGAAATTGTACTCTTTCTGCTGCAACGCGCAGCTTGCACCGCTTGTCTCCATCTTTTGAGAACCAAACGTCAAGTTGAAGGCGACCTTCAATCAGAACTGAGGAGGAAACATCGAGTGCGTCAACACAAGTTTCAGCTTGCTTGCCCCACACCACAACATCAACAAAACATGCTTCTTGTTGTTTTTCTCCGTTCAAATTGATATAGTCGCGATTGAGCGCTACAAGAAGATCTGTCACTGCAACACCGTTTGGCGTCTTTCTTAGTTCCGGTTTTTTTGTTAAGCGTCCAGCGATGATGACCTTGTTTAGGGAAGCCATAATACCTCAATTTGTTAATAATCGCTTCTAACCCGACCTTATCAAAAAATGATTTTTACTCAAGAAAAAAATAAAATCACTAAGTCGTTAAAAAACAACGTTTCAGCGTTACATTGCCATCAGTTTGGGCCAACGTCTATCTGCTCAGGTGTTGAAGGCGCCGTTTAAAAAATTCGTGGCCTATTCATTTTGTGTGATTTAAGTATGATTTTTTTTTAAGCGGCGCGTCAATTTTTGAAAAGCCACGAGCGCTCTCATCGTAAAAGAATGATTGACAATCCCTAGAAAAGACAATTATAAAAAAGAATTAGGAGAGTAAAAATCTCCCAAATGAGGGTGTTATGGAAGATTCAGTGGCTATTGAGGAAAAAATCTCAGGAGAAATCCTCGTACTTGCGATCAAAGGAAGGCTCGATGCAATTTCATCTGTCGACGTAGAAAAGCAGATTTTTAACTATATCAGCGAAGGACATCACAACCTGGTTCTCAACTTCTCGCAAGTCGACTACCTCAGCAGCGTTGGTATGCGTCTTTTGCTTCGCACAACAAAAAAACTCAAAATGCTATCGGGAAAACTCGTCGTTTGCGAGATCAATACAAATGTTATGGATATTTTGAAAATGTCCGGATTCGACCACGTCATCGATTTTTCCTCCACTGAACAGGATGCTTTGAATAAATTTTAAGTTTCCCTATACTCGCCATGAACCTTACTTAAATCGAGTTAAGAAAGGGGATTGGAGTGTTCCCAATCAAATGATTGCGGCTTGACGAATGAAGAGTTCGGCGAAGCATCCTATCAGACATTCCGTTGCCCTCCTCTTCGAGAGACTGGTTCCTTACGTTGCCCAAACAATCGAACGAAAGTGACGTTTTGTGAATAGTGGAACATCGTGCAAAAAACATCTTCAGGGCCTATTTTTTCCCGATTCTTTCGTTCAAGAAAAGCTCGTCCCTCCTCCTTCATCTGAAAAAAAACCGATCGTTATTGTCCTTTCAGGCCCGACATGCTGCGGCAAATCAGCCCTTGGAATGATGCTCGCAGAGGCGATCGAAGGAGACATTATCTCTGCGGACTCAGTACAGGTTTATCGCGGTATGAATATAGGAACAGCGAAGCCGCTTCCTCGCGAAAGAGTGCGCGTGCCTCATCATCTGATTGATATTCGAGACGTATGGGAGACATTTAATGTCGTTGATTTTTATTTTGAAGCTAAGCATGCGCTTGAAATGGTCCACAGCGCCGGTCGCATACCAATCGTTGTGGGCGGCTCGGGATTTTATCTGCACGCTCTCCTCTATGGCCCTCCAAGCGGTCCTCCTTCAGTTCCTGAATTAAGGAGACGTTTGGAAGAAAAATTTTCACAAGAAGGGGCTGACGTCATGTATGATAGACTTTGTCAGCTCGATAAGGAATACGCTCTTACGATTTCATGCCACGACAGACAGAAGATCATCCGGGCTTTGGAAATTATTGAATTGACCGGCGAAAAGGTGAGTCGCCACAACTGGAAAAGCCGACTGATCCCGAAAGGATACGACTTTCGTTGTTGGTTTCTCAATCGCCCAAGATCAACGCTCTATCGAAGAATTGAAGATCGTTGCGAAAAAATGCTTTCCCATGGCCTGCTCGAGGAGGTGGATTGGCTCGAAGACCATGGGCTTTGTGACAACCCGTCGGCCTCTCAAGCCATCGGATATCGGCAGGCCCTTGATTTTCTCGCAGGGAACCGGTCTCGGGGGGATTATTTGAAGTTTGTCGACGAGTTCAAAAAAGTCTCACGCCGCTATGCCAAAAGGCAGTTGACCTGGTTTCGGCGCGAGGGGCTATTCAGTTGGTTAGATCTCGACCTTCACGATCCCGAAACGGCAATGGATATGATCATCAATGATCTCGAGGCGAGATAGCCTTTCTTCTTTGCGGAAATTGTTGATTTAGGTATGATTTAAGAGTAAATCGCCCCGCGCCTAAGATTGCGAATCTTATTAGGGGTTTGCCAATCAGTAAAGAAGAGACGTTTTATGGGCCAACCTAATGATGAAAAAAGCGAAAATGTGGCATGCCTATCAGAAGAAGAGGGAGGGCAAGAATCCAACATGTCCAAAGAGCAGTCGGATAGGGAGCTAGAGTCGGAAAAAAAGAGAGGCGTCTTTTCAGAGTTTCAAAAAGAGCTAGAGACGCACGAAACACCTGAAAATAAAATTTCAACAATCCTTCAGTTTATGGAAACGTCCATTTCAGAAGGCGGTTCCCCTTCTTTTCGCAATTTTTGGGAAGCGAGAAAACTTTGCCTGGCTCTTTTCAAGGAAGAAAATCTCTCCTTCGCCGTGCGGTCCCATCTCTGGTCAAAATACATTGAACTCTCTAAAGAAGCTCACCGGCTAAAAGAAGTGCTCGACGAACAAAGCGCATTTGCAGCAGAGCAAATTAAGCTGGCAATCAGTGCTCTAGAGCAAGACCTCGAAAAGATGTCCGATCCAAAGCAATTTGGCCCTGCCATCGAATTTGACCCCTCAGCTAAATTCATGCAGGGGAAAATCGACGACTATAAATTCATTCAGCAAGAACTTTCCCTCCTCAACTCTTTTGCTGCAAGAATCAACGCGCTCAGGAAAGAGCTGATCAAAACAGATATGCGTATTCGATTTAAAAATGCGTTCTTCCAGCAGCTTTCAAAAGCCGGCGACTCTGTCTTTCCAAGACGCAAAGAGCTGATCAAAACCATCAGCCAAAATTTCACGCAAGATATCGACCAGTTTATTGAGAATTATTTTTCTGCAGAAACTTTTTCTGAGCCTCTTTATTTCTTAAGGGACGAGATCAAATCTCTACAGAACATGGCTAAGGTGCTGACGCTCAATACACAGTCCTTTAACAAGACCCGAATGAAACTCAGCGAGTGTTGGGATCGCATAAAGAAGATCGAAAAGGGAAGAAAGAAAGAGCGTGCTGAGCTGCATGCCACTTTTAAAGAAGAAGCGGCTAGAATTGAACCCAGAATCGATGAGATCGAAACACAATATGAAGCAGGTGAACTGAACGACGCAGCACTTTTCTCCTCTTTGGATGAAATCAATCAATCAATGAGAGAGTTGCGCCTCAGTCGTGAAGATGTCAAGCGTCTTCGCTCTCGTTTAAATCATCTTCGCTCTCGCCAAGCAGAGAAGGCAGCCGCACTCCAGAAGGATAAGCGCGACAAACAGAAGCAGATCGAAGAGGAACAAAAAGCCTACTTCAACGAGAAATTCGCAGAGCTTGAGACTCTCGTAAAGAACGCCTCCTCTCAGCCTCTCGAGGCCACGAATGCACGCAAGGAGCAACTAGAATCCGATTTGCATGCTCTCCAATTAACCAAATACCAGACCCAGGATATCGAAAGGCAGTTGAGGCTTCTCGATGACCAGATGTCTAAACTTAAGGTTGCCAATCTTTCCGAAGATGATCGAGAAGCGTATGATCAACTCCAGGAGCTTTTAAAGGAATTTAAGAAGAAACGGAAGGTCATCAGGGAGCAGTTGGAAGACTATCGCAAGGCAAGTGGCTCGTCCGGTTTGGATTTTGAGCAGGCTCTCAAACAGAGTGAACTGCAAGAGCAGGAAAAAGAACGTCTCGCAGACGTTGATCGGGAAATTCAGCTCATAGAAAAAAGAATCAAAGAGCTGTCTAATAAAATTTAACCCTTTCTCTTGATCACACCTGCTTTTTGAAGGGTTTTCAATCGATTTTGATCGGGTCAACCCATACTGTCGCTTAATTTTCTTTCTCACAAAAGATTTTATCTTCGAAGTTGGATTTTAACCGAAATCGCGATGCAATCCCCTGGCTTTAGCCATCGGGAGATTCAACTATCAAAATTCTTCTTGCAGGAATGCTCTCTTTTTTGGATACTCTGTCCTTAAACAGAGGGGGGAATGTCTTTATGGCATCTCGACAAAAATCAATATCAAGACCAACAAGTGACTCAGACAGAGAATTTTGGGTAAATTTACCACGTGAAAATGGAGGAATATCTTTGGAGTCGCCATCAGAACGGTTCGGAAAATATGTCTTCAATCGAAATGTGATGCAGAAAATGCTCCCTCCTGAAATCTTTGAAAATTTGTCGAAGGCTTCGGAGGGGACTCAAAAAATAAACCCTCAATATGCAGACACGATCGCAGTTGCGATGAAAGAATGGGCGCTTCATCATGGGGCCACACATTTTTGCCATTTGTTTTATCCTTTAACCGGAGCCTCTGCTGAAAAGCACGATTCTTTTATTGAATGGAGCACAACATCGGATTCAGTGGTCGAAAAGTTTACCGGAAAACAGCTGATTCAAGGCGAACCTGACGCCTCGTCCTTTCCCTCGGGGGGACTTAGGTCAACCTATGAGGCAAGGGGCTATACAGGGTGGGATCCGACTTCTCCTGCATTTGTTTGGAAAGGAGGCGATGGCGTCACTTTGTGCATACCATCGGTCTTTTTTTCTTGGACAGGGGACGTCCTCGACTATAAAATACCTCTCTTAAGATCAGAAGAGGCTCTCGGTAAAGCGGTCATGCGCGTCCTGAGGCAGACAGGTCTTAAATGTTCATCGATCTTCACTACTTTAGGGCTAGAGCAAGAATACTTTGTGATCGACCGTGCTCTAAAAAATCGTCGGCCGGACCTAGTTTTGACAGGGAGAACCTTATTCGGCGCTCCGTCACCTAAAGGACAAGAGCTTCAAGACCACTATTTTGCATCTGTCAAAGATAAAATTTTGAGCTTTATGCATGATTTTGAATCTAAGGCCTTAGAGCTGGGGATTCCCGTGAAGACAAGACACAATGAGGTGGCACCTTCACAGCATGAAGTCGCCCATGTGTTTGAAAAGTCTTCTGCAGCTGTCGATCACAATATTTTAATGATGGAGCTCATGCGGCAAACGGCTGAGAAGCATCAGTTGTCGTGTTTGTTACACGAAAAACCTTTTCATGATTTGAATGGTTCAGGAAAACATGCCAACTGGTCGATCATGACCGATACTCAAATCAACCTCCTTGATCCGACAGACACTCCGGAAAACAATTTTCATTTTATTATTCTTTTAGCGGCGATTTTAGATGCCATCCAAGAGCATCCTGTCCTTTTACGGGCGTCTATCGGGTCTCTTTCAAACGACTGTCGTCTTGGAGGGCACGAGGCACCGCCGGCAATCATTTCTGTCTATCTGGGTGATGCGCTGGAGGCGCTTCTTCTCGATATAGAGCAAAAGGGCAATCACAAAACATCGAAAGCAAAAGGCGGCTACGACTTAGGCCTCAATGCCATTCCGGAGCTGTCAAAGGGAAATACCGATAGGAATCGGACCTCACCTTTTGCCTTCACAGGAAATAAATTCGAGTATCGAGCCGTCGGTTCCTCTGCCAATCCAGCACTTGCCATTACAGTTTTGAATACAATTGTTGCCGAAAGTGTGAATCATATGATGGATGAATTAGAAAAACAGCTCCCTAGAGGAAAAAAGGCGTCAGGAAAGCAACTGATTGAAACGGCGATTCCAATTATTCAAAAATCATTAAAGAAATCAAAGAGCGTTCGTTTTGGGGGCGATAACTACTCTCAGGACTGGCTGCAAGAAGCCAAAAAACGGAGGCTCCCTAATGTACTCAAGGCACCTGAAGCGTATAAAGCCTTTATCGATAAAAAATCGGTGAGCGCTTTTCGAGGCATCCTCAACGAACATGAACTGAAAAGCCGCTATGAGATCCTTCTCGAAAATTACACAACGAATTTGGATATCGAAATTAAGCTCATGTTAGATCTTTTTTATACGCAGTTGCTCCAGGCGGCCTTCCAAAATCAAAAACTCATCGCCAGCAGTATTGTCAAAACCCGTGAAGCAACCGGAAAGAAAAAGGGGCTGTCGAATCAGGTTGCCATCTTGGAGGCTCTTAGCGAATCGATTGAAGAAAGCATCGAGTTTGCTGCGCAACTCGAAGAGCAAAGAGAAACAGCCAGTCAAATCAGCTCTCTGCCGAAAAAGGCAGATGTTTATTCAAAAGAGTTGACAAAAGCAATGGACACATTTAGACGGGCTGTCGATACTTTAGAAATGCTTTGTACCGACTGGCCTCTGCCGCGATACCGCGAATTGCTTTTTCCCAAATAATATGAGTAAAAAAATCGGCCTTTATGGAGGCACGTTCGATCCTATTCATTTTGGACATCTCAACTTAGCCGTCGACATAAAAGAGCGGAGAGGTTTGGACGAAGTATGGCTGATTCCAACAGGAATTAACCCATTCAAAATAGGCGAGGTGAACGCCTCTTCAGAACATCGATTGCGCATGACAGAACTTGCAGCGGCCCCATTTGATGATCTTCACGTTTTGGATGTGGAAATCAAACGGGAGGGAACCTCCTATGCGATCGATACTTTGCAAGAGCTGATTCCTCAATACATCGATTACGAATTTTTTATTATCATCGGCGAAGATGCAGCTGATGGATTTTTCAAGTGGAAGAATGTGCATCAGGTGATTGACCTTGTTCCCATATACGTCGGCAGGCGGCATACAGATGATCCTTTTGCGACCGTTTCCGGTGATCAGATGGTCATGAGCGCCTTAAGGGAGGGGTATACGGAAACAAGAATCATTGAGATATCAAGCACAGAAATTAGAGATCGCATTAAAAAAGGCCTTGAATGCTCCCAATTGATGCCGCTTGACGTTATAGACTACATAAACAAAAATCTGTTATACTCTTAATTTTATGGACCAAAAGGACTTAGATTTAATTGCTCAAACAATTTTCGACAAAAAAGGGGTCAACATTTTTGTGCTTGATGTTCGGCATCTAAGCACACTTCCCGATTATTTTATTATAGCAGAAGGAAATGTCGACCGCCATGTCCAAGCCATCGGCGATGCGGTGATCGAGAAAATGGAAAAAGCAGGTCTAAAAGCCTTGCATGTTGAAGGAAGAGGGGGAGCAGATTGGATGGTCGTCGATTTTGGAGACGCTTTTGTTCATTTAATGACCTCGGAAGTGCGGGAGCGCTACCGGCTTGAGCTTCTTTGGAGTGAAGGGAAAATTGTTGACGTTGCCATTGATGTATCGAAAAAGAATATAGGTGAATATGGGTAAAAAACGGGTCGTTGTGACCGGTCTTGGTGTTGTTTCCTGCTTTGGAAATGATATTGAGACATATTTTCAAAAACTTTGTGCGGGCGAAAGCGGTGTCAAAATCATCACGCACTTTCCATGCGATGACTTCTCGACACGAATCGCTGCATACATCGAAAACTTTGATCCGGAAGGGTGCCTCGATAAAAAGCAAGCGAGGAGAGTTGATCCTTTTATTGCCTACGCTGTCGTCGCCGGAACGAAGGCGCTTCGGATGGCAGGAATATCGAAAGATCACGCTCTAGTGAAAGAGCGCTGCGGTGTTTTGGTGGGATCGGGGATGGGCGGCCTCGAAACGTTTTCCGCTGCTTCAGATGTCTTAAGTAATAAGGGAGCCAAGAGAATGTCTCCTTTCTTTATCCCTTTTACCATCACAAATATGGGCGGCGCCTTCATCGCCATGGAATATGGTTTTATGGGACCTGCTTATTCTGTGTCAACGGCGTGCGCAACCGCCAATTACGCTTTTATTAATGCTGCGGACCATATCAGGAAAGGTCATGCCGATCTTATGGTTTGCGGAGGTGTGGAAGCTCCCATCACTCCGATTGGTGTGTCCGGTTTTTGCGCGTGCAGGGCTTTATCTAAACGCAATCAGGAGCCCGAAAAAGCCTCTCGCCCTTTCGATCAGGAGCGCGACGGCTTTGTTATCGGAGAGGGAGCCGGAGTATTAATTTTAGAATCTTTAGAGCATGCCGAAAAGCGGGGAGCTCCGATCTATGCCGAGTATTTAGGTGGCGGGATGTCGTGTGATGCCTCCCATATGACCGATCCACGAAAAGACGGTTTAGGTGTTGTCACGTGCATCAACAGCGCCTTAGACGATGCTGAAGTTTCAGCCGCAGATATCGATTATATTAATGCCCATGCGACCTCGACACCTGTCGGTGACATGGCCGAAATTTCGGCGTATCGAAGCGTCTTTCCCAATCCATCCAAAGTGTTTATCAATTCGACTAAATCAATGATCGGACATGGACTTGGAGCTGCAGGCGGATTGGAGGCTGTCGCGACATTAATGCAAATGAAGGAAGGAAAACTTCACCCGACGCTCAATCTTGAGAATCCTGAAAAGGATATCCCCTTTCAACTCCCGACAGAAATGACAAAAACGGAGATCACTTGCGCACTTTCCAATTCCTTTGGTTTTGGAGGACATAATGCGTCTGTGATTTTTGCACCCTACAAAGGATAATTATGGAATTCGCTTACGGAATCATCCCCCTACAGCTAAAAGAGGGAAAATGGCTCACCTATTTGGTTCACCGCACACGTTCAGGAGGTTTTTGGGAATTTCCGAAAGGGCATGCCGAAGGCCAGGAAACGCCGCTGGAATCGGCGAAGCGAGAGCTCGAAGAAGAAACTGGCATGGAACTTACCTATGTCCTTCATAAAGATCCTCTTGTGGCCTCTTATACCTATGAAGAAGAGGGCCGCGAGCACGGAAAACAGGTTTATTACTATCTCGGGATGGTTCAAGGAGAGCCCTCGTTTCAATCATCGGAACTTGACGATGGTCAATGGGTCGATCTGGATAAAGCCGAAGGTGTCGTCACGCATGAGTCGAGTCGTTCCATTTGTCGGCAGGTCATTCAGGCTCTTTCCACACTTTTGAGTGGGTAGACGCCGCTTTAGATAAGGGGAAAAGATATGGATGTGGCGTCATTTTTAGTGTCGGGTGCTTTTGTTCCTGCGAGCCGTCACACTCTACTGGTCGGCTGGGGGTCTTTTGTAAGAAGCGAGACGCCGCATGCCACCTCTTTTTATTTTCCCGATTTTTTTTTATCTGAAACAAAACCTTGGATCACCTTTTCCGACACATCAAGGGTGAGCCCAAGGGATTTGCTTGAAAACCTTCCCGACCCATCGACCACGCACAATCAGCCAATTTGGCAGGGCCCTGACAAAGCCAAATATAAAAAAGGATTCGATTCGCTTCTCACACTCATTGCGTCAGGGGATTTAGAAAAAGGTGTTCCTTACGAATTCGAACGCTCCTCGGGAACCATGAATCTTTCATTGCTCACTGTCTCTTTGAAAAATCTTCTCCGTTTCGGTATGGAAAAGCCTGTTTATCCTTACGGATTTTGGTCTGATTCAAGGGGGGTTTTGGGAGCTTCGCCGGAGCTTCTTTTTCGCGTGGAGGGGAAGAAACATTTAACGACAATGGCATGCGCCGGAACCTTAGGACATCACCAAGATGTCGACGCTTTTATTCAAGATCCGAAAGAGCTTAGCGAACATGGTTGTGTGGTCAATGGGATTCAAGAGTCATTGAGTCCATACGGAAAGGTTCGTTGCGGCCGCTTACATCCGCTTGATTTGGGACATTTAGTTCATCTTGCAACGCCGATCGAAGTCGATTTAGATCATGCGCCCAATCTAAACGAGTTAATCAGAGCGCTTCACCCGACCCCGGCCCTCGGCACTTTTCCAAAGCAAGCGGGAAAAAATTGGCTACGGGAGATCCACGGGCTCGTGCCAAGAGGGCGCTATGGTGCTCCGGCGGGCGCTGTTTATCCGGAAGGGGCGTCTTTTTATGTCGGAATCAGAAATGTGCAATGGGAGACAAGCGGCATGCGGATCGGCGCCGGGGGCGGGGTGAACCGACTCAGCAATTTCGAACGAGAGTGGCAAGAGATCAAACGGAAGCTTAAAGCGGTTAAGGAGGCATTGTCCCTTGGATAGAAAATGGATGTTTCACATCATGGAAGAGTTGATCAAGTCCGGAGTCAAGGAAGTGTGCGTCTGTCCAGGGAAAAGGAACGGCCCTTTTCTTTTTGCCTTAGACGCCGCTGAAGGAATCAAGATATACCCTTGGTATGAAGAACGTTCGGCGGCTTTTTTTGCTTTGGGCCGTGTGCGGGCCACCGGCCGTCCCGTTGCTGTCGTTACGACATCCGGAACAGCTGCAGGGGAATGTCTCCCTGCTGCCATGGAAGCTCACTACTCTGGGGATCCCTTAATACTTCTGACAGCGGATCGCCCTCGTCGTTTTCGCGGCACCGGGGCTCCGCAATCAGCGGAGCAGGTCGGGCTTTTCTCCCACTACACCTCAGGCACCTGGGATCTTGAGGAAGGGGAAATTATATCTCTTGAAGCGTGGTCAAGACACGCTCCGGTGCATATCAATGTTTGTCTCGAAGAGATGGCTGAGTCTTTGCCCTGGCAAAATTTCAAAGCAGATGTCAGTCCCCACGCGAAACCGGCTCCCAAAAAAGCGTCTCAGGCGCCTATCAGATCGTTTTTAGACAAGGCCCGCTTCCCTCTCGTTGTCGTCGGGGCGCTGCCGGAAAATTGCCGCTCTCACGTGACGCAGCAATTGACTCAACTTAAGGCACCCCTGTATCTCGAAGGGCACTCTGGTTTAAGAGAAGCGCCCGCGCTTCAGAGCTTGCGCATTCAGTCGGCTCAAAGCCTCTGGACACTTTCTCGACACTGCGGATACCCGATCGATGCCATCTTGAGAATAGGCGGTGTGCCAACTTTTAGGCCCTGGAGAGATCTGGAGGAGCTTCAGGGGAAGATCGAGGTTCTTTCCCTTTCGGAAACGCCATTTTCCGGTTTGAGCTGGGGGGTTCATCTTCAAATGGAACTGAATGAGTTGGATCTTTCGAGCCCAAGATGTTCTGACTGTTCAGATTGGCTCAGCGCCTGCGCCTCTTTAAAACAGGAGCTGGGCAGCTTATTGCTCCAGTTTCCACAATCAGAACCGGCCCTTATGAGGGCGCTTTCGGAGATGATCGGGTCGAAACCGCGGATTTATCTCGGGAACAGCTTACCGATAAGAGAATGGGATCTCGCGGCATCATTGCAAGCATCAAGCGATGTCTGGACAAGCCGCGGCTGTAACGGAATCGACGGCCAGATCTCAACTTTTCTGGGCCTTTGCGAACCGGCGCGTGAAAATTGGGGAATTTTTGGTGATTTAACGGCTCTTTACGACTTTCCTGCCCTATGGATCTTACAGGAGATGGACCAAATCGAGATCCGTATCGTCGTCATGAACAACGGCGGGGGGCAGATTTTTTCCCGATTACATCTTGGAGAGCGGTTTATCAATTCCCACCAGTTCTCTTTTGAACACTTCGCCCTGCAGTGGAAACTCGATTATCGCCGCATGGAGAGGATCAATGATATCGACTCTGCTTGCCATCAATTCATTGAGGTGGTGCCATGCCCAAGACAAACGGAGCAGTTTTGGACAGCATGGAAACAGAAGCATCAAGAATTACTGCGTCCCAATCGTCGTGTTCTCACCTAATAAGCGGTGAAATTAACAGGATTTGGAAAATAAAGACAAACGGCAACATTTTGTTGCAATTGATGCCGGGAGGGTTTTTAGGGCATGAAAAATATAGTGAGCTGGTGTCTGCACGGATTTATGGGAAGCCCGGAGGACTTTGACTTTCTCGATTGTGATCACTCCGTTTCTCTTTTGACCTCCCCCTCAATCGATCAAGGCTCTCTTGCCAAGTGGGGAAATTGGTTCAACTCTCGATTGTCTCCCGATAGGCACGTCATCGTGGGTTATTCACTCGGGGGGAGACTCGCTCTCCACGCCCTGATTGACAATCCGACTGCCTATCAGGGGGCTGTTGTCATATCGTCGCATCCGGGATTAACTTCGACGCTGGAAAGAGCGATGCGCAAAGAAAGCGACGCTTTGCTCGCAAAACAGTTTCTCACAAAACCCTGGGATCAACTGATGAAGAATTGGAATCGCCAGAGCGTTTTTGACAGCGACTTTCCTTTAGAAAGAAGTGAAAAAGAGTGTGACAGAAAAGCGCTCTACCGCGCATTAATTCAATGGTCTTTGGGAGAGCAAGAGGATCTGCGCGAACCAATTTCTAAACTTGATGTTCCGATTCTTTGGATCGCAGGCGAAACGGATATAAAATATCGTAAAATCGCTGATGAAATGTCTTTTTGCCATCCGCTTTCAAAAATTTGGATTGCACCTCAAGGGGGGCATCGAGTACACTGCACCAATCAGGAAAGCCTTGTCAATTGCATTAAAGAATTTGAGGAGACGATATGTCGCTAGCAACAGAAATATCATGGATTGAAGTCAAAACCTATCAGGATATCGAGTTTCACCGCCACGAGGCGATCGCGAAAATTACGATCAACCGGCCTGAAATCCATAATGCCTTCCGTCCTTTGACTGTTGATGAATTGCTGGATGCTTTTGAGCTTTGCCGTCAAGACGCATCGATTGGCGTCGTGGTTTTAACGGGAAAAGGGGAGAAGGCTTTTTGTTCCGGCGGCGATCAAAGCATTCGA
Source organism: uncultured bacterium (assembly GCA_964629645.1). Lineage (GTDB taxonomy): Bacteria > Chlamydiota > Chlamydiia > Chlamydiales > SLFE01 > JAAKFL01. Next base: position 3,712 of record CAZVSU010000005.1, on the reverse strand, counting down.
TCTGAAGCAGGTTATGTCGGGGACGACGGCATGCCGCGCCTCAACGTTCTCGACTTGCAAAAAGCGATACGGAGTTTGCCAAAACCCGTTGTGGCGATGGTCGCAGGTTACGCAATAGGAGGCGGCCATGTGCTTCACGTCGTCTGCGATTTAACGATCGCTGCTGAAAACGCTGTTTTTGGCCAAACAGGTCCGAAAGTTGGTTCCTTCGACGGGGGACTCGGGAGCAGCTATCTTTCCCGCATCGTGGGTCAAAAGAAAGCGCGTGAAATCTGGTTCCTTTGCCGGCAATACAGCGCATTAGAGGCGCTTGAAATGGGGCTTGTGAACACAGTTGTGCCGCTTCGCGATTTAGAAAAGCAAACCCTAAAATGGTGCCATGAGATGCTCCAGCATTCTCCCATGGCTTTGAGGTGTTTGAAGGCAGCCATGAATGCCGACTGCGATGGTCAGATGGGACTTCTTGATTTTGCCGGGAATGCGACTCTCCTTTACTACATGACAGAAGAAGCAAAGGAAGGGCATAGCTCCTTTAAAGAAAAACGGAAACCTGATTTTTCGAAGTTCACCCGGTATCCTTAAACAAAATATGGATGTGACCCCTTTGCAGGCTTGGGTTTTTGCGATCCGGCCTAAGACCCTCATTGTCGCCTTTATTTCAGTCTTAGTTGGATCAGCTTTGGCTTGGAATCCTGACTTCGATTGGCTCATCGCGTGTCTCATGCTCGTTTCTGCGCTGCTCATACAAGCCGGTTCTAATTTAATTAACGATGCGGTTGATTTCGCGAAAGGTGCCGACACAGAAGAAAGACTGGGGTTTCCAAGAGCCACGCAAATGGGATGGTTAAAAGCAGACGTCGTGAAGAGGGGAGGACTTGCTCTCTTTGCCCTTGCCTTTGTGCTTGGACTCCCGCTTGTTTTTCACGGTGGGTGGATCGTTTTGTTTTTTCTTGTGGTTTCGATATTAGCGGCGTATGGCTATTCGGGCGGCCCGGTCCCATTGGCATACAATGGTCTTGGGGAATTGTTTGTCCTGATTTTTTTTGGGTACATTTGCACCTCGGTTCCCTATTACCTCCAAAGAGGGGAATTCAACTATGAAACTTTACTTGCAGGGACGCAGACCGGCCTTCTTGCAACTGTTTTAATCGCCATCAATAATACCCGAGATATCGAAGGGGATCGGAAAGCAGGAAAACAGACGCTTCCCGCTCAATTCGGACTTCTTTTCGGCAAGCTGGAGATTGCCTTCTGTGTGTATATTCCCTTGTTGATCACTCCTTTGTGGGGATTTTTCGGCCGCTCGATCGCCGCGTTTTTGCCTCTGGCCCTCCTTCCCCTTGGCACCGTGATTGTCAATGGAATTATGCATCGCCCACCAGGTAGAGTTTATAACAACTACTTTGTCCTGGCCGCGCTTTATCACCTTGCGTTTGGACTTTTGCTGGCGATAGGGCTTTTGTTATGATCTGGAAGCACTTGTACATGCTTGGCGATCGCAAAGGGGCGCTTATCAAAGTCCTGACAGAAAACGGCGCGGGATTTGCAGACGTACACCCATGGCCCGAGCTTGGCGACGATCCCTTAGAGAGACAGCTCGACCTTTTGCAAATGGGCGTTCTCACTCCCTTAACGAAGCAGTCGCTCCGATTTTGTGAAATTGATGCGAAGGCAAGGGAGAATAAAGAGTCGGTGTTCCAATCCCTTGCCGTCCCTGACAGCCACTATTTACTCCCCCGTCTCGATCAGGCGAGTGTCGAGGAGGTGGTTCGGGCAGAAAAAGAAGGATTTCGCGTCTTTAAGGTCAAAATGGGAAAAGACCTTCCTCGCGAATTGCGCCTTTTGAAGACTTGCCTTGCTGTCAGTTCAGCAAACTGGAGGCTCGATTTCAATGGACGTTTAGATGAAAATGGCCGCACGTTTTTTTTATCTGAAATGTCGACTGTCGACTCCATTGAATTTTGTGAAGATCCCTTTGCACACTCCTGTGGTCCGTTTCCTTTGCCTATTGCCAAGGATTTCGTGGACGCAAAAGAGTACCAATTCAGAATCGTCAAACCGGCAGTTGACGATTGGATGGCGATTAAAGAAACGGTTCCAATCGTGTACACATCATACTTAGGGCACCCTGTCGGACAATGTACGGATGCTTATGTATCCGGTCGACAAAAGTGTCAAGCTGTCTGCGGCCTCCATTCTCATCGCGTTTATCCCAAAAACCCATTTAGTGAACGTTTGTCTTGGAGCGGTCCCAAATGGCAGTCGCCCGGTGGAACGGGATGGGGTTTCGATGACCTCTTGGACGCTATAAGCTGGGAGAGAGTCATATGAAAATTGACTGGGACGGAAAACGATCTATCATCCTCGTCAATCCAAAGCTGCCCTCCAAAAAAGTCTATCAGACAAAATTGGAAACGATTGATTTGCAGGGCCATTTTTGGCTCGCAACGTCGGGATCGACTTGCCCTAAATGGGTCGCGCTCTCAAAAGAAGCCGTTATGCATTCGGCTCTTGCTGTGAACCAGCACATACAAAGCGACAAATCCGATGTTTGGATTCACGCCCTTCCCGATTTTCACATTGGGGGGCTGGCGGTTTGGGCCCGAGCCCATGTCAGCGGGGCCTCAGTCGTTGATTATAAGCTGCACAGCCAGAAGTGGTGTCCGAAAGCGTATTGTGACTTCATTGCGTCGAATGAAGGCACATTAACAGCCCTTGTTCCAACGCAAGTCTACGATCTGGTCAACCGTAATCTGCAAGCTCCCCATTCACTTCGAGCGCTGCTGGTTGGAGGAGGACGCCTTGCTCCAAACCTTTATTCCAGAGCGATGAATTTGGGGTGGAAATGTCTCCCTACTTACGGAATGAGCGAAACAGCATCTCAGGTCGCAACCGCCCTTCCGGAAAGCTCCTCCTCCGAAATGATCCTGCTACCACACGTAAAAGCAAAAATTGATAAAGAGGGTGGGATTCATCTCTCAAGCTCGTCTCTCTTAACATGTTACGCATATGTCGACAACGACATCCAGATCACTGATCCCAAAGAGGACGGATGGTTGACAACTGATGACGTAGGATCTCTTAAAGGCAATGTGCTAAAAGTGCGTGGACGAAAACGAGATTTCATCAAGATTTCCGGGGAGAGTGTATCGCTCACGATATTAGACGGGATTTTGGATATTTTAAAACTCGAGCTCGACGTGAAAGCCGACATAGCCCTTGTTCCCATGCCGAGTGAAAGGCTGGGATGCGAAATCCATCTTGCCACAACTCATGAATCGCTTCGCATTCTCACGCTCATAGAAGAATTTCAAAAAAGGGTCCTGCCGTTCGAAAAAATTCGCCATCTCCACCTCGTTGAATCGATACCGAGAACAGCTATGGATAAATTAAAACGAGATGAACTTGTCGCGATCTGCATGGACGCATCCACACGGCTCACCTAAACCCCTGATTTAAAACCGAACCAGAAAAAACTGAACACCGGCAAATCATCGCTAAAACCCTCCGCACGTTGAAGTCAGTCGCGACAGACGCAAAGTCCATTTGCTCACACGCTTAAAAAGCGCAATATGTGGCCTTCACTCCAAAATTAAGTTGACCGTATTTAAAAAAGGGGATAAGCTCTCCATCAAAAAACGCCCTGAGAGGGCATTTTGGAGGGGTTTTTGTTCCGCGCGCACTTTCTTACGCTTTTTCTTTTGTTTGCCGC
>CAZVSU010000004.1:0-55135 GCA_964629645.1 uncultured bacterium | reverse complement strand
TCCATGCGGACATCACGTCATTAAAAGCTGTTACAATCGGGCCGGCAGCGACGGCTGGGTCGATGCCGATACGGGCAAACAAAAAGGGAGAGGCGCTTCCCAAAAATGTCGACGCGGAACAGGCGCTGAAGATACCAATACAAACAGTCATCCCGATAGCAAAAGGCGCGTAAAAACCATCGCTTCTGTCGCCTACAGGGTCAAATCCCAGCATATTTAAGGAATAAACGACGATTCCGCCAAGCAGGCCGAAGACAAAGCCGATCAAAAGACCGATCAGAAGTTCTTTCACAATGATCGCACGCCTTGTGCCGACAGTGATTTCCCCTGTTGATAAGCTTCTGACCATCAGTGTGCTGCACTGGATCCCCACATTACCCGACAAACCCGCAATCAGCGGAATGAAAATCGGACCGATGACAAACCAGTTATTTCCTTGGAAAAGAGCGAGGCTGGCGGCGGTTGTCAGTCCGGCGCAAAGGGTGACAATAAGCCAGGGCGCGCGCCAAAAAAAACGGCGGAAAATGGGTTCATGTTCTTCAAAGTCTTCTGCTGTACCGGCAAAATTGGCAATCGTATCATCCATGATATCTTTCATCGCTTCAACAGCGGCTTCGAAAGGGATGACACCGACAATTTGGTGATAGTCATCAATCACTGGAAGAGAGGGAAGCTCGTACCGCTCCATAACGTCGACCACTTCGTCGCGGCTTGCATTCACAGTGACTGTATGAAAAACGGGCTGCATAATGTGCCTCAAGGGAACATCAGGGCTATTGATGATCAAATTCCGCATAGGCACATATCCGCAAAGCTCGTCGAAATCGTTCAAAACGAAAACCTGGCTGGTGATTTCGATTCCCGGGTGATTTTTGATGTTCTCAGAGACTTCACCAATTTTGGTGTTCATGGGAAAGGCAAAAAACTCATCGGTCATTAAACGGCCGGCGCTGTCTCGATCGTGCTTTTGAAGCTGCCAAATGCGATAGGCTGTTTTAGGGTTCATGAGGTCCATCACCTTTTTACAGCGGCGATCAGACATGTCGTCTAGCATCCAGACAGCTTCGCCTGGAGGCATGCTTTCCAAAAGCTCGATGATATCCCGATCGTGCAGATGGCGAAAGATGGCCCCCCGCGTATTGCTCCCGGTGTTGATCATGAAACTCACTTTTGCATCAAGGTCGGGGAGATTGTCGTAGAGAATCGAACGGGCGGCAGACGGCAAGCGGGCGGCCGCGTGAGCCAGATCGACGGGATCATGCTCATTGGCAATACGGGAGATGTTGTTCAGGGTGACTTGGGATGTTTCCTGGTGGAGGGCGTGTTCAAGTTTTTCAATTAAGAGGTCGTCAAGCTGTGCTGTGCGCGTGTCGTACAACACACCGGAATAAACCCGCGGCTTTTCTAAGCGATCGATATCTGTATCGTTTTGATCAGCCAAAAAGCCCTCCCTCTTAATTTAGTTTAAATAATAAACAATATTGTGTGAATTTTCAAGTCAAAAATGTTAGTAATGAGAGTATTAGGGGACGTCTTCAAATTTCGAATGACTTAATTTGAGTTCTTTTCCCTTAGGAGGGCGCGCAAGAGAAGGCGCACCTTTTCTAGCGGGTTAGATCTTCAGATTCTTAAGAAATTCTTGGAAATGACCGTATTGCCGCAAATTACCCAGCCACTCTTCATGAAGAAGCTCGTCAACAGGAGGCAGTGCGTTGACAACTTTAGATCTCTCCAAATAATGAAGAGCCTCCGGAAGCCGCTTTTGCATGGAATAAAGGCACGCAAGATAATAAAACGACGTTTCGTTGCCAAGGGAGGCGCCTCTCATAAATTTTTCTTCGGCCTCAGCCAAAAGCTTGTCGACATATGGCGAATGGGCCGGGTCTGCAACCAGCTCTGCTAAATTAAGAAGGGCCAGACCCCAGTCAATCCAAGCCTCGTCATCTTCGGGATCGTCGCTTAAGACGTCTCTGAAGAGTTCGAGTCCCTTTTCGAAGCAGTCGACATCAGAGACAATTTCGCCCAGGTGGGAAAAGCAGCACGCCAGATGATATTTAGCCTGATAGTGGGTGGGATCGAGATTGAGAGACTGAGAAAGAACCTTAATCGCTTTTTCGTAATAGCGCTCGTCATGGGTAAAATCACCGAGGAAGTCGAGCGCCGTGCCGTAATTGTACAGCCAGGTCGGGTTGATCGTAGACGGTTCGTGGATAAGGTAGAAAAGCCTGATAGCCTGTTCAAACTTTTCAGACGCGGCCTCGACCCAGCGTCGATCTTGAGTATAGCTGCCCATTTTCATGAGAGCAACGCCCCACTCATTCCAAAAATCAGGATGCATCTCTCCGTTAAATTCGGTGACGCGAGAGTAATATTTAACCGACTTTTCACATAGCGACTTGTCACTTTTGAAGTCGCTTAAGAGATGATAACAAGAGGCGAGGCCGTGCCACAAATGAGGGTCTGAGCGATGCAGCGAAAGTGCATAGTTCAGCTTTTCTATCGCCGTCGCGAGATAAGCGTCTTCCTGAAAGTATCGTCCGAGTTCAATCAGGGTACGAGCGTAGATGGACCAGTGGATAGCTTCCTCCGGCTCGAGTTCCAAAGCGCGGATGATCGAGACTTGAGACGATTTGAGATAGTCTAATTTCTCTAGTTGTATCCCGGCTGTGAGGTGAGCATCTGCCCATTCGCTTAAAATTTGCGCATGATCAGGCAAGAGCGTATTCGCTTTGAGGAATTTATCGAAAGACTCTTCAATGAGGCCTGGATTCCCCTGTAATTTGCCGGTATAGAAAAGGAGCTGAGCCCATTTGAACCAGAGAGCTGCCTCATCCGGATCAAGTTTTGCCCCCCTCTCAAAAGCCGCCGCCGACGTATAAAAATATTTGTCATCGCCCGTCATTTGCCAGAGCTGATGGTCGGTACAGGCCAGATTCATCATCCCTTCAAAAAAATCAGGGAGCATGTCGGTGACGCGATGATAAAGTTGAGACGCTTGCGTTAAAAGGTCGCTCCTTGACACCAGGCAGGCCAGGTCAACCAGGGCGTTGCCGTAATCGTTCAAAAAGACCGGATCTTCAAGACCGAGGGTCTCGGCTTTTTGGTATTTTCCAAGGGCTGTGACAAAGTCGCCCGCTTCGCCGGATTGTTTTGCAATATAGTGCCAGCAAATGCCCCAATGCCAATAAAATTCGCAGACGTCTTCTTCGGGAATGGTATGGCAAGTTTCGATCTGGTCATACTTGTCGTGGGCGCGGTTGAAGTAAAGAGGCTCTTCTCGTCTTAATCCAAGCTCGACGAGCACATCAGCGCCCGTGATGAGGGCCGCGAGCAAGTTGGCATCATATCCTTCAATTTCTTCAATGAGATCCAAAGCGCAGCACAAATTGTCCACAGACTCGCTGTAATGGGCGTAGAGTCTGGCTTGTTCAAGTAGAAGGCTCAAATTTCCGGGATTTAATCGCTGCGCGATATCAAATGTCGGAAGCGGGCCGACAGCCCCCATTTCAAGCTCCCTTCGCCCCGATTGAAGAAATAGTTTCGCTAAAGCCTTCTTATCGTCCGAAGAAATAGTTTTCCATTTAGCAGGATCTTTTAATGGCTCAAGCAATGAATAATCTTGAGACGAAGTGACCTGTTTTAAAATCTTGTGTAAAGAATTCACTCTCGTGACACCGTAAAGCTAAAAAATGAACTATACTCAAAAGTCCCTTTTTTTACAAACTATTGTCTCTTAATAGTTTAAATGAAGACGCCAAGACTTTTTCACCCCTATTTTCAACAGAATTGTCTATTGTCATCAACACGATTCAACCTAAGCGTCCTTTCGGCATGGGTAAAACTTGTTTTGAACTTGCAGTCAACTCATACCGGGGTGTATCTATGTGTGTGTGAAAAAGCAATGATATCTTCGCCTGAGGATCGAGTCATGGACGGCAAAGCGATTGAAGACGCCTACCAAAAAATCAAAAGCAGCATTGTCAAGACACCCCTTGTCAACAGCCCAACTATTGACCGGGCAGTCGGATTAGCCGGGCGCATTTTTTTCAAATGCGAAAATAGGCAAATAACAGGGAGCTACAAAGCTCGAGGAGCGCTTCACGCCATGATGAAAAAAATGGCGCCGGCACTGGCTCGTTCTAGCGGAAACTTTGCGCAAGCGCTTGCTTGGGCCGGGCATAAGCTTGATCTTCCCGTCACAATCGTAATGCCCCGCGATAGTCCTCGGGTCAAGATCGAAGGAACGAAAAAATGGGGGGCTGAGGTTGTGTTAACAGCGCCCTCTTACGAAGCCCAATACCGTGAAATCGACCAGCTTCAAAAACGGCACCCGAAATGGCAGGTCTACTCTCCTTACGACGATCGCGATGTCATAGCAGGACAGGGCACAATCGCATTGGAAATTTTAGAGCAGCTGCCAAGTCTTAGTGCCATGGTCGGCCCCATTGGCGGCGGAGGCCTTATGAGCGGATGTTCCGTTTATCTTAAACACAAAAAAAACAGCGTCAAAACAATTGGAGTCGAACCTTCGGGCGCCTCCGATTATTACCGCTCCAGAAAAGAAGGCCGATTAGTGGCTGCCCAAGCCGAAACGATCGCCGAAGGGCTTCGGACCCCAATGGTTGGTCAGCTCAACTGGCCTCTTTTGAATGAGTTTGTCGACGAGGCCGTCCTTGTCTCCGACCCCTCTATCATCAAAGCGATGCGTTTACTGAAAGAAGAGCTGAACCTCGTCGTCGAACCTTCTGGGGCCGCTGCGTTTGCTGCCTTGATGGGAAAAAACGGCCGCCGTCTTCAAGGCGATGTGGCCGTCGTGATTTCAGGCGGCAATATTGATGATCATCATTTCGAAACATTGCTCAGCTCGTCTTCCCATCCTTAAACCCCTGGTTGTACTCCTCATCCTCTGTGAGCGCTCTAAGGGGAGGTCTTCAAATAAAGTTGATTGCAAATTTGAAGACGTCCCCTAGACCTTCTAAACGACCTTTCAGACGATCAGACGAGATGAGGGTACAATCAGGGGTTAAATAGCCCCGAATTTCTTGCGCGTTACCTCTCGTTCTGTTAATCTTTCTTTTGACATGTGTAAAAGAGATTGATTTTCTATGGATAAGCGTACTTTAATTTTTGTTTTTGCGATGACAGTCGCGCTTTTGGGCATTAACACTTTTTTTTCCTATTGGGATCAACAAAGAGCGCAAGAGTGGATGATCAAGGAACAAGCAAAAAAGGAAAAACAGAAAGAAGAGATCATCAAGCGTCTCGATGAAAAATCAGTCTCTTTTCAAAGCCTTCCCGTTGTCAAATTTCAAGACCGCTACGCTCTCAAATACGGATCGCAGATTCTCCTTATCAAAGAGAGACAAAATCTCCCGGAAAAAATTGAACTTGACGGCGCAGAGTACACCCTCGATTTTGAAACCGGTCTTCCTGAAACTCCCGCCGTTTATGTTGGAGAAAGCCAAGGAAACATCGCGTTCAAAACACTCCCGAATTATGGCAGCTACGATCTGCAGCTTATCTTTTTAAGTGAAGGAAAGACTTTCCTCGGGGAATATCGCAATTCCTACATCACCTTGCCAATTGAAAGACTCGCAGCCGATTTTCCGGAGGAGTACGCAGACCAATTGCCATCAGGAACGGCGATTGCACTTCTCAAAGTCGATCGGCAATACATCCCTGTCGGCACATACAACACGAAAGACAAGCTGTTCACTCCCCTCTCTGACTACCAATATTTGGACGAAGTCTTAACTCGTGTCGATACGAAAGAAGCCTACGATTCCACGAATGGCACCGAAAAGTATTATGTTTTAGAAAATGCTTACCAGCAACTCGTCTTTTCCAACCGAGGCGGCGCCATTACAGAAATCAACCTTCCATTTGAATCCGACGAAAACCCCAAAAGCGTCGTCAGAGAAATTGGATTCGACCGCGATATGGTTGAAAATAATCCGCAAAATGCAAGATTCCCTTCAAAGCCTTATGTCACTATCAACGAGGCCGGAGAAAAAGTGGAGCACGACAACGGAGCACTGGGCGGTTACTATCCGCTTTTAAGACGCGACCTGATTCAAAAACCGCCGCGCCAGTCGAAAGACATTCCGGCAGACTACTACGCATTCAACGTCGTCTCTGAATATCCGGAAGTGGGCCAGCTGATCTATCAAGTCACGACATTTGAGGCTAATAAGATCGTCTTCGAAGCCAAGCAGCCCCATCGAAAAATTAGAAAAACCTACGAGATCGATCAAGGGACCCAAGACGCTCCTTACGTCATCGATCTTCTCATCGAAATCGAAGGTGACAGCCGTGGTTTGTGGCTAACAAGCGGCATACCGGACGTTGAATGGATCAACGGGGCTATAGCTCCTGCTCTTAAGGTCAGGGTGACAAAGTCGGGAAGTTCACAAGTTGACTCCCTTTCGCTCCCCGATCCAAAAATTGTCAATTCGACAGAACTGGACTGGCTGACAAATTCAAACGGTTTTTTCGGCGTCGTGATGGATCCATTGAGCCCGATAGAACCTGGATTTCGCTCTGAAAAAATATCGGGAGTCATTGTTCCGTCACGATTGACATTAATTGACCAGCAAAACGATCGTTTTAATCCGGAAAAAATACCGGGCTACATGAACCTGCTCCCTTTGAACCGAAAAGGGGGAGCGATGAAGTTTCGAATAGTGGCCGGCCCCTTTGCAACACCTATTCTGACCCGCATCGATCAAAATTTTTCCGATCCTGAAACAGGATATAATCCCGACTACATCGCCAATCAGAGCTTCCACGGCTGGTTTGCTTTTATTTCCCAGCCCTTTTCGAAGTTTCTCTTTCTACTCATGAACCTTTTCCACTCAATGACGGGATCGTGGGGAATTTCAATTATTCTCTTGACCGTGGCCTTAAGGATCATGATTTACCCTCTTACTGCTTGGGGCTTCAAGTCGCAGAAAAAAATGCAGGAAATTTCCCCAAGGCTGAAAGAGGTTCAAGAGAGATATAAAAACGACCCGAAAAAACTTCAGGTCGAAATGTCTAAGGTTTATAAAGAATCCGGTGTCAATCCTGTCGGCGGATGTCTGACTTTTCTGATTCAAATTCCCTTCCTCATTGGAATGTTTGACCTTTTAAAATCGACTTTCGAGTTGAGAGGAGCGCCCTTTGTTCCGGGATGGATCGATAACCTTGCAGCACCCGACGTGCTTTTTTCTTGGCAGACCGCCATACCCTTTATCGGTAATGAATTTCATCTTCTTCCCGTTCTCGTCGGACTGTCCATGCTGGCACAGACGCAAATCACAGCAAGATCTAAAGATCCATCAGAAATGTCAGAGCAAGAAAGACAGATGCTGGGCGTTGGAAACATCATGGCCTTTTTCTTTGCCTTTATGTTTTATAACGCCCCCTCGGGCCTCTGTCTCTATTGGATCTGCTCGACTTTTTTAGGACTTGGACAACAAAGAGTCAACCAAATGCAGGTCAAAAAGGCTCAGATTCAAAAATCAAGTGTCGAGCTTCAGGCTGAGCCTGTAAAGCCAATCCAAAAAGGAAGAAAAAGAAAGAGATAAGAAGACGTAATGCTTATTCATCTCGCAATCAAACAGTATTTGCAAGAAAACACAGTTGTTTTCAGAGGCATTCAAAAAAAAAGAATTCATTCATTTTTTTATTGCTTTTCTTTTAAATGTTGAGCACACTTGTGATTTCAGCACTATCCTTGTTTGAGGTGATCTGCCATGCGTGCATGGGAATGCTTCCTTGAAAAGCAGGAAGAACAGCTAGGGCCAAATATCGTCAAAAAGTGGCTAACCCCCCTTCGGGTCGTCAAATTTGACGCGGGAAATCTTTATCTCCAAGCCCAAAACCATTTTCAAGCACTTTGGTTTGAAGAACATATAAGGAAAAAAGCCGAAGAAGAGCTCGTCACGAATAACCAGCGCAAAGTTAAGATTCACCTTAAAATTGCAAGTGACTTTCCACAGCAAAGTCCCTCGAAGCGCAAGTCTCCACGGGTGACCGAAAAGCCTGAACCCTTTGAGTTCCACTTTGATCAGCTGGATCCTTTCTGCACCTTGGACAACTTTATTCCCTCCGATGCCAATTTGATCCCGCTGAGGTTGATGCAGGAAATCATCCATCACGAGACAGAAAGTGATTGTTCCGCGCTTTCCGAAAAAGATATCATTTCATTCAATCCAGTCTTTTTCTATGGGCGTTCAGGCACAGGCAAAACCCATCTTTTGATGGCCACAGCATCGTCTCTGAGGAAAGAAGGGTTGAATGTCATTTATGTTCGAGCCGAAACGTTTACCGACCACGTTGTTCGGGCCATTCGTGCAGGCGAGATGAGCCGCTTTCGACAAACCTACCGCCAAGCTGATGTTCTCATCGTTGACGACGTCCACATTTTTTCGAAGAAGGGAGCGACCCAAGAAGAGTTCTTCCATACGTTCAACGCTCTTCATTTAGCGGGTAAGCAGATTATATTATCAGCCAGCTGTGTCCCTCAAGATCTCCGAGATGTCGAACCGCGCTTGATCAGTCGATTCGAATGGGGCATTGTCCTCCCAATGGCTCCCCTGGACCGAGCGCAAAATAAAAAACTTTTGGCTAAGAAGTCGTCAGCACTCAATTTCGGATTGAACGCAAAGACAGCAACATTCCTTGTCGATACGTTTAATTCGAATCCCAAGTCGCTCGTCAAAGCTCTCGACGCTCTCATCCTCCGCACCCACATGAAAGGCGGGGATCCAACGCTTTCTGAAAAGTTGTCTGTCTCTGAAGCATCTTTAGCCCTAAAGGATTTGATCGAGACCGAAAAGAAACACGAACTGACTCCGGACAAAATTAATTTTGTTGTTTCAGACCATTATGGAGTCCCCATAGAAGAGCTTGCCGGCAGCTCGCAAAAACAGGACTTTGTTCTGGCCCGGCAAATCGCTATGTACTTGTACCGCGATAAGCTGAATCTGCCTTACGCAAAAATTGGATCATTCTTTAATCGAGACCACTCGACTGCAATGTCTGGAATCAAACGAATTGAAAAAGAAGTGGAAAGGGGCAATCAAGAGATCTTATCGGCTCTTTCCTCGATCAAAAACGATCTTCTCGCCTAGTACTTATTAACAAAGTTTTTCTACAAATTCGAATTCTAAGCCGCCGGGATGAGCCGATCTTAATCGGCTCAATATTAACAATATAGAGCCGATTGAGATCGGCTCATCGCGGCGCTTATAATGCCGAATTTGATCAAAAAATTTGTTAACTAAGTACTAGAATCCCATCCCCCCTTTGGGATTGATGTTTCGGTTTCAAAAGAACATTTCAAGTTCAAAATTCTTGAAACGAAAAACTCCCTCATGGTATGTTTTACCTTGGTCATTCGGAGTATAGCGCAGCTTGGCTAGCGCGGCTGCTTTGGGAGCAGTAGGTCGGGGGTTCGAATCCCTCTACTCCGATCGAGCTTCAGGTCGAAAGATCTGAAGCTTTTTTATTGATTTTTTCCCTGATAACTGACAGATTTAAATGCATGGACACTTTACTGTTATGGCTATTTTGGAATCCCAATAGAGAAGCGTTCACAGTCCCTATTATTGATCGTCCAGTTGCTTGGTACGGCATTCTTTTCGCCTCGGGATTCGCATGCTGTTATTTGCTCATGATTTACATCATGAAGCATCAGATTTGGAGACGTGGCCTCGTCACTTCTGAATGGATCAAGGATTGGCCAAAATTTCTGAGTCAAATACGAGAAAATCCTTTAAGATCCCGCATAGACGCCCCTCTTGATCTTGACCATAAAAAGGAAATTCTGGCTGAGATCAATGCCATGATTGACGACCCGGAATTTGCTCAAGATAGACAAGAGGGAATGACTCTCCTTCACAAAGAATTCAAGGATACAGTCAAGAGTGCTTATGATGTCTCTTTCGGGCTTGTCGACCGTCTTTTGTGGTATGCTATTTTAGGCACGCTCATCGGGGCTCGCCTCGGTCATGTTTTGTTCTACGAGCTCTCTTTCAACCTCGAGCATCCCCTCAATATCCTCATGGTTTGGAATGGCGGGCTTGCCAGCCACGGCGCTGCGGTCGGTCTTCTGATCGCGACTTATTTCTTTTATGCCCGCCATAAAAACGCCCTGCCGCCAGGCGGGTACTTTGCCTTTCTTGACCTCTTCACACTGCCCGTTCCCATCGCTGGGGCCTTTATCAGAGTAGGTAATTTCGTGAATCAAGAGATTTTAGGAACCCCATCGGCGCTACCATGGGCCATTATTTTTGGTCGTCCCGCTGACGGAAGCGCTGTCGTTCCAAGGCATCCCGTTATGCTTTACGAGGCATTGGCTTACTGCGCCATTTTTGCCGTCAGCTTTACATTGTGGAGACAAAAAGGAGCCTCATACGGTCCCGGCTTTTTTTCAGGACTTTTCTTCACTTTGGTTTTTTCAGCTCGATTCTTGCTCGAGTTTTTCAAAGTTCCGCAGACAAGCGTTGTTATCATTAATGGATTAAGAATGGGCCAGGTCCTAAGCATCCCCTTTATCGTCTTAGGACTCGTCTTGATATGGCGCTCTTATGTCCAGAAATATCGCGAATCTGTTGTCTAGGACAGTTTGACGGTTAGTGCTGCTTGCTCAGACCCAATAGCCCCCCAATCCCAAAACCGGCGGCGACTCCGGCGGCCGTCATCGCGGCCATGCCGAGCGGCCCTGCCGCTAAAAATCCTGCTGTTGCTCCGAGGGCGGCTCCCGCCGTTGCTCCCCCTCCCCCATAGACAATGAGCCAGCGATTTTTTGTTTTTAAGCGGCTGGCTTCTTCTAATTTTTTTTTAGATTCAACGACATTTTCGAGCGTCTCGACAATATTTTGTTGAACCTCATCAATCAACTCGCCCTGATAGTTGATGATTTCAAGCAAAGACTCTTCGATTTCAGCCAGATCGCTGATGGACTGATGAATCTCTTCCATGGTAACCGCCTCTTCTGTCGAGACTGTTTCATCAACAATGACCTCTTTTAACTCTCCATATCCGGGAATGGTCAATCGAGACTGCATCATCACCTCCTTGAAACTAACGAGTTTTGATTTGAAACTGACCAATTCTTGATTTTTAGGTCAAATCTTAGTAATATGTGTTAATACGGAGTGTGTTATGTCTGAAAACCCAGAATGTAAATTGATCTTTGAAACAACAGGCGAAGAGTTTACCCTTAACGAGGGAGACCCTATTGCAGAAATTTGCGAAGAGCAGGGTGTCCCGTTTGCTTGTACAGAAGGCGTATGCGGAACTTGCGTGATTGAGGTGATCGAGGGAGAAGAGAATTTAACCGAACAGACTCAAGAAGAAGAAGACTTTCTTGGACCCGGAGTAAAAGATGAACGGCTCGCCTGCCAATGCCGCATGAAAAAAGGGGAAGTAAAGGTAAGGTTTTAATATGTCTGAGACAGTTCACAAGCAGATGACGATAGAGTCTATTTTGGCGATGTTTCCCCAAAAAGCGCAGCGCCTCGCCCAGGAAATCTCAAATGCAGGCCTTCATTGTATCGGCTGCCACGCCGCAACATGGGAAACGCTTGAGCAAGGGATGTATGGCCATGGAAAATCTGATCAAGAGATTAACGCCCTCGTCGACCGCCTTAATGCCTTGCTCCAAGAAAAAGTCGACCGAAGTTCGATTACGATTACGCCGCGCGCTGCAAAAAAATATCTTACGATTCTTGAGCAAGAGGGAAAGCAGGGCTGGGGCATTCGCTTTGATGAAAAGTTGTCGGGATGCAACGGTTTTGAGTATGTCCTCGACTATTCTGAAGAAGCCAAGCCCGATGATGTTGTGTTTCACTCGCACGGGATTGAAATCCACCTCAAACACACGATGAAAGAGCGCCTCTTAGGTTCTGAAATCGATTATGTTGACGGTCTGCAGGGCTCCGGTTTCAAAATATCGAATCCGAACGTCAAGTCATCGTGCCATTGCGGCTCTTCTCATGGCTATTAAGCTAAGAGTGGATGACCCGCCCAAGTGCGTCGAGGCAGGCCTCCTTGATCGCTTCGCTAAGTGTGGGATGGGCTTGCGGACAGTCGGCTAGATCTGCGATTTTAGCCCTTTGCTTGAGGGCGATCATAGGCTCTGCAATGAGTTCTGATGCGCTTGCCCCTACGATGTGCATCCCGACAAGATGCCCCCCTTTCTTTTCTCCGATCACCTTGACAAAACCCTCGGTTTCCATGGCGGCGCGGGCTCTTCCGTTTCCCTTGAACTGGAAACGGCCGACCATAACATCGAGTCCGGCACTTTTTGCCTCTTCTTCTGTCAAGCCGATCGCAGCGACTTCGGGGTGGGTATAGATCACGTTTGGCACGGTCAAATAGTCCATTTCAGCTGTATGCCCCGCGATGATCTCAGCGGCGACAACGCCCTCTTCAGAGGCTTTATGAGCGAGCATGACCCCCTCTATCACATCTCCTACTGCGAAGATATGGGGCACTTTTGTTTGAAAATGGTCATTGACAGGGATGAAGCCCTGTTTAGTCGTGTCAATACCGGCCTGATCCAATTTGAGTTCTTTGGTAAAGGGTCGCCGCCCCACTGAAACCAAAACGACGTCAACTGACAAGGAGTCACCCGAGTCGAGCTTTAAGGCGATCTCTTTTTTTCCGACCTCTGCCTCTTCGACCTTTGTCGAAAGAGAGAAGTTGATGCCCTGCTTTTTGAAAATTTTCAGAATCGCTTTGCTGACGTCACCATCCATTGAGGGGCATATGTGATCAAGCATTTCAATGACTGTCACGTCTGATCCGATGCGGCTGAAGACAGAGGCAAGTTCGACTCCGATGACACCACCGCCGATGACAGCCATTCTTTTAGGTAGTTTCTCAAGCGCCAATGCTCCCGTGGAGGATACCACCCGTTTTTCATCGAATGGGAGAAAGGGAAGATCAATCGATTCAGAGCCTGTTGCGATCAAGATGTTGCGGCCTCGCACTTTTTCATTTCCGATGACCAGGGTGTGAGGATCTTCGAACGAGGCGACTCCGGTGTGGACATCGATTTTATTTTTCGACATCAAACCCGCCACGCCATCGACAAGACTTTTCACGACAGATTCTTTTCGTTTCATCATTTGATCAAAATCGAAAGAGGTTTTGCCGCATTTGATGCCATGTTCGCTTCCGGTCTCTAGAAGTTTGGCGTAGAGCTCAGTTGATTGGAGGAGCGCTTTTGAGGGAATGCACCCCACATTAAGGCATGTTCCCCCAAGGGTCTTCTCTTTTTCAATGATGGCCGTGTTTAAACCGAGCTGCGCGGCTCTAATGGCAGCGACATAACCTGCAGGGCCGGAGCCGATGACGATCAATTCATATTCTTTCATCATACCTCGAGGAGTAATCGCATAGGGTCTTCAAGACATTCTTTGACGTGGACAAGAAACGAGACCGCTTCCTTTCCGTCGACGATGCGGTGATCGTAGCTTAAGGCTAAATACATCATCGGCCGAATCACCATCTCGTCGTCTTTCACGACAGCCCTTTTTTCTATTTTATGCATGCCGAGAATACCGCTTTGAGGCGGGTTGAGAATTGGGGTCGAAAGCAACGATCCGTAAATCCCGCCATTGGTGATGGTGAAGCTTCCTCCTTTAAGGTCGTCAACGGAAATGGTTCCCTCTCTCGCTTTCGTCGCATACTCTCCAATGCCTTGCTCAATCTCGGCAAATGTCAGCTGATCGCAATCGCGCACAACAGGTACAATCAAACCGCGATCGGTCCCGACTGCGATTCCAATATCGTAAGTGTGGCGCGTCACAAGTTCGTTGCCGTCTATATAAGAATTGACTCCGGGAACATATTGCAAGGCGGAGACAACAGCCTTCACAAAAAAGGACATGAATCCGAGTTTAACGCCGTGCTTTTTTTCAAAAGTTTCCTTGTACTGCTTCCTCAGCGCCATGACAGCTGTCATGTCGGCTTCATTAAATGTCGTCAGCATCGCTGTTGTGGCTTGCGCCTCGACAAGACGGCTAGCGATCACCTGCCTGATTTTTGTCATCCGCTTCCGCGACTCTTTGCTTTTTTCAGCCTGCGGAGCCCTCTTTTCTGTTCTTTCATCAGAAATTTCAGAGAGGAAGGCTTCTTTTCCCTTTCGCGCTGTCTGCCCCGATGGCTTCGGGCCAGGCGTTTCCTTTTTGCTCTCGTCGGATTCTGCCGTTACAACCTTTTTTCCTTTTTTTTCTTCTTGAGAAGGAGCATCCGTCTTTTTCTCTTGAGAAACATGGGACTCACCCTCAGTCTCGATGTGGCCCAAAACTTGGCCGATGGTCACTGTATCGTCTGTTTCGACGTTGAGCGACAGAACACCTGCTGCCGGTGCATACAGCACTTGGTTCACTTTGTCTGTTTCAAGTTCGAGGATCTCCTGGTCGAGTTCGACATGCGATCCGGAAGGCTGGAGAATCTCTCCAACCATCGCCTCCGAAATGGATTCTCCCATCGATGGCACGACTATTTCTTCTTTCATTTTGCTTACACCCTTTGCATTAAATTCACATCGACATCTAGCTTTTCGGGACCGGGAAACACCGTCCGGAGGATCTCTTTATGTTCTTGCTTGTGGCGGTTAAACGACCCTGTTGCCGGCGACGCACAGCGCTGTCTCCCTGCATATCCTAGGTGAACATCCACCGGAAGCAGGCGGGAGAGCTGATAGCGGATGTAGTTCCACGCTCCCATGTTGCTGGGCTCTTCCTGAACCCACAGACATTCTTCGATCTTTTTATAAGAATGGATCACCTCGCGCAGCCGGTCGGTGTGGAGAGGGTAAAGCTGTTCGATTCGGACGATTGCGATGTCGTCAGCCTGTTTTCTCTCTCTTTCAGCGTCGAGATCGTAAAATATTCGTCCGTTGCAAAGAACAAGGCGTTTGGCATTAGCCTCTCTTTTGGGATCGTCAAGAATTTCGTGAAAGGATCCCTTTTCTAAATCGTCGACTGTGCTGACGCAGGCGGGCAGCCTAAGCAGTCCTTTTGGCGTGAACACGATCAAGGGTTTGACAAGGTTCCATTTCAACTGCCGTCTCAACAGGTGAAACATTTGGGCCGGAAGGGTCGGATTAGCCACGACCATATTGTCTTGACCGGACAACGTTAAAAAGCGCTCCATCCGGCCGGAGGAATGCTCAGGACCCTGGCCTTCATATCCGTGCGGCAAAAATAAGATGAGGCTCGATTTTTGGTTCCACTTCTGCTCTCCTGTCGATAGATATTGATCAATAATGACTTGCGCTCCATTGCAGAAATCGCCGAACTGCGCTTCCCAAATTGTCATGGCATTTGGACGCGCCAGATTGTATCCGTATTCAAAACCGAGCACACCCATTTCCGAAAGCGAGGAGTTGTAAATGTTGAATTCTCCAAGCGATTGAAGCGGATAATATTCTCGCTCTTCTTCCTGGTCCATCCAAACGGCATGGCGGTGGCTGAAAGTTCCGCGGCACGCGTCCTGCCCGGAAATGCGGATATGCCGGCCCTCTTTTAAAAGAGATCCATACGCGAGAGTTTCCGCCATCCCCCAGTCGATGCTTTTGCCTTCTAAAATCATCGATTTTCGACTGTCGATCAGCTGCTTAAGTTTGCGATGTACCGTGAAGTCCTCAGGAATCGAAAAAGCGGCCTCGGTCACTTCGACCAGCGTCTTTTTATCCACACCTGTCTTCACCTTATCGAAAATGATGCTGTCGCCTTGACTTCTTTTTTCTGTGGGTTCGGTGGGTGGCTGAATCTCTTTGACTTTTTTTAGGGCTTGCTGCAACCCCTTTTTGAATTCTTCTTCGAGTTCTTCAGCTATGGCGCGCTCGACGACCCCTTCTTGCAAAAGTTTGTCTCGATAGAGCTCGCGGATCGATTTTTTTTGGCGTATTTCTTTATATTCGATTGGCTGTGTAAAAGCCGGCTCGTCACTTTCGTTATGGCCATACTTGCGGTAGCAAACCATATCGATGAAAACATCGCATTGAAATTTTTGCCTGATCTCAAGGGCTAAATTTGTCGCAAAGACGCATGCTTCAGGGTCTTCGGCGTTGACGTGGAAGACGGGAGCGCCGAATGCTTTTGCAATATCGGTGCAGTAGCGGGTGGATCTGTAATCAGAGGGGAGCGTCGTAAATCCAATCTGATTGTTGATCACAAGGTGCACCGTTCCTCCGGTAGAATATCCTCTCAAAGTGTTCATTTGAAGGGTTTCGTAGACAACGCCCTGTCCCGATAACGCAGCATCGCCGTGGACAAGCACAGGAACAATATGGTCGCTCGAGCGACCCAAAGCCTGTTTTCCTCTGACAAGACCCTCAACAACGGGGCAGACAGATTCCAAATGACTTGGATTGGGGCTTAAAAGAAGCTCAACTTCCTGATCGTCAGAGATTTTGACTGTTGAGCTGAAGCCTTTATGATACTTAACGTCCCCGCTCCCCTCAAAAAGCTCCGGGGTCATGTGATCTTCGAATTCAGAAAAAATTGTCGAATAGGATTTGTCAAAAATATTGCAAAGGACATTCAGCCGCCCTCTGTGCGCCATGCCCAAAACGAATTCTTTGATCCCGAACTGCGCTCCTGTTTGAATCAATGCGGCTAAAATGGGTATGAGCGTCTCCCCCCCCTCAAGAGAAAAGCGCTTTTGCCCCACGTATTTGGTCTGGAGAAACCACTCAAAAAGGCCCGATTTGTTCAAATGCTGCAGAATCATCTGCTTCTGATTAATTGACAGGTCTATTTTAAAGCGACTCGGCTCGACTTTCGACTGCAGCCAGTGTTCCAGCTCTTTAGAATGGAGGTCCATGTACTCGACGCCGATCGCGCCGCAGTAGATATCTTGAAGGATCGTGATGATCTCTTTGAGAGGCAGCCTCTTTTCCTCTGTTAAACCACAGGTGGGAAAGGTGTCGGAAAGTTCGCTTTGCTCGAAACCGAGTTCTCTAAGCGATAGCTCGAGCGGCGGCTCTTTTTTCGAGGAGGCGAGCGGGTTTGTGGCAGCAAGCAAGTGGCCATAAAGACGATAGGCTTGGATCAAATGAAAGATACGCATTTGACCCGAAGAGGATTCGATCATTCTCGGAGATCCGATAGCCGTCTTCGGTTCAATAGGGCGTGCCGGAATAGGCTGAGGCCTCGGCAGCGTGGGCGGAGAAGGCTCTTTTTCAAACTGGTCGAACATGAGCCGCCAGGAAGGATCAACACTTTCCGGATTGTCTAAGTACCGAATGTACATTTGCTCATAAAGCTCGGGATTGCCGAAACCAGACTGTATAAAACCGTCGAGGCCCATGAGACTTAGTGCCCTTTTTTAAGGATCGTCTATCCCCCTTTTACTGCAGGTCGGGTATATATTTAAAGAACAAATTTATGCTAATATCAACACTTTATGAACCGCATCGCCCTTCTCCTCATTTTCCTTTCTTTCTGGGGTTGTGAGCAAAAAAAAGCTCATCCAAAGCGTATTAGCCAAACGATTTCGGGACGTGACAAAGGCGGAGAACATGCCTTGGTGCGTTATCCTCTCTACCGTGTAAAATCATTTCCGAGTTGGAAACGTCTCGACCCCAGTCCTTTGACCTCCAATAGCGACACAAGGCACCCCATCGTCGAGTTTTGGATTGATGACCAGATACAGATTACAATTCATAATTTTCCGTCCGACTCGATGGAAACGAGAATTCCCCCTAGAGCCCAGGTCGAAAGATGGAAAAAACAAATGCAGACAGACGACGATGACGATTTTATCATACGCCCTGTTTCCTTTGCTGGATTTGCCGGTTTATTCTTCGAGGGAGAAGGTCGGAATAAAAAGACAATCGCCTACGCCCTCAAATTAGACGACCGGCACTACCAATCTTTGAGAGGCCTTCGTCATGGGTATAATGACGCTTTCCTTGAGCAAATGGGAAGCGATGTGACAATTAAGGCCGTCGGACCGAAACAGGCGATGATGACATATCGCGAAGATCTGATTGCCTTCTCAGAGAGCTTTGAATTGATTCAAGAAATACCGGAGCCATGAAAAAATTAATTCGTTTTTTAGGAAGCGTCACGCTGGCGATCCCGCTGATTCTCACGATCGCCCTCTTCGTCGTGATCGGGACCATTTTAGAGTCGAAGACAGACTCGCACCTTTATGCCGGCCGGTTGACCTATCAAAACCCGATATTTTATTTTTTACTGATACTCTTGGCAGTGAACCTGGTCACTGCCGCCCTGTTTCGTTGGCCTTTCAAAAAAAAACATATCCCCTTCTTAACAGCTCATGTTGGCTTGCTTATGATTTTAGCCGGTACTGCTTTGAAAGCCTATTACGGCACACAAGGGAACATAAGCCTGCTGGAAGGAAGCGGCGGCAACTCGATTGTCAAGCTCTCCACAGAAGCGTTGACGATAACCAAAAAAAACGGCGAGACGATAAGCACGCCTATGACGCTGGGGCGGCTCCCCAAGAATCCCGATTTTGAAACGGTTGCCTATTTTCCTCACTCTGAAATGTCCTATACTTTCTGGACGCACCAAGACAAGGCCTTGATCAGCGGAATTGTCCCTTTGACTTTCGGCCAAACTCATGAGGTCGGCATTGGTGGGCAGACTTGGGAGCTGTACGCTGTCGACTCTTCAGCAGAGAAAGAAATCACAAAAGCCAAAGGGAGAGCAAAAAGACAGATCCTTATCATAAGAGAGCCCTCCGGCAAGCAGACTCTCGCCGCTTTAGATCGCTACGGCCTGATCGCGAAAGAAACCTTCGATCCGTCGCATCTAGAGTCGGTGGTTGTTTATGACAAGGGTTTTGGGGGGTATGCCGTTCAAAGCCATATTCCTTTTGGCTCGCTTGATTGGGACAAGGTGCCTCAAGAGCTCTACACATGCGCTTACTGGTCGATGATCCTCCTCGACCAGCTCAACGAGGAGACAAAGCGCCAAGCGCCGTGGAAATACCTGATCCTTTCAAATGAAATGCCGGCGGCATCTCTTATCGGGCAGCTCTCTCAGATCGCCGACAGTCTTCCCGAGCCCCCCGAATCGGTCAGTGATGAAGAAGCAGACCGCATGCAGTCCCTCCTTATGAGAGTGATTGCAACTGATCCCGTATACTTGGAAACACCGTTAACTCCCCAATTTATCCCGAAAGACCCTCAAATAAAACTCGAAGACAACGTCCCTCTCATCGTTTTGAAGCACAAGCCTTCAGGACAGCATATTCCTATCGGTTTCGACCGAAATGGCGCCGGCATTAAATGGCCGATTCTAGAAGGCGAGGCCCTCATTCACTACCACCCCGAGGTTGAAGAGATCCCCCACCATGTCAGGCTGAGGCAAGGAAGGCAGATCAATTACCC
Source organism: uncultured bacterium (assembly GCA_964629645.1). GTDB lineage: Bacteria > Chlamydiota > Chlamydiia > Chlamydiales > SLFE01 > JAAKFL01. The sequence goes on along the minus strand of CAZVSU010000004.1, from coordinate 35,766 downwards.
GGGAAGCGCCAAGGCAATGCGATATGAAGCTGATTTAATCATCGATGGAGAGGAGGTGACCATCAGCATGAACCGCGTCCATGAAACGTGGGACGGCACAAGGTTTTACTTGGCAAATGTCTCAGAAAATAACGGCCATGAGGCAAAGCGTGTGCAAATCGTTGTTAACCGAGACCCCGCTAAATATTGGCTCACCTACCCTGGTGGATTTGTCGTCGGCATCGGGATGATCCTCCTATGGGGAATGGCGGCACCGAGAAAAAAGAAACAGATGTGACACGTTCATTTTTCAAGACGTCGCCTGATCAATGGAATTTTTCCGTTTTAGATAAGGCGATGACGCTTCCATCGTTTTGATCACCTCCTGTGGAAGCTGAAGAGGTTCTTTCCATTCATCGGAATCGCTATCGCTTGAAATGTCGTCGGAAAATTCGATTCCTTCATTGACGACCTTCTCTCTGACCGCTAACAAGATTCTGATCAGTTGCGACCGGTGTTCGTCCAGTGTCATTAGATGAGGTCTTATGTCATTATTTTTGATGAGCGCTTCGAGCCTGTGTGTTTTGTTCAACGACTGTCTCGCGTTGGCTAGCTCCCCTAACGTCGGCACGTATACGCTTTCTCTTGGACTTGTCCTGAGGGGGTGATCGTGGACCTTTTGACTTGTGAGCTCGTCGCCTATGTCCCGTTTTTTTGGCTGGGGAGGTGTTGGCGTAGAAGGAACCTTAGGCATCGTCAACTGATCGAGATGCCCGGTCGGATTCAATCGACTCTTCGAGAGTGAAAGCTCCTCTTCTGTTGGGCAATAGCTTTTGATCTCTTCAACGATGCGATCTAATTCTTCAGGAGCCGGAAGCGCCTCCTCATTCATGACTTTGTGGGCCTTACCGCAAATTTCGACATAAGTTTGAGGATAATCTTTCTGCTTTCGTGCTTGGTCCAAAAGTTTGCCAACATGCCAGCGATTTTTGGCGAGTTCACGACGCACCGTTTCAGCCTCTGTTTTGGGCTGGCCGCAAAACATCGATTGAGCGACAAATGTCGGTTTCTTTTTAAAATCTCGAATGGTCCCGTTCCTGTCGTAGGTGCTTTGGATCCGCTTTATGAATGAAACCGCTTCTGTTGTCTCGTAGCTTTTCATCAGCTTAAACAGATTGTCATAGGCCCGTTCATATTGCTGCCTCAGCGATTTGGACCCGATTTCTTGTTCAACCGTCTGGTGAAATGTTCGGTCAATAGCGCGTACGAAATCACCGAATGCACTGCTTCTAAGCCACCAGCGGGTGACATCAATACGGTCTGTTGCTCTATCGACCATCAGATAGTCGTTGATATCCAAATTCGCTAAAACTTCGAGATTATGATTAAGCGTGCCGATGGCAATTCGTTGCTGTTCGGCATCGTTTTTTGGCGTGATCATAGACTCTCCTTGAATGATTTTTCTTACGATAATCGTAAACTTTTATAAATATCAAATATTTTCTTTTAATATTGAAATTAGGAAATAGAGTAGAGAGGTAAGCTATAAGCCACTCAAGCTTTTAACCTTAAAGCAATTTAGTGCCGCGCAGCTTAAGGGAAAAGAACTCAAATTAAGTTGATTCCAAATTTGAAGACGTTCCCTAGGGTATGGCAAGCAATGTGCCGGGTCGGATTTGATTTTCATCGCTGATCGTTTCCCGGTTAGCTTCAAGAATCCTTCGCCATTTTTTGGTTGTTCCATAGTAGTGCTTAGAAATGTGCATCAGGGTCTCGCCATCCCGAACGATGTGTTGTTGAGGCTCGTTCATCACCACATTTTCCACAATTCCTGGTGCGGGCTTTCTTTTAGCCAGCTCTTTGGCGAGTTGCGAATAAGACTGTTGAGTTTCCTTAAGTTCCTGGTTGAGAGTTTGGCGATGAGTTTCAATTTCAGACAGCGAGCGTTTTTGGTGTTGCAGATGGGCCTGAAGCTGCTTCAAAATCTGCTCTTTGATCATTCGTTTTTTTCGCTCTTCTTCAAATTTTCGCTCAAAGACCAAAAGGTCATTGACTTTCTCATTTTGAATCTTAAGCTCTGTCTGAAGACCTTCTACCCTTGCTTGCAGCAGCTGATTGTTCTCTTCAGCGCTCTGCGTGCGCTTCGAGAGTTCTGATTGTTTTTCACGTTCCTTTTGTAATTCAGCCAGCCATTTTTGGTCTTGATGCTGAAACTGTCGCTCGAGCTCTTCGATGGTTCCGGCATTTTCTTCGAGAGCCTTGAGAAGCATCTGCTTTTCTTGTTCAATCGCGGCAAATTCTGCTTTCATTTCAGCATAGTTGTTTTGTAGGCCCCTTAAGCTCTCGTCCGATTTTTCCAAATCATTCTGTACAACATCAAACTCCTGATGCTGAAGCTTGATTTGCTCTTGGAGAGCCGGCACTTTCTCCGCTTCTTCACGAAAAAGAGCAAGCTCATGCTCAAGATCGGAAAGATGCTCTCTTAGCTCTTGCTTTTTCTCTTCTTCGATTTGTAAATTGGCGCTGAACATTTCGTCTTTTTGCTTCAGTCTTTGATTTAGACCATTGATTATGTTTCGGGCAGCCGCAAGTTCATCTTCACTGTCTTGAAGCTGAATCTCTTTTTCTTCCAAATCCGACTTCACGATCTCAAATTCTTCGAGTTTGACAAGGGCTTCTTCGGCCTCTTTATGTAAAAAAGCGATTTCCGCATTGAGCGACTCTTTTTGATCTCTCTCTTCGTTTAGTTCACCGTGCAAAGTGGCGACAAGTATGTTCAACTCATCGAGCTCGTCTTGTGTCTCTTTCAATTGAGCCAAGGCATGATCTCTTTCGTCTGCGATCTCCTCGATCCGCTCGTTCATTTGAGTTTTCAAGCTGAGAAGTTGAGTTTGGACCGATTGAAGACGCGCTTTTTTCTCCTCTAGTTCAACTTTTAAAGGGGGGATATCCCGAACAAGCTGTTCGAATTGCTGTTGCTTATCCTGCAGCGAGCCCTCCATTCGTGCGATGATCTCTTCGGACTTCTCTAGCGCTTCCCGTTTTTCAGCAAGAGACTCATAGAGCTCGCGCTGCTGTTCGATCTGTTCGGTGAGAACCAGGATTTGATCTTTGTGATGTTCGATTTCATCATCTTTTTCGTTCACGATTTCCCCAAGTTCAGCCAACTTCATCTCAAAGTCTTCGCGATCCTGCTCCCGCGCCTGAAGGAAGTCTTCGAGATCTTCAACTTTTCTCTCAAGGCTCTCGTCGCCATAAGACTCTCGATCAAAGGTGAGTTGTTCGATCTCTTTTCGCATTGCGTGAATTTGCTCTTGGTAATCCCTGTTTTCTTGAGCGATCGCGTCGTAGGCTGATTGCTCTTTCAAGCTCAGCTGGCGCGCTTTTGTCGCATTGTCAGGGTCGTATTGGTAAATAAAGACGAGCAGTCCCGTGAAAAGAACAACACAGATCGATAAGATTAAACGTCTTGCATTTGCATTGTTTTGCTGGCTGGACATTAGATCTCCTTGATATTGACGATTTATTTTGGAAAATACATCAAAATAAATTCTAAATCCAGAAAATTTCCTTAATTAACATAATTCTTATCGTCTGGTAACCTCATGATGAAGCCTGAGTGAAAAAGGAGAGTCATGCAAAGCGAAAATTCCCCTCGATTTTCCAACCATCTGGTCGATGAGAAATCCCCGTATCTCCAACAACACGCCCACAATCCTGTGAATTGGTACCCATGGGGAGACGAGGCGTTTCGAGTCGCTCAAGATGAAGATAAACCAGTCTTTCTCTCGATCGGATATGCGACCTGCCACTGGTGCCATGTTATGGAGCGGGAAACGTTTTCTAATCGGGACATCGCGTCTTTCATGAATGAGGTTTTCGTCAGTATCAAAGTAGATCGAGAAGAGCTGCCTCAAGTGGACGCGCTTTACATGGAGCTTGCTCAGACAATGATGGCAGGTGCGGCCGGCTGGCCGCTCAACCTTGTTTTGACACCCGACAGAAAGCCTATTTTCGCTGCCACCTACCTCCCTCCGACATCTCAGCACAATCTACTGGGAATGAAAGAGTTGGTCGAAAAAATACAGGAGACTTGGGCAGGGCAGGATCGACAAAAACTCAAAATGCAGGCAGCAGCGCTCATGAGCATGTTTGAGGAGAAAAAATCGGCAGTCGGCATGATTTTGCCTCATAAATCCATGATCGAAAACGCTTGCGAGCTCTACTACAAAATTGCCGATCCCGTCTACGGAGGACTCAGAGGGAGTCCCAAGTTTCCTATTGGCTATCAATACACGTTCCTCATGAACTATTCCTCAAAAATGCAAGACAGCCGCGCTCTTTTTCTTTCCGAAAAATCGATGAAGATGATGTTTCAAGGGGGTCTGTTCGACCATTTGGGAGGGGGATTTTCGAGGTACACTGTCGACGAGCAGTGGCTCGTCCCTCATTTTGAAAAGATGCTCTACGACAACGCGATTCTCGCTGAGGCGTATACCCTTGCATGGCAAAAGACAAAAGATCCTCTTTATCAACAAGTTGCAAAAGAAACTCTCGACTACGTCTTAAGGGATATGAAGACCTCAGACGGAGGTTTTTATTCTGCTGAAGATTCAGAGGTAGCGGGAGAAGAAGGGCGTTTTTACACGTGGCTCTATCACGACGTCGAGAAAGTATTGGGACCTGAAGCTCCCCTCTTTTGTGATTACTACAACATCACTCCGGAAGGAAACTTCCACGGCCGGAATATTCTCAACATCACTGAAGATCTCGAATCGTTCGCGGCAAAAAGAGAGGTCCCGCTAAAACAATTTCAAAAGCTGCTCAAACAGTATAAAAATGTCCTTTTTAAGGTGCGGGAAACAGGCGACCGCCCGTTTAAAGACCGCAAAATCCTGACGTCTTGGAATGGGTTGATGATTCATAGCTTTGCAGTCGCAGGGAAAGTTTTTAGAGACAACAACTACTTGGAAATAGCCGCAAAAGGGGCTCAGTTTATCAAAAACAAGCTCTGGACGGGAGAAGAACTAAAGAGACGATGGATGGACGGAGAGGCCCGTCATCCAGGGGTCTTAGAAGACTACGCCTTTATGATCCGTGCCTGCCTCACCCTTTTCGAAGCCGATTTAGGGGTCGATTGGCTGATATGGGCCCTTCATTTGACCGAATCGCTGACAAGTTTTTTCAAATCGGAGGGCGGGGCCTATTTCCAAAACTCGTTGAACGATCCGAGCATTACAGTGAGAAACATTCAATTTTCCGATGGCTCAGAACCTTCGGGCAACGCTGTTCACGCCGAGAATCTTCTACGCCTTTATGAGTTGACCTTGCAGCCACACTACTTAAAAGATGCCGAAGAAATCTTTAAAGCCGCTTCTCCTCTTATCGAGGCGTATCCTATTGGCTATCTTTTTCATGTCATGAATTTACAAAGGTACTACGACACGCGCCCTATATCAATCGTTGTTGCGCTGAACAAAGAGGAGGACCATCGCGAGGAACTCTTCGACTTGATCAACCAAACATTTATTCCGCACCTCACAGTGATCTGGAGGCGGGAATCAGAAGATCGTTTATTCGACGTGATCCCCTTTGTCAAAAACCAAAAGCCCATAGAGAATCAAACCACGGTCTACATTTGTCACAAAGGTATCTGCCGCGCACCTTTGACAGACGTTAATCAAATAAAACAAGAGATTGAAGCCCTCTAAGGGACGTCTTCAAATTTGGAATCAACTTAATTTGAAGACGTCCCCCAGTACTTAGTTAACAAGGTTTTTGATCATACGGCATTATAAGCGCCGCGATGAGCCGATTGAGATTGGCTTATCCCGGCGGCTTAGGTCAAATATTTCTTTTCGAGTTCGCGGTAGAATATTTTTCCTGTTCCCATAAGAGGGATTTCTTCCACGTGGACAACATCATTGACTTTTGCAATATTGCTCAAACCGGCTTCTCGAAGCGCGTTGTTGATCTCTTTATCCGCTGCTTCGAATGTTGTGACCGCCTTGATATCGATTTTTCCGTCGCTTTTCTCACGTCCGATTACGGCAACAGATGGCGCTTCTTCCAAAATGTCCCATCCCTTTTGCGGCGCCATATCAAGGATGGCGTTCTCAAGCGCTGCAAGACTGATCATCTCGCCGCCTGATTTTAAGAAGCGTTTTAAACGACCTGAGATCATCAGCCGGTTTTTTTCATCGAGGTAGCCGAGGTCGCCGGTGTTATACCACTTCTTGCCTTCGAATTCAATAAAAGGAGACCGCACATCCCGATTCAAGTAACCGGAAAAAACATTAGGACCATAGGCGATGATCAATCCCTCCTCCCCTTGCGGCAGCCGTTCGTTGGTTTCCGGGTGAACGATGGCAATATCGATGCCCTCTAGCGGCTGTCCAACTCCGGCAGACTCAATTTCCAGACGGTTGACAGTTAAAACCGGAGAACACTCCGTCACTCCATATCCTTCCTTGAGCATCCCCTTAAGCCCCATCTTTTCTGTGAGGCGGAACAACTCAGGCGGCGCTTTTTCGGCGCCGGACACGATCCATCTCAAAGACGTGAACTGTTCTTTCACCCCAGCTTTGAACATCCCTTTTAAAAACGTCGGTGCCCCGCAAGCCACTGTAGGACGCCATTTTTCACACCCTTTCGCGAGTCCGAGCCCGTTTGTCGGATTAGGATAGAAGCAGACCCTCATCCCCGTTAATGTTCCAAAAAAACAACCTGCCGTAAGCCCGAAAGAATGAAAAGGAGGCAAGATGTCGAAAAACGTATCGTCGGAGTAGACATCGACGGAATTGCAGATCGAACGGATATTCTCCAAGATATTTCGGTGGCTGAGCGGAACCCCTTTTGGCGCACTTTCGGTGCCGCTTGTGAATAAAATAACAGCGGGATCTGTTTCATCGAAATGAGAGACCTTGAAATGCTTGAGGATTGATTCCGTTCCCAGTTTCGAGCGAAAGAGAGCCTTGAGCTTCGTAGCAAGAGAAAAGGTTCTACGGGCATCTTCGAGCATGATCAACTCATCATCGATTGTATCGAGATCCACATTACCTAAGCGATCGATGAAAGCCCAGGAAGAGAGCACCTTCTGAATGCGGGCCGTTTCCATCACTTGGCCGAGATGACGAGGTCCCAAGGTCCAGTTGATGCAAACAGGGACTTTCCCTGCCAGCTGACACGCAAGAATTGTCAATGTCGCACCCACACTCGCTGGGAGAAGAACACCGATATTCCGTCCCGGCAGCTCTCTGATGTATTCGGCCAAAATGATCACGGCGAGTTTAGCCCTTTGGTAGTCCAGAACGCCCGAGCGATCATCGGCGAGGCACACTTTTTTTCCCCATTTCTGACAAGAATTCAAGAAGACCTCGGGTATTGTTTTCCCATCGGCGACATTGACCAGCTCTTTTTTAACCGGTTCTTCCCAGCGGGATAAATCCTTATGCTCTTCTTCTTCATCTGTGACCATAATTTGGCGCTGAGCAATAGCCATCATCCGGCCCACCGTCGTCAGCTCGATCACCGGAACACCTTTGACGTCAAATTCATCATCCAAAAACAAAACAAGCTCGGCCATATCAAGAGAATCGAGACTTAGATCTGATGTGATGACCATGTTTTCTTTAATCTCACTCGGCGAGATGTCGGCAACCCTAGCGAGCTCTTGAAGCACTTTATTTTTCGTCTCAGGCGAGATTTTCGATAGGTCGATATTGGGGTCGTCTTCTTCGATTTCTGAGGGTTTAGGCTCAAGGTACTGTCGGCTCCAGAGGCTGTAAGATACCCGGTACAAAGGCTCGCCGATCACCTCCGGCTGCTCGTCCCGTAAGCCCTCCGGCCGATCATACCACTCTTCGAGCCACTGATTGATCTCCAAACGTGATCCGTATCGTGGAAAGTCGTCTGGAGCGGGTTCAAACTCAATGGTGATCTTTCGTCTTGGATTAAAAAACATCAGATTTTTTAATGTGCATAAAAAACCTCGCCAGAGCATCGCAAAAAACGGTGGAGATTTTCCTGTATAGGCCTTTGAAAAGCTGCTTCCCCAGAAGCCAACGCTACGCACTAAAACAATATTAATTTCGGGGTTGGCGCTAATGATCCGGTGGGCGCCGGAGGCGCCGCCGATGAATTCATAAGCCGTGTCTTTGAGACGTCCGGACGGATAAAGAAGAAAGTTTTCCCCTTTCTTTAAACCTCTGACAGCTTCCATCAAGGCATCATCGCTTCTTTTTCTTTTCAGGCTGTTGGAAGACACTTCATTGTTGGGAACGGGGATTGCCCCAATGTATGTCATGACCGGATGAATCACCGGAGCATAGTACATATATTCGACAATCAAGGGCCGAAGGGGAAATTTTTTCCAGATTTGCGTGACGATGGCAATCGGATCCACACCCATCGCCGTGTGATTCGGAAGGAATAGGACTCCCCCCGGTCGGTTCAGTGTTTTATGATCGATCTTATCCAGCCCTTTTGTGCGAATGCGGTATCGGAACCATAAAGCGAATCGGAACATTAAGGCTAGGCAATTTTCGAAAAACGGTTTCACAGCCGGCTCCTTTTTTTTATTGATGATAACAGATTCAGTAATTATAGAAGTCTAGTAAATAATTTGCTTTAAAGTCAGTCCGTGTGCGGGCGCCGTCACGCCCCCCTCCCTCCTGTCTTTTGAAGCCAGCAGAGTCTGGATGCGATCACCTGGCAATTTGCCCGCCCCGATATAAAGGAGTGTGCCCACGAGATTGCGCGCCATTTTGTAGAGAAATCGATCTCCCTCAATCTCAATTGTTAACGATTCAGAGGGGTGTCTTTGAATCGCAATTTGCTTCAGAGTACGCACTGTACTTTGAGGGGGGCTCATACTGACATTTGTGAAGCCGGCAAAATCATTACGACCGAGCGGCTGCTTTGCGGCGTCTTCCATGAGATCAAAATCCAATTTATAGGGAAAATGCCAGGAATAAAGCCGTTTTCGAGGCATTTGATAAGTGCCATTGCATATCGAATACTCATAAATTTTTGAACGAGCGTCTAAAGAAGGATGAAAAGTGATTGATGCGGCCTCGACACTAATCACGGCGATAGTCGGGGGGAGCATTTGGTTTAAAGAGAGGTGAAGCTGTCCAAGATCAATTTTTCGTCCTAAAGCGGCTAGGGCGACTTGCCCGTCGGCGTGGACACCCGCATCGGTACGACTCGCAGCCTCTATTTTAACCGGGTGGCCGGCAATGATGTCCAAAACAGACTGTAAAGTTTGCTCGACGGTCGGTCCCATATCACTTTTCTGCCAGCCGAGAAAATCAGTTCCGTCATAAGCAATCGTGAGTTTAACGGGGAACATGAGACGCAAAAAGTTGGATCCCCTCGAGAAATCGTTGTATAGCCAGCAGAATCAACACCATCCCCATGATCCTTTCGATGGCAAGAAGTCCGTTGCGCCCCAGGTAGGTCATCAGAAGGTGTGAGTAGGTAAGAATTGTCGTCGCGAAAAGCCAGGAAATGATCAAAGGAATGAGCACGAAGGCTCCCACTGTGTGGGAAAATAACATGACTGTCGCTAACAGAGCCGGCCCTGCGACCATCGGGATGGCAAGCGGGACAATAAAAGGGTCTCCGTTTGGTGTCGACGGAATACGTGATGTCTTGACGCTCGGAAAAATGATTTTAATTGCCACTAAGAAAAGAATCGTTCCCGAAGTCAGACTAACGGTAGGGTCAGAGACTTCGAGAAAATCCAGAATAAGGTCTCCTAAAAAGTAAAAGAAAATCATCACGCCAAGGGCAATCAGCATCTCACGCGCGATAATGAATCGCTGCTGCTTCTTTGGTATGGGATCGACGACCTCAATGAAGTAAGCGACATTTCCGAGCGGATCCATAATGAGGAAGAAAATAAGGGTGAGCGAGACAAACGACATGACATCTCCTTCAAGAATTTAAGTAAAGCGCTGTTCCTGATACGATCATTTCGATGGAAATGAGCATGAGGATCATCCCCATTAACTGTTCCAAGGCAATCATTCCTCTTCTTTTCAATACTTTTTGAAGTAAGGGACTTCCCACAAGAGTGAGGGTGATCGGGATCCAGGCCACAAGGACTGCCAGTGTGACGATCCACCAGTCGGGCTGCTCTTGAGCCTTGGCCATGATCACAGTCATCAGTCCGGGCCCTGATATCAAAGGAGTCGCTATCGGGACAAAATAGGGTTCTGTTTTGGATTCGGCAGCTTCATCAGGTGGGATGGGGAAAATCATACTCAAGGCGACCAAAAAAAGAAGTATACCCCCGCAGTACGACAAGGAATAGGGCTCAACGCGAATCACGCCGAGAAAAACTTCCCCGAAAAATTGAAAAAAAAGAGCTAAAAATAAGGCAAATACCGACTCGCGGAACATCAATTTTTTCTGTTTGTTAAAGTCGTAGTCTTTGATCAGAGCTAATATCGCAGGACTATTCCCAAGTGGATTTGCGACGATAAAGAAGGTTAAAGCAAGGCTTAATGAGACCATATTTTCTTCCAAGTCGTGCCGAATCCGGAATAAAATCCGGTGCTGATAAAACGCGCTTCAATACCGCATACCACCGAAAAAACAAGCGAGACAACCCAAAGCTGCTCGGCGAGAACAAAGGAAAAAATAAGCATGATGACAGTCAATTTGTGATCCAGAAGAATCTTTTGTCCCAAAGGGGTTTCGCTCAATTTAACGACACAAATATAAATGGTATTTGTATAAATGGCAATATGCGTCACGGCAAATCCGAAAGCCATCCCAACAAGCGGCGTTCGAAAGGGTTTTGCAAAGACTGACAAGGCGTAGGCGGCGACTAAAACAAGTGTCGCTTCATAAGCTGCTTGCTTGAATGTTTTTTTGTTATTCCTATATTTGGGAATTTCCCACTCAAACGTGTCATTTTGGGTCGCAGAATCGGTTCTCAGCATCTTAAAACCTGCTAATTGATCTGCTTTTTTTCTTCATTGACCAATTTTTGAAGGGCGATCAGATCGTCGAGGTTGACAGAGCTCTTATCCATGAGGCGGACAAGCTCTTCCCTGACCGCCTCGCTGGCAAGAATCGAGGTGCGGAGATAGTTTTTAGCAAGGGTTGTCTTGATCTCAAGATTCAACTTAGCTTTCGTAAGTTCGAGTTGTACGGAGGGAGGGAGTTTTTTGGCCTTCTCTTCAATTTTTTCTTTGAGCTGCCTCACTCTAAGTTCCTCTTTCATAAGGGCTTGGTCAATTTTATCTTCAAATGCCTGATTTTGATCGGGAGTCAACCCTGTATAGGCAACTTTATGATCGCCGAATAGAGACATGGAAATTGCGAGAAGAGCAATAAAGCAAAGTGCTTTCATAATCTCACCTTTTGCGACAAGATTACCAAGCTTCATTTTTAATTTAAAGAAAATCAGTGTTATTCCACATGGCAATCACCGGAACATCCCTTTCGTACGAGAGGACGCAAAGCGATCCGGTCGTTAAAGCCAAAGAACGGCCGTCAGAGGCTTTGAGGCCGCACCATCTTGCAGCCAAGGCACGTAGGAAATGACCGCTGGAGAACAGAGCCACATTTCCGTTGCACGTGCGCACTCTGTCAATGACGCGATCGGCTCGGTCGCTCACCTCTTGAATCGACTCCCCTTCTGGAGCGCCGCGATTAAAAATCGTCCAACCTGGATCGGTTTTACGGATTTCCGGGGTGGTGAGCCCTTCGTATTTGCCATACTGCCATTCGAAAAGATCCTCATCCACTTCAGCGGCATTGAGATATCCGGCGATTTCGCATGTCTGCTTCGCTCTTTTAAGAGGGCTGACGTAAACGTATTGAAACTCTATTTGTTCAAGCCGTTTTTTGAGTTTTTCTGCCTGCCGCTCACCATTTGCCGTCAAGGGAATGTCGGTAAAACTTGTGTGTTGGCCGGAATGGGACCATTCGGTCTCCCCATGCCGGCAAAGGTAAACATTTAATTGACTCATCCCTTCACCTTATCGTTTGCGGCGAAATCAATCAATCATTTGATGCGATCGGCGTCTTAAGACTTTTACGTTTCGTAAAACCCTAGAGCATCAAGAACAGCTTTTTCCACGTATTGTTTTGATCCTTCTGTCGGATAACGGTGAATCCAAAGCGCGGGGTTGAAATTGACTTCGATGATTCCGTAGTTTTCGGAGGTAGGGTCACTGTGGGGATCTTCGATCATGATGTCGACGCCGCAAAAAACGGCTCCGACGGCCCTTGCAGCCTCAAGCGCTATCTTAGCGTAGCCTTTGTGGACGCTGTCTGTACAGTCGATCGAATCACCGCCTGTTGAGACGTTGCTGTTGTCTCGGATGAAAATGCGCGCTCCCTCTTTTGGAATCGACTCGAAGTTAAGGCCTTGGCGCTCCAAAACCAAACGCTCTTCCTCTCCCGTTCGCAAACTATATTTTGGGACTTTGTAGGCTTTTGGATCGCGGTTTTTTTGGTCGATAAGCTGAGCGACGGTATGCAGCCCATCTCCTACGATATTGGCCGGAATTCGCTTGCAAACTGCGGCCATTTTGTCGTCGATCACTAAGAAACGGTACTCATCACCTTTTATAAAGTCTTCGATCATGACCTCGTCGCCATGTCGAAAGGCCTGGCTAAGGGCTTCGATATAGCGATCCCTGGAATCGGCCTCAACAGTTGTCACACCGATTCCGTAGTTAGTTTCGTTGGGCTTGACAACGACCTTCTTTCTGCTGAAGGTCTCAAAGGCCTCTATCGCGTCTTCAAGGCTGGTAAAAAGGACGCTTTTTGGGACTGTAAGACCGTGTTCGGCTAGAATTTTTTTGGAGGCCTCTTTGTTTTCCATCAGGAAGTAAGAAATCAAGGAATCACGACTTGTCATGGTCGCATTCTTGATGATTTCAACGCGATGGCCTTTTTTCAATCGAAAAAGATGTTTTTGACGGTCCAGCGCATCCACTTCGATTCCCCTCTTGAAGGCCTCTCTCAAAACAGCCTGGGTCGACAATTCGAGGTCTTCGTATCCTTTCAAAATAAAATCGTCGTGCTGTTCTAATAAGTGCTGCTTTTCAAGGGAGTCCTTTGCCAAAAGATCAAGTTTATCTAAAAATGCGTCCGGACAGCCCTTGCCGATTTCACTCTCCCGATACTGCCTCGCAAGTGAGGAACCGTAATCGCAAAAAGAGGACAGAAGCGATTTTTCAAAAACAGCCGCCGAAGGTGTCTTGTCGGGATCGTCAACTTTTAATCTTTGGTCCTGAAGAACCGCGCTGTAGCGGCTCGAGTCAAACGTTTGGTCTAAAAGCGTTGCGACCGGTTCCATCTCTGTCAGCAGCTTGTCAGCCCACGTTTTCAACTCCCGTTCTTGACCATTGAACTGCATTTTTAGAAGCGGCCGCCTTCCTTCCATCGCGACGAGATTTTGATTCGTGGTCAGATGTTTTTGTTCCTCTTGATTAAGAGGACGGCTCTCTTTTAGTGTACACAGTATCAGAAACATATGAAGAAACATCATCGTGTCTGCGGTGATCCCAACGGCAGAAAAAGGATCGAGATCAAGACCTCGCACTTCGACGTATCGAATCCCCTGTTCTTTAAGCGCGTCTACCGGACGAAGCCTAAAGTTTGGCGAGGGCTTTGGTCTGATGCGCGAGTAGTGCTCGGCCTCTATTTGGATGATGTGGTCATTGATCTGATCTCTTTTTGCTATCTCTGCCCAAGCAGCCGACGGCGTGCTGATCGCATATTCGAGATCGCGGATATAAGCGGAAAGAGAATCATAGCTGACGCCCACTTGAGTCTGAAGCTTGCTGTAATATCCGTGCTGGCTCATGCGAAGCGACGTCGCGTATTGTCCCCCGACTGTTCGGTTGCTAAGCGTTTCGATCCCTTTTGGCAAGGCGTCGAAAAATGACGCATCGTAGACGGGAGACGCGCCATAAAGGTAGGTCACCAACCATCCATATCGCAGATAGTTACGGGCGATCCCAAGATAAAGTTCTGAGGGATCTCCCAAAAGAGCTGCCAATTTGTCGGAAAAAGAAAAATTGTAGTGAACGCCGGAAAGCGCTTGCATCTCGCTGCCGTACCGAAAGTGAAGGCCCCGCCGATAGAGCTCTTTTTCATGGGCAAACACCGAAGATCCGTACTGAGCGATCGGGATGTTATTTTCGAGCCGGCACGGGGCGCTAAACGGCCAAAGAGCCTCCTCTCCCAATCGCTGATAGAGGTAGCGATGAAGACAAGCCATGAAATTGAAGACGGCCTCTTCAGAGAAAAAGGGGGGTGCGATCAGCTCGAGCTGAGCCTCGGAAAAATCGGTGCTGATGAAGGGATGCATCAAAGCGGAGCCGAGATGTTTTGGGTGGGGGTGCTGCGACAGCTTCCCGCCTGGAATCACCCGTAAACACTCTTTTTCCAAACCATGCAACGATTGCTTCAAAAGACTTGCGGAATCCTTGAAACGTGCGAGCTTTTCGTTAAACTCTTGATTCATCCCGTTCAATATAGCGGGTCAGCGAAAAAACCTAAACATCAAATTTGAGGTTTTTTTCTGCCATTTCATTCACAAGAGAGCACGGCTTAAAGCGTTGGCCATGCTTGATTTCAAGCTCTTTCATTTCACCGACGAGATCCTTAATCCCTCGTTCGTTGGAATAGGCGAGCAAGCCGCCTCGGAAAGGGGGAAATCCAGTCCCCAAAATCATGGCCATGTCGAGATGAGTGTGGGAGTCAATGATGTTTTCTTCTAGACACCGGCACGCTTCATTGAGCATCACAGCGATGATTCGATCGAGCATCTCCGCATCTGTATACTCGGCATCTCCGACACCAATCGTTTTCAAGATTTCATCGACTTTGGGATTCGGTTTTTGGGTTTTGCCGTTGTAAAGATAAAAGCCCTCACCCGATTTTTTTCCTGCCAAGCCCTGATCGGCCATTTGAATTGCAATCTCAGGAACCTTCATCCTTTCGCCGTACGCTTTTTCAAGTTCTTTAAACACTTTATAGCCGACATCGTTTCCGACAGTATCTGCAAGAACGAACGGGCCCATCGGCCAGCCGAATTTTTTACAAATATGATCGAGCCTTCCCATGCCGATGCCCTCTTGTAAAAGATGCATCACCTCATTGGCCTGGACAGCGAAAATACGATTGACCAAAAAGCCGGCGCAGTCGCCGACAACAATCGGAATTTTCTTCCAGTCAAGGCAGGCTTTAACCGCCCGATCGACCGACTCTTTCGATGTTTTAGGCCCGGCCACTATCTCGACAAGGGGCATGCGATTCACGGGATTAAAAAAGTGCATGCCGACAAATCGTTCTGGATGGGCCATCCCGCTTGCCATCTCTTCGATCGTTAAAGATGAGGTATTCGAAGCAATTAAGGCATCGGGGGCAAGACGTTTTTCCAGCTCGTTAAACAGCTTTTTCTTTAAATCGAGATTTTCTGTTGCCGCTTCAATCACTAAGTCTTGTTGACTGAAACCTTCGTCGTCAATTCCGAAACCGACGCGCTGCAGCATCAGATTGACGGTCTCTTTCGGCAGACGTTTTATTTTCTTGACCTCGCCGTAAATGCGTTCGATTTCCTTGTAACCGTTTGCAAGCGCGTCCCAGTTGATGTCTTTGACGCGGACGTCCAAGCCGCGGTAACTGGCAAGCCACGCGATACCGCTTCCCATTGTTCCGGCCCCCAAAACCCCCACGCTTTTCACTTTTTTGGCACCGGAGGTCTCTTGCTTTTTGAGCCGCTCCATGCCAAAGAAGATACGAATGAGGTGAGGCGCTATGGAAAGCCCCTTATCAGAGTGAGAAACAAAGGCCTCCACTTCTTCTTTCAATCCTTGGCTAAGCGGCTTAGAGATTGTCTTTTCGATCGTCTCCAAAGCAATCACAGGCGCTGGGTAGTGCCCTTTGGTTTTCTTTTCGACGTTCTTTCTCGCTTGAGAAAAGATAAGCGAACGGCCAATTGGATTGCCTTCTAAAAGCCAGTCTGTCCATCTCATTTTTCTAGTTTTTGTTTTTGCCTGGCAGCACTTGTCGATCGCTTCGGGAAGCTCTTCTTCAAGAAAAGCATGCGGGAGAATCTGGTCGGCGAGCCCTAATTTGAACGCTTTTTTTCCATCGACTGGCTTGCTCCCCAAAATCATTTTTAAACCTTGCTGCAGGCCGATAAGCCTGGGGAGCCTTTGCGTTCCTCCCCATCCCGGGATCACCCCGATAGAGACTTCCGGTAGCCCAAGCGATGTTTTTGAGTGGTCGGTGACAATTCTGTGAGAGCAGGCGAGAGCCATTTCGAGACCGCCTCCCAAGCAGGCGCCGTCGATGACCGCAACGGTGGGAAAGGGCAAAGAGGCGATTTTACCAAAAACGTCGTGGCCGGCCTCGATCACGTCGCGCACTTTTTCTTTCGATTTCAAAATAGTTTCAAACTGCGTGAGGTCTGCCCCTGCGATGAAGACACCTTTTTTCGCGCTTCGAAAGACAAGCGCTTTGACTGTTCCCACTTGATCGATTTCTTCGTTCAACTCGCGCATCGTGGCGTTTGTGAATTTATTGATTTTTTCACCGGGAAGGTCGAATGTTAATGTCGCAATATCGCCATCTCGCGAGAGTGTCCACGCTTTTTCTGTCATTCTACCTCCAAAGTGACCGCTTGACCTTGGCCGCCGCCGACACAAAGTGTCGCAAGCCCCTTCTGCTTTCCTCTTATTTTGAGTTCTTTGAGGAGAGTCAGGACAATTCTTGCCCCGGAAGCCCCAAGGGGATGGCCAAGAGAAATCGCCCCCCCATTGACGTTTAACCGCTCCAAATCAATTTCGCCTACTGCTTGATCGAGCCCGAGATTCTCTCGACAAAATTTGTCCGAGGACAGGGCAGCTCTGACCGCGAGAACCTGAGCTGCAAACGCTTCGTTGATCTCGATCAAATCAAAGTCACTTAGGGACATATTGGTTTCTTGCAGTATTTTTCCCGTCGCATAAGCGGGGCCCAGCCCCATTCTCGCGGGATCGCACCCAACCGAGACGTAGCCGGTCATGTAACCGAGCGGCGTGATCCCTAATTCTTTTGCCTTTGACTCTTTCATAACGACGAGCATAGCGGCTCCGTCAGTGACTTGGCTCGAGTTCCCTGCTGTCACAGTTCCTGTGAGGCGATTGAACACAGGCTTTAGCTTGGCGAGCTGCTCGAGCGTTTGCCCTTCTCTTAGGCCGTCGTCGGATTGCTGCATCCCATTTTTTGTCGGGACCGGGTGAATCTCTTCGGCCATTCGGCCGCTTGAGGTCGCTTCGAAAGACCGTTTTTGGCTGTTGAGGGCAAACTCATCTTGATCGCGCCTCGAAATATGAAACTCGCGGGACAAAATTTCAGCCGTTTCTCCCATCGTTAAGTCACATATAGGATCGGCAATCGCAGGCACAACAGGTTTAAAAAAAGAGGGGCGCACTTTAAAAAAAAGGGAGAGAAGCTGACCGGCGCTTTTGGCTTTTTGAAGCTTCATGAACCAGCTGCGCGCTTTTTCGTTGTAAAGTATCGGCACATGGGACATTGACTCAACTCCGCCGGCAAGATAGGTTTGCCCCATTCCAAGCTCGATTCTTTGAGCGGCAATAGCCAGTGCCTCCATACCCGAGGCGCAGTTGCGGCTGACGGTGATCGCGGGCACCTTTTCCGGAAGCCCTCCTTTTATCGCAATCACACGGCCGACGTTGAAGGCGTGAGGCGGGTTCATCACATTGCCGATGATCGCTTCATCGAATTCATCAACAGAAAAGGGAACTCTTTGCAGAAGCTCCCTTACGCTATAGGCTCCTAAGTCGTCCGCATCCAAGTGTTTGAATACGCCCATTGCCTTGCAGAAAGGAGTGCGGACCCCCTCTACAATTGCGACGCGCTCCCTCATGCAGCCTCCCGTGAATAGATCTCAGAAATCAAATGTTGGTACCTCTCGCTGATTTTTTTGCGTCTCAACTTCATCGTCGGCGTCATTTCCCCTCGTTCTATCGAAGGGGGATCCAGGATAAAGCGGTAATCATGCACTTGTTCCCAATGATTTAAATTCGCGTTGAGTTCTTGCAGCATGGCCTCCATTTCCCCTATAACAAATTTGGATTTTAAAAACTGCTCGTCGGACTGATGTTCTTGCCCGTGGAGCCGCTTTAAACTATTGAGCACGCCGAAATCGGGAAATAAGAGCACAGAGGCATAGGCTTGTCCTTCTCCGATGATCATCGCCATATCGATGAGGGGAGCCTGGCATATTTGCTGTTCGATCGGAACAGGGACGACATATTCGCCTTGCGCTGTTTTGAACGATTCGTTGATCCTTCCCTTAATGACGATATGGCCATCTTCATCGATTGAGCCGTTGTCGCCGGTGTGGAACCAACCGTCGGAGTCAATGGCAAGAGCTGTCGCCTGCGGATTGTTGGTGTAGCCGCGCATCACCGTCGGGCCTTTGACAAGAATCTCTCCTTTGGAGCTGACGCGGAATTGAATGCCCGGCAAAGGAGGACCGCAAGTGCCGATTTTTTGCGAATGAAGCCGATTCACAGCGGGTGTCGACACTTCGGTCATGCCCCACCCCTGAATGACAGGAACGCCGATATCCAGATAAAAGCGGTGCAGCTGGGGATTCAAAGCGGCGCCTCCGGAGAGCACAACTCTGAGATTATTGCCGAGCGCATCCCTCAATTGAGAATAGACGAGCCGATCGGCAATCGGGTGCATCAGCCATTTATAAAGCCCTCCTTGACGATTTGTCAGATCGAAGGCCCAAAGGCCAAACGCCCTTTTCATGTAACCGGCAGATTCGACTTTACTGAGCATAGCGGAGTAGATTTTCTCAAGCAGCCGCGGCACGACAATCATGAGTGTGGGATGAATCTCTTGAGCCGCATCCTTGACTTTTGTCATATCGTTGAGAAAATACGTTTTGATTCCCCATGCGAGCGTTATGTAGTTGATTTGTTTGGCAAAAATATGAGCGAGGGGAAGAATGCTTAAGAAAAGATCATCCTCTCTCCAGTCGAATTCGTTGAAATGCACAATACAGACCAAATTTTTATGTGTCAGTTCGACACCCTTTGGAGACCCTGTGCTTCCGCTTGTGAAGATGATGGTAGCGAGATCATCTTCGGAAAGCCCCGCCTCGACTTGTTCGTACATATCGGGCTGATCGGCACACACTTCTTCCCCTTTTTTGATGACGTCCCAAATGTCGATATCGACTTTGAATTCACTATCTTTTTCCAACTTGATGGACGCTTCGAACAAGTGATGGTGGGGACCGACGAGCTCCCACTCCTCGTCGTCGCCGACAAAGATAAATTTTGGCTTGGATTCACCCACTTCATACAAAAAATGCTCTTCGGATAAATTTGAAAAGAAGGGAACGGTGACGCCTCCTGCGATCGCGATGGCGAGATCGGCGATGAGCCAAAATGGAGACGATTTCGCATATAAGCCGACGCGGTCCCCTTTTTTTAACCCCAGCGCGCGAAGGCCGACTGCGGCATTTTTCACATAATCGATGAATTCTTCGGTTGAAATCGTTTGCCAGCCATCGCCTTTCCAGAAGGCAAAGGCGTCTGATTTGGAAGGGTGATCACCCAGTCTTTTTAAGATGTCACCAACGTGTCTTAATGGTTCCATTTTCCACCTCTCTGATTTTAATTCAGAAGCAGAGACGCAAGTTAGATGCCAATCGGCCCTTAATTTGCTCATAACACAAATAGGGCTTAACGCGAACAACAAATCAAAAAGATTAATTTTCAATTATTTAGAAAGACGAGCCGGGGGTTTTTAAAAACTCGGTCTCTTCAGGAGTCGAAGGGCGACCAAGAATGTCGTTCCGATGGGGAAAGCGGCCGAAACGGTCGATCACCTCTTGATGCGCTTTCGAGTAGTCGGCATAACTTTTGAGCTTTGGTTTGATACCATCCGGCGCCTGATTGTAGAGATCGGAAAATTTCCGAACAGAGAGATCTTGGATGACCGGATCTTCAGAATGTTGAAGGGGCATATACAGAAACGCACGCTCGATCGGATAGAGCTTAAGGTCTTCCCCTTTTGCGATGGCGCTTAAGGTCAAAAACAACGCTTGATCATCGGTTGCAAAAGCTTGAGGAGTGCCTCGAAACATATTGCGGCTCATCTGATCCATTAAAATGACGAGAGCGAGCCTTCCCCTCGGCGTTTTAGCCCAAAAAGCTAAGCCGCCGCGGGCCGCTTTTTCGTAGGCCTTGAAAAAATGGTCCCTGATCTCCTGGTCGGTCTCGTCACTTTTTTTAAACCAAAGGGGCGCTTTACCGCTCGGAAAATCGGAAGGGCCTTGTAACTGACCAAACCAGTAGTTTAAAATTTGAGAGGGCTGTGGCGTTTCGGCATGTATTGTCAAGGGAAGAAGGGCCAGCAAAACGAAAAGAAAAGGTTTCATACATCAAAAGCTATCACAATCCAAGATATTTTCTCAACAATTGCACTTTAACGGGTTCTGTGTAGAATACCTTTATGGTCCAACTATTTGACGCCTCTTCAATTTCGACACTTCCGTGGCCAAGCCACTCCGAAGCCGATTACGCCCGACGCTTTTTAATCCCCTTCATGCAAAACGGCCCTCAAACTTACATCGAAAATCTGAGTGCAGCGCTTTATGCCCTTCTCGTCGATGAGCATGTGATTCCTGTGACTGTGAGCGATGTCGCGTCAAATAACTGCTTCGTCTGTTCCCCCTCCTCGTTTTACGGCGGATTTTCAAAAGAACGGATTGCCGCGATCAAAAACAACGGGCTGCGCCATCTTTTGAACCCCGTGGGATCAGCGCTCCATAAGGGGCTTGAAAGGGGCCACGTCGACAAAGTGGCTTATATCAACAACTGGCTCTTATCCACAAACCTCTACCCTGACTTAACGCAAGCTCAGATGGAGGCGATCCGCGACACTATGATCGCTCAGTTTCCCGGACATGCCATTGGGTTTCGCTCGATTAATGAAATGGACACCCTTCACTGTTTCAAAGCCCTTGCTCATGCGGGATTTCAACTTGTCGCAACAAGACCTGTTTACTTTGTTGATACGACAAAAAAAGATCATTACACATCGCGGATGTTCAAAAGCGATTTGAAAATTTTGAAAAGCACCGATTACGAGATTCTTGAAGGGAAAGAGGCAGCGCCCGAAGACATTGCCCGCATTGTCTCCTTGTACCGCATGCTTTATGTCGATAAATACTCAAAACTAAATCCGATGCTGACCGAAGACTTTATCCGGCTTGCCATTGATCAAAATCTTCTTCACGTCAAGCTGTTGAAAAAAGAAAAGCGGGTGGACGGCGTTTTAGGTTTCATCAGCCGGTACGGGGTGATCAACTCCCCTCTTTTCGGCTACGATACCACCTTGCCCAAAGAGCTCGGCCTCTACCGGATGATCTCAACACTCCTCTCTCTTGAAGCGAAAGAGCGGGGACTTCTCCTCAACTTGAGCTCAGGCGCAGGAGGCTACAAAACACTAAGACGGGCCAAACCCTACATTGAGTACAACGCTGTCTACACGAAACATTTGACATTCGGGCGCCGTATCCCTTGGACGGTCCTTCAAACTCTTATGAACCGCGTCGCCTCGCCCCTCATGGTCAAGCTCGATCGTTAACTTCTCTTGCTTAGTATCTTACAAATCTATTGCGGAAAATAAAGACGACAGGGCAACTTAAAATTAAAAGTAAGGAGTTGATGACATGGAAACAATAAGAGACCACCGAGGGTTCTTCATATTCGAAAGCCTCATGTTTATTTTGCTCGGAATTCTGGCGGTCGCTCTGCCCGGATTGTTCACAATGAGCGTAGAATTTCTCATCGCTATATTGTTTATTGTGGGCGGAGTGGTGCAGCTTGCCAGGACGTTTCAAGTGTCCGGAACAGCCTCGATTATTGCCACTTTGATCGGTGCCCTTATTTATGGGGCAATCGGTATTCTGCTCCTCATCTATCCCATGATTGGAGTTCTCTCTTTGACGATGCTGTTTGCCGTTATTTTTTTCGCGCAAGGCCTGATTCAGATTTATTGGGGATTGACCTCGCAATATTTGAAGCGATGGGGCTGGTGGATATTCAGCGGCATCCTCTCAATAGCCTTAGCGTTTATCATCTGGTCCGAGTGGCCGACCTCGGCGATTTGGTTCATCGGCCTTTTAGTCGGCGTCAACTTGCTTTTCTATGGCTTTAGCCTCCTCTTTATCACACTCGATGCGGAGTAAACAATTGAGGCGCTCGGACGTCCGAGCGCCATGCAACGATTGAAGGCGGCCGCGACCGTCTCGCCGATCATTCAGGACAATTGAGAAATATCTCGAGAAGATGATGGGGACTCCTCTCTCGATTTTTTTCGGTTGTTTCATTGTGACAATTTTCAGCGCCCTTGTTGGGATTTTTTTGGACTTTATAATGGTGAAACATCGCCATATAGGCTGGGTCTTTCAGTTTTTCGGCGATGCACAAGCTCATGATGGCTGACTCTGCGGATGCGAAACTATGATCGACAACGCGCCTTCGTTTTTTTGTGATCGAGTCGGGTATGACGCTCTTTTTTTTTGGCCGTTTCGCCGGACTGAGTCGGCTTAAATCGTAGTACCGATAGATGTCGTGACTGGCTTCCATCGTTCTCCTTTTTTTTAATTATGAAAGTTATGAATGAATTGCGAACACAAGGCTCCGGCAAGCCTTGCAGTGGTAGAGTCGAGATCAAATTTTGGATTCAATTCAGCGAGATCAAAGCCTACGACTTTGCCGGATTGGGCCAGAAACTGGATGACGGGAGAGATGTCCCATGGACAAAGGCCCATTGGTTGCGGAGCGCTTACGCCGGGAGCAAAAGGAGCTGCGAAGACATCCAGGCAAAGGGTTAAATAGATAGAGTCGCCTTTCTCGATGATCTTTTGGCACTCGCCCACAAGGAAGTCAGGGTCGCGATGAATGGTTTCTGCGGTCACGGTGTGAACGCCGAGCTCTTCGGCCTTTTCGAAAAGGGCCTTGGTGTTGCCGAGCGTTTGTATCCCAAAACAGCTGTAGGCGAAGGGCAGGCTGCGCTTTTGACAATCATCATGAATTTGGAGAAAGGGGGTTCCGGAGCTTCCTTTTTTTTCGAAGGAACGAAGATCGAAATGGGCGTCGATATTGACGATATGAATGGTCGCATCGGGATAAGCTTCCCTCAAACCCAAATAATGACCGAATGCCATTTCATGCCCCCCGCCAATCACAATCGGAAAAATGTTTTGGCCCTTAAGGTAAGCCACTGTTTTTCCTAAAGCCTCTTGCGATGATTCCAGATCGCCGTCGTCGCAAACAATGTCGCCGATATCAAAAAAACGAGTTAAGTGAGACATATTAGCCGGCTGTTTCCCAAAGTGCTCCCGGAACGCTTGCGGCCCTTTGGCTGCGCCAGTTCTGCCATGATTGCGGGTCACCCCTTCGTCGGAGGCAAATCCGATCAGGCCGAAATGCTGCGCCTCGGTTTGAGTGGGGAGCGGCTTTCGGAGATCGTCACAACGGAACAGTTGATGGAAACGGGTCTTATCGGAGGTCCCTCGCCACGGCGACCGTGTCGGCGGTCGATAATGCTTCACCCATGCATGATTATCAACAAGCATACACCTCTTCTCCTTCAATAAACACCTGGCTCGGCTTTAAACTGCCCTGATGATACAAGATATCTCGATAATCGTCTGTTGGAAAAATAGAAAAATCTGCCCTCATCCCCGGCTTTAGCGCCCCGCGGTCTGATAATTTCAGCGCTCTTGCCGCTCGGCATGTCAACGCTGCGAGCGTTTCTGCCATAGTCAGTTTTTCAAACGCGCTATAAACGGCCGCTTGGGTGAGCAGGTCGCCCATTGGAGCGGTGCCGGGGTTCCAGTCCGATGCGATCACAAGCGGAAGCCCTTCATCGAGCAGCAACCTTCCACTGGCAAACTTCATTCCAAGGCCCATCGAGGCGCCGGGAAGAGCTATGGGAATGACCCCGGAAGCCTTTAGTCTCTTTGCTGAGGGGGCATCGGTTTGTTCGCAATGATCGACGCTAAGCGCCCCTATTTCGGCAGCGAGTTGCGATCCGCCCAGCGTAAACTGATCGCCATGAACGATCAGATCAAAACCCCACTCTCGAGCCCGTTTTAAATAATCAGTGGCCATATCTGCGGGAAACGCTTTTTCCTCCACAAAAATATCGATTCGCTGCGTGAGCCTTTCTTCGCGCAATTTTGGAAAAAGGAGATCGGCAATATGGGTGAGATACTCTTCTTTTGACTCAAATTCCGGGGGGCAGGTATGGGCTGCCAGGCACGTTGACACCAAGGTGATCACGCCGTTTTGAGAGGCGGTTTTGATCGCGTGAAGCATTTTTAATTCCGCCTCGACCGTCAGCCCGTAACCACTTTTGACTTCGGCTGTGGTCACACCCCACTCAAGCATCCGCTCTGCTCGCAAGACAACTGCCGCGACAAGCTCTTCAAGCGACGCTCGCCTCGTTGACTCGACAGTGGATAAAATGCCCCCGCCGGACGCCCCGATTTCTTGGTAGGAAGCGCCTGCGCACCGCAAGGCGTACTCATGGGCCCTAGAGCCGGCAAAACAGATGTGGGTGTGAGCGTCAATAAACCCCGGAACAAGGGTAACCGAACCTTCGAACTCAATGCGCCGATCGAAGTCGCCGTCAAGGTCGATATATCTGCCGACAGAGCGGATACGTCCGTTTTTCACGACGAGACCGCCCCCTTGAATGACCTCTAAATTGGAATCGGATAGAGGGCCTGCTTCCGGCAGCCCCGACATCGTGACAAGGTGTGAGATCGGTCCGATCAAGGCCCTTGTCATGAGAGAAGCACTCCCATCTCACGTCCCCATTTTAGCGCATCTTCATAACCGGCATCGGCATGGCGAATCACTCCAATAGCAGGATCGATATGCAACACTCGCTTGAGGCACCGTTCGGCGCGCTTAGTCCCATCAGCGACAATGACCATCCCGGCGTGCTGGGAAAAGCCCATCCCCACCCCGCCGCCATGGTGGAAGGACACCCAAGTGGCGCCGGCAGCTGTGTTGCTCATCAGGTTGAGAAGAGGCCAGTCGGATACGGCGTCAGATCCATCCTTCATCCCTTCGGTCTCCCGATTTGGCGAAGCGACAGAACCGGTATCGAGGTGATCCCGTCCGATCACGATTGGTGCACTGACCTTTCCCGATTTAACGAGCTCGTTGAATTTCACACCTGCTCGAACTCGCTCTCCAAGCTTGAGCCAGCAGATACGGCTCGGAAGCCCTTGAAAGGAGACCTTATGTTTGGCTTCCTTAAGCCAGCGGATGAGAGGCTCGTTTTCGGGAAAAAGAGCGCAAAGGGCGCGGTCGCACGTCTCAATATCTTTAGGGTCGCCAGACAGCGCGACAAAACGAAACGGCCCGTTCCCTTCACAAAATAGGGGGCGAATATATTCGGGCACAAATCCGGGAATATCAAAGGCATTTTCGGCGCCCCCTTGTGTCGCAAACTCTCGTAAATTGTTGCCATAGTCAAAGACGACTGCCCCTTTTGCTTTCATTTCGAGCATGGCTTGAATATGATGCGCCATCGATTTATAGGATAAACGACGATACTCTGCCGGATCATGGCGAAGCTGTTGTGCTGTTTCAATTGTATATCCCTCTGGAATGTAGCCGTAAAGCGGATCGTGAGCGGAGGTCTGGTCGGTCACGACATCGGGAATGACGTGATCGTCGATGAGTTGCCAAAGGATGGTTCCGATGTCGCCAGCAAGCCCGACTGAAAGCGCTTTTTTTTCTTTTTTAGCCTCGAGAATACGCGCTATTGCCTCTTGGTAATCGTTTGCAACGACGTCCAGATAGCGGGTTTTCAATCGTTTCTCAATTCTCTCCGGGTCAATATCAACTCCGAGATAGACAGCGCCGTTTAATGTCGCAGCAAGAGGCTGCGCCCCTCCCATGCCCCCTAGCCCGCCGGAAACGACGAATTTTCCCGAGAGCGTCCCCCCAAAATGCTTCCGTGCGCAAGACGCAAACGTTTCATACGTCCCTTGCAAAATCCCTTGCGTGCCAATGTAAATCCAACTTCCAGCTGTCATCTGGCCATACATCATCAAACCGCGCTCTTTCAGCGACTCAAAGTGCTCCCAAGTCGCCCAGTGGGGGACAAGGTTGCTGTTGGCGATCAAAACGCGCGGTGCTTCAGGGTGGGTCGGAATCACACCAACGGGTTTACCAGACTGTATGAGAAGACTTTGGTTGTCCTCAAGCCGGAGCAGAGTGTGAATAATGGTTTCGAGCGCCTCCCGGCTGCGGGCTGCCTGGCCCGTTCCCCCGTAAACAATCAGATGCGCAGGATCTTCTGCCACTTCCGGGTCCAAATTATTGAGAAGCATCCGAAGCGGCGCCTCAGTCTGCCACGATTTGGCATTGAGCGTCGCGCCCCTTGGAGCGCGGTAGTCGCCCGGCTTTGCGTAGGTTTCAATAAAGGTCATCACTCCCCCATTTTGGCGTATTGATCAAAAACTTCGACTGCGCGGTAAATGTCGTCGGCAATCATGCGGTCATCAGACAAAAAGGGAACCGCTTTTCTAAGCGCTTGGTAAAGGGGCTTTGTCCCCGATCCAAGAGGCTCTAATTGTCTCATGTCGACCGCCTGAGCGGCCACGACCATCTCCGCTGCCAGTATGGCTCTGCAATGATGCACAATTTTGTCCAGTTTCCGCGCCGATGTCATTCCCATTGACACATGATCTTCAATGCCCACATTTCCGGGGATAGAGTCGGTGCTTGACGGGTGCGCGAGAAGCTTGCATTCGTTTACAAGCGAGGCCGTTAAATATTGCACGGCCATGTATCCCGAACAAATTCCCTCATCGGGAGATAGGAAAGCCGGCAGGTGACTCATGTGAGGATTGAGCATAAGCTCGATCCTTCTGTCGGAAATATTTCCCATTTCGGAAAGGGCAATGGCCGCAAAGTCAAAAGCAAAAGCCAATGGCTGCCCGTGGAAGTTTCCTCCGCTTAAAATCAAATCCTCTTCCGGGTAGACCAAGGGGTTGTCGGTGGCCCCTCCTAACTCAATTTCAACGATCTGAATCGCGTAATTCAAAGCATCTAAACTGGCGCCGTGCACCTGCGGCGAGCAGCGGATTGAATAAGAATCTTGCACTCTCAGCCTTTTATGTGATTTTTCATGCAAGAAAGAGCCTTCAAGCCTGGACAATATTTCGTGTGCGACAATCATCTGGCCGAGATGCCCTCTTGATGAGTGAAGATTGGGGTGGAGAGGGTCGAGCGATGCCTTCATGGCTTCGAAAGTCAAAGCCGTAACGGCATGACTCATCCTGATCACTCGTTTTGCTTTTGCTAAAGCAAGAGACCCGATCGCCAACATCACCTGAGTGCCATTGATGAGCCCGAGCCCCTCTTTTTCAGCCAGTTCAATCGGCTTGAGCCCTGCTTTTTTGAGCGCCTCGCCCGCCTCCATCGCCTCGCCGCGGTAAAACACCATCCCCTCTCCAATCAATGGGAGTGCGAGATGAGCCAAAGGGGCAAGATCGCCGCTTGCCCCGACCGATCCAAACTCCGGAATAATAGGCGATATCTCAGCATTGATCAGATTGGCCAATGCGTCGCAAAGGGCAGGAGATACACCGGTTGACCCTAAAAGTAAGACATTGAGCCTAAGCGCCATTGAAAGCCGTGTGGCCGTTTGAGAAAGAGGCTGGCCGTAGCCTGAGGCATGGCTTAAGAGAATGTTGGTCTGTAGTTTTTTGAGTTTTTCCGGAGAGATCCTTTCGTTGGCAAAATAGCCGAATCCGGTATTGAGTCCATAGACAGGCTGCCCGCCGTGCGCTTTTTTCTGTACATAATGGTAGCTTTGCTCCACAAGTGCGCGAGCATCGGGATGAATGGTGATTATGGCGCCCTGACTGATTTGTTCCGCTTGATCAAGAGTCAGCGCGCCCCCGTCTAGTTCGATGTTGATTGTCATGACTTTCTCCTAATGCCTCAAGGCCAAACACGGCAGTGCGGCAGCTGATGTTACAAAAAAAAGTGATCATAGTTATTTCTCATCAGGATGTCACGACGTTTTTAAAATCAAAATTATGATCGGCTTTGTCCAGCTATGAAACAGACAAAAAAATAATTTGCACCGGTCGATTATTTATAAATAAACAATTTTTTAAAAAAATTAACTCAAAAATCACAATAAATAAACAAAAAGTTAATAATTATTTTTTATTATATTATTAAACTTAATGTTATAATGAAATTATGGAACCTATAAAATCTTCCGATTATCAACAGATTCAAATTAGCCCAGAACAAAGCGAGAACGCTGATATTCTGGCACTTGCAAAGGAGGCTCTCAGTTCAGACCCTACGGGCTGGAATAAGGGGCTTGCCGCTTATACGGCTGCCTGCACCGCCTTCTCAGCTGTCGGCGTTTCCTTATCAGGAACTATCGGTGCTGTCTCAAGTTCAGTTTGGGGATTTTTCTCTTCTCCCCCCCCTGCGAGTGAGCAGCTGAGTGAAAGCGCCCATTTTTTTCATTTTCAGGAAGGGGGGAAAGGCTTTAAAACCTTAGACGCTTTTGCCAGTAATAAGCCCTTGGCTCTCCCTGATCAAGACGTTCGCGAATTGCCTGACGAAATAGTGGAAAGCTCCATAATCGAAGCAAGAGACGCTCTTGTGAACGCATTGATCGCCTTTGATCGCCTTTGTTTCGATCGTGATATTGAGCTCACGGATGAAAATAAAAAAGAGGTCGCAGAAGATTTAAAAGAAACTTTTGAAAAAATCGTGAACAATCCCTCTTTTGCAAACGACGGAATTATGGAAATCAGAACCAAATTAATGAACAAACTGAAAGATTGGGGAGCCACCGTTTCTAAAAAAGAATTTAAAAAGGAGTTGGATCTGACCAGAGGACGGACGGCACCTGAAATCTTAATCAAAAAGAACACAATTAAGGAAACCGAGGTGACAGAAAAGGCCGTCATGCTTCCAACGTCCATTGGCGCTGATTACCTGGATGCGGTCGGTATGCATGAGAATGCAGACCTGATTCGAGACATTCCAGGCATTAGAGTCAGCGAGGCGAAACCCTACCCGGAGGTTGCGGGAAAATCGATCAATCTATGGAAGCAATCAGTTGCGACAAATGATGGCGAAGCCGCATCCGTCCTCCGTTCCGGGGCATTTAGCGTCCATGGAGAAAAAAGCCATTCGATCAAGCGCCTCGCCACTGTTTTAGCAATGGAAGAGGGACCCGAAAAAGAGGCGGCGATTAAAAATCTCGAAAAAATTAAAGAAGGGATGACGGTCCAACAAACCTATGACAAATTAATGAGCTTCGGCATCGCTCAGGCTCTTCCTAAGCTCTTAGCCTCTCTTCAGGATTCTGCAGAAGATCCGATTGCCTTTCAAAACGCGCTTTTAAGCGGGTCGTTTCTTCACGCTGAATTCAGTTACTTAAGCTTTTTCTTGAAAGAGCGGCATATGATCCACGATATGGAGGAAGTTGTGGGCTACTTAAATGACCACCTCAAAGTCACATTTGTCGAACCCGACCTTTTGTCGGACAAGCCCTATAGCCTCAATACCAACGGAGACAATATCTTGATCAAACTACCGAGGCCGAAACATCTAGAGGATGATCTCGATTTCAAAGGAATTGAGTTTAATGTCAAAACTTTGATGTTCAATCAAGGTGTGAACTTCGGCACGGCTCTGAATACATACGTCGAGGCAACAAATTTTGGACAATATAAAAAACGGGACCTTGGGGTCTATGAGCAAACCGAGCTCAACAATCGAAGCTTAGAGGAGTTGAAAAAACACGCTCTTGCGGTTTATGAAAAGCCGGATACAGACAAAGACTCACTCAAAGCCCCTCTTCTTGCTTTCTTGAAACACTTCAGTCAAAAACCGTCGGAACATGGCGAAGTTCGCGAAGCGGCAGACCTGAAAGGCATTGATCTCATTTCCGATTTAATTGCAGCTTTGCACGGAAGGCAAGGGATCGTCTGCAAAAGCGGAAAAGACCGAACAGGTATGGCCACATCGCGTTTCCTCGCTCATCACTTGAGCCTGAAACATCCCGAAATCGGCCCTTCAGAAGAAATTAAACCTGTTTTCGATCGCGGCATTTCTTATGCGATCACCGGTTTGAACACAGGAAGGGAAAACGGCTACGCATTTGCAGGTGCAGCCTCAACAGCACTGGGCACTTGGACGGAAGGATTTGCCCCCGACTATAGCTTGGTGAGCGATGTCGCCAAAACTTAATCGCGGCTTTGCTTGGGCTTTAAGCGCTGCTGTTTTTTTTGAGAGTGGTGCCTTTTATTTTCCAGCATTTTTTCCTTAGCCCTTTTTGATCGTTTGCGCTTTTGCCTCCGTATTTTTTCTATTTTCTGCTGTTTTTCCGATCGTCTCTTGTCGAAGATCTCTTCTAATTTTTCGCACAGCATTTTCCGAGCATAGTAACGATTAAGCTGCCGCGAGCGCTCTTTTTGACACTTGATTTCGATCCCTGAAGTCTCGTGCTTCAAGTAAACGCACGAGTAGGTTTTGTTGATTTTTTGCCCGCCCTTGCCCGATCCTAGAATAAACTTCTCAACAAGATCCTCTTCGCGGATGGCGAGCTTTTCCATCCGCTCTTCAAGTTCCTTGATTTTTTCCTTTTTTAATGCCATAAAGCGTTTATATCCCTACGCTTTATTCTAACATAGGCAAGAATAACAAAGGGACGGTAAGATAAAAGAAACGAGGAATGAGTGATTATGGCGACGTTTACACCTAAAATTGAGGAGTTTAAAAACCCCCTCGATGAAACGACCAGCTCTGTCAAGCGCGCTGCCCCTTGCATTTTGGTCATTTTTGGGGCGACGGGCGATTTGACAGCGAGAAAGCTCGTCCCGGCCCTGTACAACATGTCGCTCGAAGGGCAGCTCCCCTCCCATTTTGCCTGCGTCGGTTTCGCCAGAAGAGATAAGTCGCATGACGATTTTAGGCGAGAAATGTATGAGGGCGTGAGCCATTATTCGCGAAATCGACCCATTGACGAAGAGTCTTGGAAAGAATTCAGCCAGTGTCTTTTTTATCATCGGTCGAATTTTAACGAAGAAGAGGGGTACGATTCATTAAGGCGCTATCTCAAACAGCTGGATCAACAGTTCAACACAAAAGGAAACCGCGTCTATTATCTCTCGACACAGCCGACTTTCTTCCCCGTTATTTCCGATATGTTGAGCCGGCACAATCTCGTTTACGGCCGAAATGAATCGGAAAAATGGTCCCGCGTTATCATCGAAAAACCTTTTGGACGCGATCTCGATTCCGCCATTCAGCTGCAAAAGGAAGTGGAGCAATGCTTCGACGAGAATCAAATTTATCGTATCGACCACTATCTCGGAAAGGAAACAGTCCAAAACCTCATGGCTTTCCGCTTTAGCAACGCGATTTTTGAAGATCTTTGGAACAATCACCACATCGATCATGTCCAGATGACAGTCGCCGAGGATATCGGCATCGGCACAAGGGGAAAACTGTGGGAGGAATCGGGAAGCCTCCGAGACATCGTCCAAAATCATATGATGCAGGTTTTATCGCTCGCGACTATGGAACCTCCCATCAGCTTCGAATCAAACGCAATCCACGATGAAAAAGTGAAAGTTCTTGAATCGATCAGGTCGATTCCGATGGATCGGTTTGACGATTTTGTGGTCAGAGGACAGTACGGCCAAGGGTATGTAGATGGCGCGCTCGAAAAAAGTTACCGAGAAGAAGATAACGTCGATGACCACTCTAATGTTGAAACGTACATGGCTCTTAAACTTTACATCGATAACTGGCGATGGGCCGGAGTCCCTTTTTATTTAAGAACGGGCAAGCATTTACCCAAAAAAGTGACCGATATTTCTGTTGTTTTTAAGCACGCTCCGGGCGTTCTTTTTCAGAAATCGGAGATGGGGCTGCAGCAAAATGTCCTTTCCATTCGCATACAGCCCGATGAGGGCATCTCCCTTAAGATGAATTGCAAAGTGCCCGGCCTGTCAAGCCCTTTGCAGCCTGTCAAAATGGATTTTAGATATGGCCAATACTTCGGTCTTGAGCCCCCCGAAGCCTACGAAAGGCTCATTACCGATTGCATGGCCGGAGACCGCACTTTATTTGCCAGGTGGGATGAAGTGAAGGCGTCTTGGAAGTTTCTCACACCCGTTCTAAACCGTTGGAACGAGGAGACACCACAAGATTTTCCAAACTATCCTGCCGGTAGTTGGGGACCTGAAGCTGCCGACCGCTTGATTGAAAACGACGGAAGAAAATGGTGCTTATTATGACAACTGCCGAGTTAAAAAAAAATGACGCACAAGCCGAGTGGAAAGTTATGAACGAGTCGAATAAGCAAAAGGCCAGCCTCTTCAATTTTATCATCTACGCTCACGAAGAAAGAAGAGTCGACTATTTTCGAACGCTCGTCGACAATGTGATCGAAAAATTTCCTTGCCGCGTGATCTTTATCAAAGGCAATACCAAAGATGATGAATCCGACTTCGAAACAGAGGTGACACTTAAAAACGTCGGCACTGTGGTCTGCGACCATATCGAAATTCGTGCGGGGGGCCCCCATTTACAGCAGATCCCAAACTATATCTTGCCCCATCTCGAACCTGATCTGCCCATTATTTTGCTTTGGGGTCAGGATCCCACTCACGAAAACGACGTCCTCCCAAAGCTCGTGGAATACGCCGATAGACTTATCTTCGACTCGGAGTGCACCGACCAACTTTCGCAATTTTGCCGCAACATCGTCAGCCATCTGAAAGGATTCCCCTGCCAGGTTTTGGATATGAATTGGGGACGTCTTGCGGGTTGGCGGACAGTCATTGCCGAAGGATTAGATTCCCCGGAACGGATTCATCAGCTTCAAAATTCCAAAACAGTGGCCATTTCCTATAACAGCCGCAAAACAGATGCTTTTCGCCACAATGCCATTCAAGCTGAGTACCTTCAATGCTGGCTGGCTGAAAGGCTGGGTTGGAAATTTCAAAAAAATAGCCCGTCGCAAACGAAAGACACGCTTACCTATACGTTTTCAGACCGCCTAATCACTGTCACTCTTATCCCCATTGAAACCGAGAGCGTCTTTCCCGGATCCATCACGCATGTCAGGGTCGAAACCCATGACGGGCACACCTTCGATTTCAACCGCCCATTAGAAGAGCCGACACAAGTTATCGTCAACATGTCATCGCAAGACAAGTGCTGGCTCCCCTACACCCTCCCGCTGATGACGCAGTTTAAAGGAACGGCATTTATCCAAAAGCTGCTCTACGCCCACTCGAGCCAACACTACATCAATATGCTCAAAATGTTAGCAAATGAAAATCTTGACGAGGTCAATCATGAAAGCGGCTGATTTCAATTGGGAAAAACAAGTCCAAATCGTCGATAGAAGGCGCAAGGTCGCAATTTTGGAAAATCGAGATGACATGATCCGATTTTGTGCACAACATTTTGTCGCGACAGCTCAAGAGGCCATCCAACAGCGGAAGCAGTTTTATGTCGCCCTATCGGGCGGTTCAACCCCCAAGGTCCTTTTTCAACAGCTTGCAAAACCTGAATATCGCCACGACGTCGACTGGAGCAAGGTTCACCTATTTTGGAGCGATGAACGAACAGTTCCTCCCACAGATCTTGACAGCAACTATCGAATGGCCATGGATGCAGGCTTTGCTTCCCTGCCCGTTCTGCCAGAACATATCCATAGACTTCAGGGCGAGATTGATCCGCAAAAGGCTGCAACAGATTATCAGACGCTCATCCACGATTGCGTCCCCGGTCAAGTCTTTGATCTCGTCATGCTCGGTATGGGCAGCGATGGCCACACCGCCTCCCTTTTTCCGGGTACAGATGGCTTGAGTGTGAATGATCGCTTAGTGATCGCGAATTGGGTCGAAGAGAAGCAAACTTGGCGCCTTTCTTTTACCTACCCACTGATCAACAAAGCGCGTCAAATCGTGGTCTATACAATGGGCGCCGAGAAAGCGGCAATGCTCGCTAAAGTCTTGTCCGGAATGGAAAGTCCCCCCTTGCCCTCGCAAGAAGTGGGAACGGAAACGACACCTGCGCTCTGGATAGTCGATAAAGATGCCGCAGCGATGCTAAAGCTTTCCTCAAAAGCCTAAGGGACTGTCCCTAATGCTTCATGTCATCAATCGCTTTCATGATTCTTTCAGGAGTTAGATTTGCTCCCGTTAGTTTCTTTGCCTTGAGCTTTTCCCGGTTGGCCACGACAACTGTCGGAGTTTGGTTCACCTTAAACGTTTTGACGATCCCTTCCTGAAATTTTATCCCATCATTGATATCTGAGAAATTCATGGGCTGGTAGGTGACACCGTACGCTTTAACGGCCTCTTCGACCTGTTGCGATGTCGGCGTCTTCGTTTTCTTCGCCAAACGCTTCATCGCCTTACGCACTTTAAAGTACTGCTGCTTGTCGTTTATCATGAAAGATAGATTGTAAGGGACGTAGTTCATCGTTTCCGGGTGGATGGGATAATCGATAAAATAAAGACGCGATTTTGCCATGATTCTTGGAAAATA
The DNA here is from genome assembly GCA_964629645.1 of uncultured bacterium. Lineage (GTDB taxonomy): Bacteria > Chlamydiota > Chlamydiia > Chlamydiales > SLFE01 > JAAKFL01. The sequence continues at coordinate 1,138 of CAZVSU010000004.1, read as the reverse complement.
AGGCGCAAGTTCGGGCTCCGTTTCAACACAGGCCGGGCAAAACCAATCGGAAATATAATAAACCTCTACCGAACTGTTTTCATTTCCAAAATAAGGTTTATTGCCGCCGACCCCATCTGCAAATGAGGTCTCGGGTTTGAACACCCCGACCAATGCGATCACGTAGGAGATGGCAACAACAGCCCCGCCCCCCACGATTTTTCCAAGCGCTTTCATACTTTTACCCCATGTAATTGGTTGATCAAGAACAATAAAACGGAACAAAAACCGGTAAATCACCAGTAAAGCGATGACTCCTATAAGTGCCGCAATGGTCATGCATATGGGACACCACTGGCCGATCACGAAATATTGAACGAGAATAAAGTTGATCTCACTTCCCACGGCGCCGGCCACCATCAGACTCACCAAATAGGAAAGCCAGCCAATCGTTCTAGAAATGATATGCAAGGGAATAGCGATGGCAAAAAAAACAAAACCCAAAAACTCGAAGTCAAAACCAAAATATTTATATTGATGCACGTCGACACAAGCCTCACTGCAGATTTGCATCCATGACACAATGGTCATGCCCAAACCTAAAATCATGAACAGCGTGATAAGGATATGAATCCCCTTATCAAGCTTCGATTCAGAAATGCTCATATTCTCCCTCATAACGTCAAGATAGCGGGGGCGAGATCTTTTGTCTACTGAGAAGGACCACAGCTTTTTCCCTCAAATGTGACCGAATTTTTTTTCAGTCCGATAGCGGATGACTTCTTATAAACCACTTCAAATCAATCTATTAGGTCGTGAGCACGATCGTCTTCCAATACCCGATGAGAGAGAAGCCCTTTTTAAGTGCTATTGCAACAAACTACTGAAATTTAATATTTTATAAGTTGGAAACAAGACACTCACACACTAGACTTTACCTATAAATCTCACAAGGAGCCTACATGGTTAATTTCACTAACATTGAGGGTAAGGCCCTCAACTTAAGGAACGACTCTCCTGCAGAGGAGGGTTTGATCAATAAAACTCTGCCACAAGAGATTTTTCAGCATATTCTGTCTTATCTGGATGATCGAGATCTTCGGCAAGTATATGACGACAATTATCTTTGCCGGTGAACGACAATTATCTTTGCCGATGA
>CAZVSU010000003.1:19160-55905 GCA_964629645.1 uncultured bacterium | reverse complement strand
GTATAATTGAGTGATGCTGAAAAATAGGGTAAAGTCCTTTGATCAAGACAAAAAAAAAGTGGAGGCATGAATGCAAGAGTCTACCGGTCAACATCGGGCAGCCGCTTGGTTTTTAGTGATTTATCAAACTCTTGTGATTGCACTCCTTCCCTTTTACCTCTGGTTTGCTTCGCCATCTTGGGCCATCATCGCGACAGCTGTCGCCTTTTATTTTTTTGGGGGAATCAGCATCACGGCCGGATATCACCGCCTTTATTCCCACCGCTGCTACAAGGCTCACTGGCTTGTGGAACTGCTGGTTCTTTTCTTCGGTTCGACGACTTTCCAGGGGAGCGTTTTGAGATGGTCTTACGATCACAGGCTTCACCATGCCCATGTGGATACGGATGACGATCCCTATACCATCACAAAAGGATTTTGGTACGCCCACTTTCTGTGGCTGATGGAAAAACCTCGCCCCATCGAAAAAAAAGTGGTCGCCGATCTGCTTCAAAATCCCTGGCTTGCCTGGCAGCATCGCCATATCAAATTTGCCATGATCGGCTCCAATGTTTTGGTTTTTTTATTGGTTGGGTGGCTTCTGAGTGATTTTATCGGGTCCTTTTGCCTTGTTTTTTGGACCCGTCTCTTCTTTTTGCACCATTGCACCTGGTTCATTAACTCCCTCGCCCATACGTGGGGCGACCAGCCCTTCTGCAGGGAACATTCGGCCGTCAATAACTTTATTATTTCCTTTCTTACTTTTGGAGAAGGGTACCACAACTACCACCATACTTATGCAAATGACTACCGAAACGGGGTGTGCTGGTACCATTACGACCCTTCCAAATGGTTGATCTGGCTCTTAAGCCACATTGGCGCCACATGGGGTTTAAGACGTATCGATGCCATCACAATTAAGAAAAAAATGGTGGTCGAAGGGAAGAATGACCTCCTTAAAAGAGTCAAGCAACTTTGGTATGTCAGAAGAGACGATCTCGAAGAGAAAATCAACGAGTTGTCCGATAAAATGCTTGAAAAAATCGCCGAGTTCAATGAGTTGAAGGCGAAAATGAAGCGTCATCAAGCCAAACCATCGGAAGAGTGGAAAGAGCTCAAACTCGAACTCAAAAAAATCAAAAAGAGTTTGAGGCAAGACTTCCGCCGCTGGAGCCGCCTCTACCGCTCCATCAGCCAGCTTAAGCCTATTCCGCTCTCTAGTTCTTAGTAAAAAAAAATTTGATCAAATTCGGCATTATAAGCGCCGCGATAAGTCGATCTCCATCAGCTCTATATTGTTAATATTGAGCCGATTAAGATCGGCTCATCCCGGCGCTTATAATGCCGAATTTGATCAAAAACTTTGTTAACTAAGTACTAGGGTCTCCTGAGTTCAAGCGGGAATTGCTGTAAAAACAATTTTCTCGTGTTTTTTTTTGTTAAAAATTGCTTTATTAATATCGAAATTAAATGATTTAATACTAATTTAAAAATTATTTATAAATTAAAAACTTATGATATAATTAAATTAAAACTATTTTAATTTTAAGGGAGTTTTTAATTATGGAGCCCCTGTATAGTTCCGGTAATAATTTTGAAGTATTTGAGACGGAGGCTTTGTCATCGACAGCAATTGATCAATATATTGATCATCTCGATAAAACAGTAAAATCCTTAGGCAATGTGTTTAAGGAACACAAGGTTTATTATGACGCTGACAGTCATGAATTTCAGTATTATTCAAGCTGGAGCGTGGCTAGGATGACAAAAAGGCTTTCCGGTCGTTCGGTTCTCACTGATATCAGGTCAATGGAAACAGCGCTCATCGAACTGACCAGTGAGTTGGATGCAATTCAAAAGTATTGCACGTCAAGCACTGCCGATTCCGACAGTCTTGACAAAATCGCCTCGAGGTTAAAGAGTATCTTATCCAGCTATGATGAAATCTGCTCAAATCATGAGGGACAAAATCCGCTCGTTTACTTCCACGAAGTCACTCAAAAAGGGATCAAAGAGCAATCTGAACCAGGTATTTTTTATACGGGAGATCCTATTGTCACAGAAGAGGATATTCAGGGTTGGAAAAATCAATTTGAAAAAGGGGAGTTGAACCTGTCTACAATCCTTCAACAACCGGAAACAACGGCAAGAGAACAAGCGCGTAAGAAAACGCAAATCCGAATTTATTTAACCGGAACAGAGTTAAAACCTGGTCTCATAAACCGCCTCATCGAAAAGTTTAATGAAATTGACAGCGTTAAAACGATGGCCAAAATGTGTGAAGCAACAAAAGTCTTGTCGGAAAGCCAGGCTTTAGTATCTGCCAATGGACCTATTTTTTCGGATGCCATGAAGGAACCGTCGGCCTCAGGCAAAATTGAGGAAGACGACAAAAGCCAAAGCTCGATTAAAGAGAAACCGGGCTCATTGCTTTCGGCTGGAAATTCCGAATCAAGATCCGCATCAGACGTTTCCGTTAGAGAATCTCTAGACAGCCAAACAGCAGTGTCTGGACCGCCCAGCATGTCCGTGCAAAAAGACTCTTTTGTTGCCGCAGAGCCAGAGAATGAGTCGATAGAATCAGAAAAAAGTGATACTCAGGTGAAACCTAAGCTGACGATTGAACAATTCAGCCTCCCCCGCATATATACCCGGAAAGAACAGCGGAGTGTCGATACAGGTGAAGCGGTTCCCGAAACAAATTTTGAGGATATGACGTTCGATAGACTCAGAACCCACAGCCAAAAAAGAAAGGAGGAAATAGGAATTGTTGAAACGCTTTTAAATGAGTTGCAAGAGGCGGGTCAGATACTTGATCGGCACGAAGACCTTGTCAAAGGGTACAGCCCCCGTACAGATTCATTATCCGAGGAGAGTGCAACTGGCGTGCCTGCCGCCCCGCCGGCTCCTGCAGCGCCTGCCGCCCCGCCGGCCCCTGCAGCGCCTGCCGCCCCGCCGGCCCCTGCAGCGCCAGGAGCTCGACAGACCATGCCTAATCTGGATCAAGAGACTCTTCAAGATCTGATCAAAGAAGAGCCAGACGATCGCGAATTCAAGGCATTCCAAGAATATGGGGCTGCCCTAGAAAAAAAAGGGGAAATCACAAAAAAAATCGGGGATGCCTTGCTCAGCAAATTCAAAAAGGACTATGAGATTGACCACCTGCTTGAAAATTCAGAAGAGATTCTCAAAATCGCTGAAAAATATGTAGAGGAAGCAGAGAAGGAGCTTGTTCATGTGGATCAATGCATTCAAAGATTCCGGACAAAACCTACCGGTTCATCTTCAAGTCGACAAGGGGAGAGAATGCTTCCTCAATTCGAGACAGAAAAAAGAAAGATCCAGCAAGCTGTAAGCCGTTTGAAAGAGTCTCCGCAAACTCTTTCGCGGACAGCAAAAAGGATCAAGAATGACGAAATGAAAGTGAAGATCGCTCTTAATGACTTTGAAAAAATGAAAGAGGATTATAAGGGGAAAGTAAAAATAAACCCGAGTGAAGCGAATCGCCAGTTAAGTGAAGCGACAAAAAAGTGGAAGGAGTCTAAGCAGCAATTGGAAAGTTCGCTCAATACATACCGGGATGTAGAGACGAAATACAAAGAGGCTAAGACTTTGTTAATAGATAAGTTCGGTTTATCCGAGGGCGCATTGAACGACCTTGAGCAAGTGGAAAGCCGGGCTACTGAATTTTTTGAGACCTTGAAACAAAAAAACAACGAAGAAATCGCTCGTCAAGGGGAGGCACAAGCAAAACAAGCTAAGGAGCGGCGTTTAAGAGGCAAAGAGAGGGATCAAGAGTCCGTAAGTGCAACTGAGGAAGCGGTTGATTACAGACGCTTCTTACGATCTGCTCCAAAACAAGCCAATGATAACGTTCAAAATAAAAAGGAGGGCGAATACGCCGGAAGGAAAATCGATTCATCCGGGTTTGCAGAGAGAGAAAAACGCAAGGAAATGAATCAAGAGATTGGAAACGTTTTTGAGGTCGTGAACCAAGCGTACAGAGACTACCTAGCCGATGAAAACCACACTCAATTTGAAGGCAAACTTAAAGAATTAAAGGATACCTCTAGTAAACGTGCGCAAAGAAGCGCCGCTATCTATGAATGCCTACGCGGGTATTACGATTCTTTTGGAGACGATGTGGTGGCCAAAGCCATAAAAGTCGATTGGAAAAAAGTCCGGGCTGATATCTTTGACGCGATAAAAAAGGATCTAATGGAAAGGTTTCCGGATTATGATGAAGAGATGATTCGGAAGGAATACGACAATTATTAAGTAAAGCTTTCTCAGCTTTAGGGGACGTCTTCAAATTAAGTCATTTAAAATTTGAACACGTCCCCTAATCCGATCGAAAAAGTGCCGCGAATCAAATGTTTTTAAGCGGCGTGTCTTCAGGGGCGAAGGGCAAAAGCGTCTCACGATTCTGCACCAAAAGTTTCCGAGGGACTGATGTGATGGACTTTTAAGGGGGCTCTTCCTATGATCATGCTTAATTTTTGGGAAAGAGTTTTTTTATGCGTTGCGGTTTTTTTGGTGTGCTTGTCGCTTTATCGATGTCGGTTATCTTGGGCTTTGTGGAGGGCAAAACGGTGCTTGTGGCAGGAGGGGCGGGGTTTTTAGGATCCCACCTTTGCGATCGGCTGCTGGAAAGAGGTGATGAGGTGGTGTGCGTCGATAATCTCTTGACCGGCAGTTTAACAAATATCAAACATTTGAAAGAACACCCTCATTTCATCTTTATCGACTGCGATATCTGCACCTTCGCCGACACCTTACGAACTTATGACGAAATCTATAACCTGGCCTGTCCTGCGTCTCCAAAGAAATATCAAAAAGATCCGATCCACACCCTCAAAACGAATTTTATAGGAACGCTCAACCTTCTTGAATTGGCAAAACGTAACCGCGCGACTTTTTTTCAGGCGTCGACAAGCGAAGTTTATGGAAATCCGCGCGTTCATCCGCAGCCCGAAAGTTACTTTGGCCACGTGAATCCCATCGGCGTCCGCGCCTGCTACGATGAGGGCAAGCGCGTGGCGGAGACGCTTTGTTTCGACTTTCATAGGCAGTATGGCGTCACGGTCAAAGTAGCGCGTATTTTCAATACTTACGGCCCCCGTATGGCATGCGATGATGGGAGGGTCGTGTCTAATTTTATCGTGCAGGCCTTATCGGGAAAGCCCCTCACCCTTTACGGCGACGGATCTCAGACACGCAGCTTTTGTTTTGTCGACGATCTGATCGAAGGATTTTTGGCTTTCACGGACACAGATGACGGGTTTACAGGACCGGTTAATTTGGGGAACGCAAGAGAAATCACCATTTCCGAGCTGGCTGAGACGATTGTTGCGCTCACCAACAGCTGCTCGGCGATTCATTACCACCCTCTCCCTCAAGATGACCCCTTGAGAAGAAATCCCGACCTGACAACGGCTCATGAGTCGCTGCAATGGCAGCCAAAAACCTCTTTAGAGGCAGGCCTTCATCACACAATAAACGATTTCAGAACACGAATCAATCGATCGGTTATTTTAAACAGAGAAAAATGATTTTCCCTTCGGCCTTTGGAGGACATGGATTGATGTCTGTGATAGGGACAAGGTGGCCTGTTTTTCGGATGAAAAAGAGGGGGATCAACCGGCTTTTGTATGTCTCTTTGAGCTTTTTATAAGTAAATTCAGGGTTCAAGTTCGTCGTTTTGACAACGTAACCTTCGGTCATCAGCTCGTCGAGTTTGTCGAAAGTGTATTCCTTTCCAAAGAGCACCCTGCCTTTGGCTGATTCGGGTATTTTATCTGTCCGGGTTTGCAGTTGGTAACTATCGGCGATGTCGAAGTGAGGGTTGAAGTGGCGCACTGCGAGGCTGTTGATGTCATCTCTTTCCGTCAAGGCAAGCAGCTTTCCGAGACCGATAAACCCCTCCGGATTTGCGGTTTCGTATGTGATGAAAGGTCCGTGGTAGACGGGCATTTCGTATTGCTTTGTTTCCGATACTTTCCAATAATCGGTGTCGATCATTCGCACATCGATTCTTTCTTTGAAAAGAGCGTCTCCAATGGCCCGCGCGACGCGATTGCAGCCTATAATCAAAACGCCCTGATTGGGGATGCTCGATATTTTTAAATAGTCGGCGAGCAGAGGCGTCACAATGCTGTAGAAAATGACCGTGCCTGTGATGATGGTAAAGGTCATCGGGGCGAAAACGTGGGCTTCTTCGTAATCAATTCCTGCAAGCACTAAGCCGAAAAGGGCGGAAATTGCGGCCGCAATAATTCCCCTGGGCGCCATAAACGACATAAAGAGAATATCCTTCCAGCCCAAATTTGAAAAGATCGTAGACACAAGCACGGTTGCGGGCCTTCCAATAAAAATCAAAAAAACGAGAAGGGCCAGACTTTCGGGAAGCGTATCCAGGAGAGTCGCTAAGTTGATCGCAGAGGAAAGCGTGATAAAAAGAAAGCCGATGAGGATAATCTTTAAATTCTCCTTGAAATCAGCGATATGCTGAACTTGGGTCTGCGCTTGATTTGCGAGGATCAGTCCCATGATGGTGACGCTGATTAATCCGGCATCTTCTTTGAAAGCGTTCGCCGTTGTGAAGGCTCCGATCAAAAACATGAGGACGACAGGATTTTGAAGGGCGTCCGGCAGTAGAAAGCGGCGGAGAATCAAAAGGATTAAGTAAGCCACGGCAACGCCGACAATAGATCCGACAAGAAGCGTTTCCACTGCACCGAACACCATCACTTCGACGGCGCTTTCTGTTGTTTTCTGGATGAGGCTGTCGAAGACTAAGACAGCGAGTATGGCTCCAATGGGGTCGATGACGATCCCTTCCCATTTGAGAATCGAGTTTGCGGGTTCTTTCACATTGAGATGTTCAAGAAGGGGAATGATCACGGTGGGTCCGGTGACGATCAAAATGGCGCTTTCCAGAAGGGAAAACGTCCAGCTGAAGTGAAGAACATAGACAAGAAACAGCGTCGAGAGGAAAAAACCCGTTGCGGCTCCTACAGTGACGAGGAGTATGATGACATGGCCGAAATCTTTTAAATCGCGGAAACGAAGTGTCAGCCCTCCTTCAAAAAGAATCACACCGACAGACAAGGACACAACCGGAATCAAAAGATCGCCAAAGAGCTCTTTTGTGTGAACAAGTCCCAAGATAGGGCCAATGATGAGTCCGGTCAATAAGAGGATAAGAATCGATGGGATACGGGTCGCCCAGCCCACCCATTTGGCGAGAACGCCTAAAACAATAATGGCCGTTAGGCTAAAAACAAATGTTTCCGGTTCCACATAATGAGAGATACCCCGTTTAATCGATTATGGCAATGCAGCGGGTGGGACGGTCGTCTTATTGGGAAAGAAATGTTGTGACCCATTGTTTAAACTCCTCTTGCCTAGAGGGATCCATCCAGCTATAGGCCTCTTCAGGTATCCAGCGCAGGCGAAACAGGGTCCACATAGGCTCATGCTCAGGGAAATATTGGGCCATCGCTGTCGCAACTTTGGGGTAAGAGGGGCATAGGGCTTCGTGCCATAAACGAATGGGCGCTTCGGGATTGTTTGTGATGGTTCTGTGCAGCTTGAGAGCCCGTTGAATGAGCGCTTCGCCTTCGCCTTCTGTCAAAACTGCCGGGGTCAAAGGGTGGCGGAGGTAGTCGCGAAACATTTGAATCCGCTTTGGCCACGAATTCATCAGCTTGATGATTTTGGGCTTGAATCGTTTTGTCAAAGTGCGGTCCCTTTGAGGATAATCCCAGCCAATCCAAGCGTACGGGGTGTCTAAAGTGGGGATCATTTCGTCAACTGTATAGGGGATAAAAGATTCGCGATCAAAGCCGTTTGTAGTGTCCCAAAAGCCCATCTCAATATATCCTTCGCGACGAAATTGATAAAAGCAATTTTCGTTGTGCATGTCATAGAGGGCCATCAGCAGCACAGCGAGCGAACATTTCATGTAGGAATCAAACGTCACGAGGCCATACATTTCTTTCATATAGGCTTGTTCGGTTTGGAGATCTGTTTTTTGATAGGCTTGAAATTCGCCGCTCTTTCCATAAAGGGTGAGTGAAAGCGCGGGCGTCAGCACCTCTTCGATTCCGAAGAGGGCGCTCACTTCCCAGGTTAATCTTTCCCGGTCCCGAGGCCCTTCGGATTTGAACACACCTAAGTTTTCGCCCGTTTCGATATCCACAATGAAATGGACGAGATCGTGTCTTTGGGACACGGAAAAATCGGCGAGGGCGGCAAATTCTTCTTGTTTCAGCGCTTTGGCGGCCATTGCAATGAGATGGGACTGCTTTTGAAGAAAAGACCCTTCTTTAAGGAGGGGAAACTCGATGCCGTATTGAATCATCCTTTCCAAAAGGAACGTGATTTGCTCCCGGCTGCTTGGGGAGTCTAGAGTCTCGGCCGTTTTTATGGCGCTTTCGATCTGTTCCCGCACTTCCGGCGCCGGCCTTAGCTTCCTTGAAAGTGAGCGCAGCTCATCGAATTCCAGTCCGAATGCCGCCGCCGACGAAAAAAAAAGAATAAACAGGGTGATCTTTTTCATAAAACCTTAAGGGTTAGTAGTGATAGTCGAGCCCGGCGCGAAATCCGAAATTGAGCTGTTTTTTCGGCTCCGGGGCAAAGAAAACATCCTCCGGAAACAATAGCTGCAGATAGCGAAAAGAGCCGCCAACTGTCGCGCGCCACCTTGGAGAGAGCCAGTAAGTCATCCAAGCCCTTGCTTCGTAGACAGGAGACGTTTCTAAATCGCGAGACTTTTCACAAATCACAGGGTGGCGGTATTTCCACCATGTGTATGTCATAATATCGACTTTGAAAAGCGCTCCGATGCCAATGGCGCGAGTGAGGTAGGAACTTGCCTTAAGCCCAATTGGCAAATAAAGATAGTTGACCTCTTGATCGAGTTTGACAGGCCTTGTTTTGTGATATTTATGCTGCCTGACTCCCCAGCCGATAAAGGGGGAAAGGGAATATCTCGACGTGTGAAAGAGATAGGAAACCCAAAATTCTCCATCGATTTCAAAGTAGCAAAACTTAACATCATCATCAAACGCATCTTCTCCGGAAAGCTCTCCATATCCTGAGTAGATCATATCGGTCAAACCGAAAAAACCGTAGCGGTACTGGTGTGTCAGGCGCCCTCCCTCGACAAAACCGGAAACTTTGGTTTCCGACAACGTCGACTCCAAGTCGATGTATTCAAGATCGTTTTCGAGTGTGAAGGACTCGCGGGAGGTCTGCGCCTCTGCCGAGGCGATGATGAAAAGAGCAATGATAAGAGTGAACTGTCGCATCAAATGGCCGTAAGATGTTTCCAAAACCATATCACAGTTGAAAAAATTAATCCTTAGTTTTTTGTGTGAAGATTGGCCGCGTGACCGCTGAAGGCAAAAAACCGGCCATGCCGCTAAGAGGGGGAAACCGGGGCTCGGCCCGAAACAAAGCACTCGAGCAGGATGTGTTGTTATGGTTTTTTAACAATCTGAGGCTCAGCGTCCGGATTCTCAATTTCCCCTTTACCTCAAAGTTCGCTATAGTCAGGTTTGATGGGATGGTTTCAATAAAGGAGTGGGTCATGATCGTCGAGTTTGCGTTTACGGTTCCCGACGAGCCGGGACAGTTGTCAAAAGTCACGTCGGCACTTGGCAATGCGGGCGTCAATATTGAGGGGTTTGCAGAGGTGAGCATCGGGGCGCCCCAGGCTGCCTTTCGTCTTGTTGTCGATGATGAGAAAAAAGCGAAAGCGGCATTAGATGATGCCGGAATTGCTTTCACAACACACGATGCTTTTGAGTTAAGCCTGCCCAATAGCCCTGGCGCTCTTGCAAAGTTATCGACGAAGCTCGCCGAAGAAGGCATCAACATCACATCATTTTATGTGACCATGCAGGGCAAGCAGATTCTGAGTGTCGACAACCAAGAGGGTGCTGAAGCGATGATTGACGAGTTTCAATAGCTGTCGATGGTCCTTCAGCGAATCAAAATCGCATCGGAAACAGCATCGACCCACCGGTTTCCTTCACGGATCGTACCGCCGGGGTGATTCAAGACTTTGCCCTTCCAAACAATGGTTGACGAGCTGCCGCCATCCATATTAAGGGCGTCTTTGCACCCCAGCTGCTGCATAAAACGGGAGAGCTCGGGGATGGTCATCCCTCCTAGGAGGCCGAGGACTCGGCCCTGAATCACCACGAAGACAAACGTTCCGTCTTCTTTCATTCCCACTGCCGTTCTGGGGTGCCACCAGTAAAGAAAAAAGGACCGCGTTTTTTCGGGGCGGTAGTCATCGATCATCTTCCCGTCCTTAAGCAGAAGGGGAGTGCCGCCCACGACAAATTCAGTGTCGGGAAGGGGCTTTCCTTTTTGATAGCGTTCGATGGCCACGTCGAAACCGGGGCTATTCCATGCCAAGAGCGCGCGGTTTTGAAAGGGGCGCCTAAGCCAAACGCCGTCAATTTTCAAAGCTCCGGCGGGGGTGCCGTCCGCTTGCCAAAAGCCGCCGTTGATTCCTGCCTGTGCGCCCCACTCCTCCGCTAGAGCGCACACTGTTTCTCGTCCCTTGGCTCTCACGGCAAAAATTTCGTCTGTTCCGGGGTGGGCGGTCATGACATAGGCTGTTGTGAACCAGCCAAGGGAATAAGTCTGAAGCGACGCGCTGTGAACGGAACCTAAGATGATGAGAAAAAAGAAAATGACTTTCATGCATTTAAGTGTAACAGAAAGGAAGAAGAGATGCATCACTTGCGCGATAACGCTCTATGAGATACCTTCAAAATTCATCTTACAAGAGGTCGACAATGAAACATGCTGTTGTAGTGGGAGCGGGGTTCGGGGGGCTGGCCGCGGCGCTTCGTCTAAAGGCGAAGGGATTTGACGTCACGGTTTTGGAACAGCAAAAACAGCTTGGCGGCAAAGCGACAGTGATTGAATCGGGGCCATTTCGATATGACGCCGGTCCAACGGTTGTGACCGCAAAGGTACTGTTCGATGAGCTCTTTGAGCTTTATGGCCGCCGTCCCGAAGATTATGTCACCTTTTATCCCGTGTCGCCTTGGTACGCTTTCGATTTTGCCAATGGCGACCGGTTTCACTACGGCCCGACTTACGAGCATACCGAAGCCGAAATAAAGAGGCTGTTTCCAGACGACCTTGCCGGCTATCGAAAATTTTATCAGTACTCCAAGGAATTATTTAAGGTCGCTTACGAAGAGTATGGCTGCCAGTCTTTTGATCAGCTCCTCGTTTTTTTAAAAGCAACGCCCAAGTTCTTAAAAATGCGCTGTTTCGAAAGCTGCTCGAAAGCGGTCTCGAGGTTTTTTTCTTCCGCGGAGTTAAGGCAGGCGTTTTCTGTGCCGCCCCTTCTCGTCGGGGGAAATCCGGACACAACGCCGGCTTTATACCTTTTGATTCACTACTTGGAAAATCAATGGGGCGTTGTCTTCCCAAAAGGGGGGATGGGCGCTCTTGTGACGGCTCTTGTCCGGCTGGCAAGAGAAGAGGGGATTCAATTTTTGACCGAAACCTCTGCCGAGAGACTCGTCACATCCGGCAGACGGGTCACCCACGTTGTCACAAGCTCGGGGCAAACGCTCCCTTCAGATGCCTTCGTCTTCAACGGCGATCCCATGACGTTTTATTCGCGCTTTTTGAAGCCGGAAGAGCTCAGCTTCAAAACCAGGCTCAAAAAACGAGCGGCAAGCGTGTCGATGGGCCTGTTTGTGCTCTACTTTTCAACCGATCGTCACTATTCGGATGTGCCCCACCACTTGATTCTTTTTTCCGACCCCTACGAGCTTCATATTCGGCAAATATTCAAAAGCCCCGCTCTTCCGACTCGCCCCAATATCTATCTTCACAGGCCCCGCGCCTCTGACCCGAGCGCCGCGCCGGACGGAACGGATAGCTTTTACGCGCTTGTTCCTGTCCCGAATTTATCCGGCTTCAGCGACTGGATTGGATCGGAGGCAGTGTTAAAAGAGACAGTGTTTGCCTTTTTAGAAGAAAGAGCCTTGCCCGGCTTACGGAAGTCGCTCGTTGATCTGCACGTGCGCCAGCCGAAACATTTTCTCGAAAGTCAAAGCTGCTACCTGGGGTCGGCCTTTACCTTGCAGCCTAAACTGTCGCAATCGGCCTATTTTCGCTTCACAAACCGTCTTCCGGAATTTGAAAATGCCCATTTCGTCGGAGCGGGCACTCATCCGGGGGCCGGGCTGCCGGGGGTCTTATCTTCGGCTAAAATTTTGGAGGGCGCCATTTGAATTCCGAGAAAGAGTCTGCCCTTTTCCGTCATCACGCGAAAACATTTTCACTGGCCGCTCGGTTTTTTCCGCCCGAGATAAGAGACGATGTGAGGGTTCTTTATGCGTTTTGCCGCTCTCTTGATGACAAAGTCGATCTCTCCGCATCCAAAGACGAAGCGCATCGCTTTTTAAGCACTATTTGCGGTGAGATCGAAGGGGGGACTCTCAAAACCTTCCCCAGATTTCAACAACTTATGGTGCGAAAGGGGGTGTCGTCTCAAGTGGCTTTGCAGCTTGTCAAGACGCTGCAAGAGGACATTGATTTGCTCTCGATTGAGACCGAAGAAGAGCTTCTCGACTATTGCAAAGGGGTCGCCTCGACAGTTGGCATGATCCTCTGCAGTATTTTTTCCGTCGCCGAAAAAAAAGCCCTTCCGCACGCTATCGATCTTGGGATTGCCATGCAGATGACCAATATCGTGCGAGACGTTTATGAGGATGCGGAGCGGGGAAAAATTTACCTTCCTCTAGAAGATTTTCCAGCCGGCTTTCTCAGCGGCAACCAAGAAGCCGACTGTCAAAAGATTTGCCAATGTTTCGGCACTCAGCCGATCAGTGTGGCGAGGGTGCGACTGTTAAGCCGCGCTGAGTCCTATTATGCAAGCGGCATGCAAGGGCTTCGCTACCTCCCTTTTCGCATCAGGTTTCCTGTGGCTGCTGCTGCGGCTATGTATAGAGAAATCGGAAAGGCCTCGAAAAAAGATTTGAGTTGCCGAAGGGCTGTCGTTCCTCTTTCTAAAAAGGTCTTCCTTAGTATTAAGGCCCTCGGACATACACTTTTTCCCCCGAAAGGGGAGCCGGCAAACGAGCGGCGCTTTTATTCAGAGATGGTCGATGCGTATGGACGTCTATGATCATATTTTTGTGGGCGCAGGCTTGGCTGCCCATTCGTTGGCTGTTCGCCTCACCGAAGAGGCGCCCGGTCTCAAACTTCTCTTTTTAGATGCTAAAAACCCTTATGAAAGCCGCCATTCCTGGTGTTACTGGGAAACAGAGCCCATTTTGCCGCCTCATCTTGTCGAGCGTCAGTGGCATTCGATGACAATTGGGACGCAGGATCAGTCTCTTAAGGTGGATGTTCGAGCGTGCCCTTATCATCTGGTCTTCAGTGACCGTATTCTTTTGTATTTGAGAAAAGAGATCGAGAAGCAAGGGATCGGCAGCTTCCAATTGAATGAAGCGGTTTTGGACATAAAAGGAGATCTCGTCGCCACAGAAAAGGGCGCGTATCACGGACATCATATTTGGGACTCGAGGCTCGATCTCAATCAGTTTGAGCCGCAGACGGTGATGCAAGATTTCCTTGAATGCGAAGTCGTGGCATCAAAGCCGGTTTGGAACACCGAGCCGTTGACTTTGATGGACTTCATTGACGAGTCTTGCGCGGTTTATTTTATTTATCTCCTCCCCTTAGATGCCTGCAGGGCCATTGTGACGCCTACCTCCTTCACCCTTAAACCATTCGCTTCTCGTGAGCATAAAACGCGCATGATCTCTTATCTTCGTAAGCGGTATGCTCTTTCTGAAGACGAGATTAAGATTGAAAGTGAAATTTCGGGCCGTCTTCCTATGGGGTTTTTACGCTGCCCGACAGATAAAATTGGCATTGCCGGAGGTCATATTAGAGCGTCGACAGGTTATGCCTTCTTGCAGCACATGAAGGGCACCCCTTACACAAATGTGGATCGATGGATGGATCTGCAGTTATTGACCCTTATTAAAGACTACCCCGGTATGATGCCCGACATCTTTTGCCGCTTATTTGAACGGTGTCCGTCACTGCCCTTGATTCGCTTCCTTCAAGGGGAGGGAAGTCTCATCGATCGTCTTAAGGTGATCGGGTCTTTGCCGAAAGGGCCTTTTCTCAAAACGGTGATGCGATGAGGAGACAGCGCTTGCAGCCGGAATTTGCCGCATTTCTTTTGGCATCAACGGGTTACTTTTTTATTCGCTTGATCTTTGGAATTCCCTTTGAGCTGTCGCTATGGGTCTTTTTGCTTATGACAGTCGGTATGTATCACGGCTCCTACGACCTTTGTCTCATGAAAAAAATCAGCGGCACTTCTTCTGAATTTTTAAAGAATCTGCTGGTGTACAGCTTTTTAGGCGGTCTTCTTCTGGGTCTTTGGTTTTTTTCTCCGACTCTTTTTATGGCTGTTTTTCTTTTAGAAACGATGTTGCATTTCGGGGCCGACGATACGCTCGGAAAAGGGATCTCATCTCTTGGAGAAATGTGTCTCAGGGGAGCGCTTCCCATTGTCGCAAGCGCTGCCTTATATCCCGATGATGTTCTGCCGTTTTTTACCCTTCTTTTAGGGTCGGCCGTTCAAGCTGAAAATTGGATTGCCATTTTGGCTGCTCCCGCGCCGCTTCTGCCGATTTTGCTTCCTCTTCTCTTATTGAGTCAAAAATGGCCTGAAGTTTTCAGAGAGATCGCGGCCCTTGCGGCCGTTTTTGTGTTGCTGCCTCCCCCTTTTTCTTTTGGGCTTTACTTTGTGATCCTCCACTCGTTTCGTCATTTGAGGGACGTTCAGCACGCGACGAATGAAACGATGAAGGCTATTTTTTTCGATCCTCTCGGCTGGGCGGTCACTGCGATTGTTGCGCTTCCGTTGGTTATCATTCTGACGATGAAGACCATTGAACACTCTCATTGGTCTTCCTATCCATTTATCGTTTTTGCCTGCCTGACTCTGCCCCATGCCTTTTTTCAGCGGAAGGTAAAAAAATATTTTCTTTTTGAAGAAAATTCAGTAGGGTAAGGATTGATATCAAACATTGGAGGAATACCTGTATGATTGAACCAAGTATGGAAAACTTTTTCAGTTACGATACGATGCAATTTCAAATTGTGTCGCAGTACCTAACATTCGGTTTTGCAGTGATGTTAGCGGCCCTATTTTACTTTGCGATGACAGTCAATACGGTAGCGCAGAGATTTAGAATCTCTTCTGTGCTTTCTGTTGTTGTCATGGTCTCGGCGTTTTTAATCCTTTATTTCCAAGCCAGAAGCTGGCAGGATGCTTTTGTTTTCAACGACTCGACCCTCATGTATCAGTTAAGAGAAGGCTTCACCTTCACGAATGGGTACCGCTACCTCAATTGGTTGATTGACGTGCCGATGCTTCTTTTCCAGATTCTTTTCATCATTGATCTTGACGCGGTCAAAAGAAGCTCTTATCGGAATCAGTTTTTCTTTTCCGGTAGCGCAATGATTATCTTGGGATACATCGGACAGTTCTACGAAACCTCAAATTTCACACTTCTTTGGGTTTATGGAATTATCAGTACTCTATTCTTCCTGCACGTCCTTTATTTGATCTACAAGGTCATCAGCAGCTCGTACAGCTATTTGAACCCGCAGGCTAAAGGGTATATGTCGACAATTTGGTGGCTCTTTTTGATCTCTTGGTGGCTCTATCCGGTTGCCTACATCATGCCTGTATTTGCCTACAATGCATGGGGTGCGGTTGCGCGCCAGTTGATCTTCACAACGGCCGATATCGCCTCTAAAGTGATCTACGGGGTGTTCTTGACTCAGGTCGCTTCAATCAGGACAAAAGCCGAGAACTTGTCTTAATCACGAAAAAACGCCGCGGCTGTCAAAAGCTGCGGCGTTTTTTTTCTTTTCACCTAGCCGTTTTTCGCCTCTTTGATCATGTCGACAATTTCACATCCCGCATCTGATGGGAGAAAACACCCATTGCCTTTTGGATTCGCGCCGGCGTTGAGTAACACTCTGATCATCTCCGGATTTTTCCTTTCAAGCGCGACGGCAAGAGGCGTGAAGCGGTAATACGTTTTCTTTGCCACAGCATCGACGTCCGCACGCGCATCGATCAATGCTTGCGCCACTTTTATGGATTTCCTTTTGACCGCATAGTGCAGCGGCGTCTCAGAGTGATAGCCTTCAGGAAAGGCTCCAGCCGCGATCAAGGTCAGGGCGGCTTTGTCAGGAAGTCTCTCCGCTGCATAGGAAAGGATCGTCCTTTTACGAAACCGATGATTCACATTTGCTCTTTTTTCTAGCAAAAATTTCACGATTTCGTCGCGATTTCCTGCCAATGCCCAGTATAGAGGGCCTTCCGATTGACAGTGATTGATGGGAAACCCTTCTTCGACCGCTTTTTTAAAAAGGTCGGTATAGCCATAAAAAGCCATCGCATCGAGGAGCTTCGCCTCTTTTTTCGACTCTCTGACCCTTTGAAACATGCGATCAGGATTTGAGTTATGCTTGAGAATGTAACTTTTTGGTAGAGCTGGTTGCATATGCGACCTCCGTGGTTAAAAAGCATCTTTTCTATCTTCGACGATACTGAGATTAGATCCTAGAACATTTTTTTTGTTCGCGCATCTCTTAAGGACATTCTTCGAGGAAGCGGGTGTTGCTGACATCTTTCCTTATTAGAATCGAGATAAGGATTTTTGGAAAGGTGGACGCGCTGATACGCCCGCCGCGCTGCGACCAAGACGTTGAGAGAGAAGAATCAATGTCGTCTCTTCGTCCCAACATGAACGCGTCCCTTAATCGGATGAGGGCAAAAAAAGCAAAATTTAGGTGCAAATCAATCGGTCTTGAGGCACGATGCAGGCATGTTTCAGGGAAGCCGTATAGCTTATGGTTTGTGTGGATCTGCTTTCAAAAGGGCGCTGCCCTCATCTATCATTCACTTAGACCGCGATAAATACACGAGCGCCTACGACCAGCGTCTCAAGATTCCCGCCTATGTTTATGAGGCCATCGATCTGAACTCGATCAAGGGATCTCTCAAAAGAAAACAAAATCTTTTCTCGGAAGATCCCGACATTCCTTCGGAGTTTCGGTCGCAGCTATCAGACTACAAAGAATCAGGGTACGACAGAGGGCATGTCTGTCCTGCTGCCCATTGCCGCGCAACGCAACATGAGTTCAAAGAGTCATTTTATCTCTCGAATATTGCGCCGCAAAATCGGGAGATGAACTCCGGGCAATGGAATGATCTGGAACAGTATCTTCGCTTTAAGACACGCGAATATAAAATGATTGAAATCTTTTCCGGCACCGCGTTTATTCCGAAGGTCTGCGCCGACGGAAAAAAACGAGTGATTTACGAAGTCATAGGAGACAACGACGTTGCTGTGCCGACCCATTTTTACAAGGTGTGTCTTTTCCATCGCAAGGAGGGCGTTTTACAGAAGGGCTATCTTATTCCTAACAAGACACTTCCACCAAAAAAGTCGTTTCGGCACTTTGAAATGGCTGTCGACGGGATTGAGAAGGCAACCGGACTCCTATTTCAAAGTATCGAAAAATGACAGCCATGAGCCTAAAATCGTGCCAACCAAGCGAAGCACTCCAGGCAAAAGACTCACGAATTGACAAGGCTTCAAAGCGACCTTTTAGAAGAATTCGAAGAGAAGAAAACACTCTGATTACGACTTATTTTGGGCTTTTTTGTTCCGTGTGATCCACGCTGTCATCACATATTCGAGAGCTTCGTCTATCTCCATGTCGAGATATTCGACCTGGCTCTTGGGGACAAGGAAGGTAAATCCGCCAATTTGATAGCTCATGGGAAAATAGACGGCGATCTCCTCTTCTTTTTCATCGTCGTCGACTCTTTTTGGGTCTTTGGTCGTTAAGATGCCGATAATCTTGCCAAGCGGCGTGTTGACGAGGACAACGCTTTTGCCTGCCTTTTCTCCCTTTTGGGAAAAAAATTGAAAGACGTCTGTGGCCATACGATAAAGAGATTTGACAACCGGGAGACTTTCCATGAGATCTTCCAGCTTTTGATAGAGCCTTTTCATGAAGGTCATCTTCATCACAAGCCCGATGACCGGGATCAGCAGGATCGCCACGATCAACCCGCTTCCCCAAAAATAATTCTCTTGCCCGAACACGAGAATGTAGAGCGATCCGAAAATCTTTTCGGTCCAGCTCAGCAGGAAGTAAAAGACAAGCACGATGAAAATAAACGGGATAATGGCTTTTAACCCCGTTTTGACCAGCTCCTTGAATTGCGTCATAAAAAGGCTCCTTAGGTGTCATCTTTGTCGACAGGCGATTTATTCTCAAGAGCTTGGAAAGCAGACCCTTATCGCTTTTAAAATCTGTGAGTTGTGAAATAATGACCATTCGATTAAGCCTGTAGGTATGAATCGAATTGCTCTTTTCTACGCCGTCAGACCAAAAGCTGTTCTTAAGTTTTTAGGGTATCCTATTTCGATTTTTGGCCTGGCCGCACTCGTCCCTTTTTTTGGAGGTCTTTTTTTACAAGAGCCCCAGTATGCCTTTAATTATCTGATTGTCAGTGTCGTTTCTATGCTCATGGGCTATAGCTTGACGCGGATCAATTGGCACAAAAACATTCAGTTCAATGAAGCGGTTGTCATCGTCTGCCTCATCTATTTTTATGTCGCCGGTATATCGACAGTTCCTCTTATCCTGACAGGCTTTTCCCCGATAGATGCTTTATTCGAAACGATATCCGGTGTCACAACGACGGGTCTTTCGATGATCTCTGATTGGGAGACAGTCCCTATGACCACCTACTTTGCCAGGGCCTGGCTTCAATGGACCGGGGGCCTTGGCATCATGCTTTTTTCCCTGGCTTTTTTGTTTGGTCAAGGCGAGATCACAAAAAAACTTCACTCTGTCGAGGGCGACAGCGACGATCTTTTCGGCGGCAGTAAAAATTTAGCCCGAGGGATTGCTCTTATCTATTCATCAGTCACGATTGGGGGAGTCGTGCTCTTTCTTTTGTTGGGAACGGATTTCCTCCAAAGCTTGATCCTGACCTTTACTTCAGTGTCGACGGGGGGATTTGCATCGGTCGCCGACAGCATTGCTTCGCTCTCTATGATGCAAAAGGGACTCGTATCGCTCTTAACCCTTATTTGTGCGATGTCACTTCCCTTTTACTACCAGCTTTGGCGTGAGGGAGGTGCCATAACCGTGCAAGGGTGGCAGTTTTTGGGGCTGATCGCTTTGGCGCTTTTGCTCGGCTTGGTTTTGGGGGGGAGTTACGATGACTTCGTCACGTCTATCTCAGCGCAGACGACGGCAGGTTTTTCTGTTTACGACCTCTCGGAGTTGTCGCCGGCAAAAAAGCTTTGCATGATCTTTTCTATGCTGATCGGAGGAGCCGTCGGCTCGACAGCCGGCGGGTTCAAGATCCTTCGATTTTTTCTCTTTTTTATCTGCCTCAAGCAAATCATTATCGAGCAAACCCTCACTCAGCACGCCTACCACGAACCAAGACTTTTGGGATTACCCGTTTCACGAAAACAAATTGACGAAGCGATGACGCTGATTTGCCTCTACGTGTTTGTGACGAGTCTTTCCTGGTTGAGTTTTTTATCATTGGGCTATCCGGCAATCGACTCATTTTTCGATGTCGCCTCGGCAGTTGGTACTGTTGGATTATCGACCGGCGTCACAAACCGCGAGCTGCCCCTCTTATTGAAGGGAGTGCTTTGCGTCGATATGCTGCTCGGACGACTTGAGATCTTTCCTTGGTTTTTTTTGCTGTACCCTAAAACGTGGCTTGCCAACAGAAGGAACGAGTTATGAGAATTGTTTTTTACGGACTTGGTGAATTAACAAAAAGTACGGCCGTCAAGTTTGTTAACCAAAATCACGACGTCATCATCATTGAACCTGACAAAGGGAAAGTCAAAGAGTTTAGCGAAACTGTCGACTGCGGATTTTTAATTGGCGAGGCCAGTCAACCTGCCATATTGAAAGAGGTCAATCCTGAACAAACCGATCTTTTTTTTGCCCTCTCCGAAAATAACCAAAACAATATTGTGGCATGCCTTGTCGCCCGCTCCCTTGGCGTCGATCGGACAATTTTACGAATCGACGACGCCGATTACGAAGAAGTCTGCAAGGAGCTGGGATTAGAAGAGCTCGTCGTTCCCTCTGCCATCACAAGTCAATATTTGTTCGATGAGGTTCTCAATGAAAAGATGCTGGAAATGTTTCAGTACATGAAAGACCGGCTCTGTCTCTATGTGATTTCCATCACTCAAGAGTTATCCGGCGCTATCTCGAACCTAGGACTGCCGAGCGGCGCGCGCGTTGCCTGTTATTTCAGAGAGAATGAATTTAGCCATTATAATGAGGGGGATAAGCTCAAAGAAGGGGACGAAGCCATCATCATTGCCTCCGATAGCGAACGGCAAAGCCTGACAGAAAAATTTAACAATGCCAAAACAACAAACCCCTGACTGCGCCGTGGCACGATCAAGGGTTAAAGCGATTTTTCCGGCTTCGTGAAGACGTATTTTTTTCCGGCGGCGATTGTCCCGTTACGGGGACGCTCTGGGTATGATGGATAGGCCCTTTCGGTGCGATCCCTTCGAAATTAACTTCATCCGCCATAAGGCCAATCCCCGAAATATCCGAGATAAAATCGTGAATCTGTCTGGCCCGGAGCCATGCCGAGAGCATCAAAATAGATGAGTATCAATTGTTAGAGTTTTTTTGAAGGAGGCTTTCGGGAAAGTCTTTGATATGCAAATCGCGCTGCGGGAAGGGGATGCTGATGCCGTTTTGCTTCAATCCTTTTTCGATTTCCCAAAGATACTCGGCCGTGATGCTGCCGCGCGAAGTGGAGTCTTGAAAGTTGACCCATACCACAAGTTCGATGTTGAGGGCGCTGTCGGCAAATTCTGTCAGCCATACTTTAGGCTTGGGGCATATGTTTTCATTGTTGATCGTGTGAGGAATCGACTCAGCCACCTCCAGAATGATTTTTTCCACCTCATCTTTATTGGCGCCATATTGAATTCCGAAAGGAATATGCAAACGGACGTAAGGGTCGACCATGGTCCAGTTGACGACAAACTTGTTGACGAGCTCGGCATTGGGAATCACGACATCTTTGCCGTCGAATGTACGGATGTGGATATTTTGCATGTTGATGGCGCGCACCTTTCCCAGGTAACCGGCATCGGTTTCAACTATATCGCCCACTTTTAGTATTTTTGTAAAAAGAACCACGAGGCCTGAAAAGAAGTTGTTGACAATCGATTGTAAACCGAGCCCCACTCCCACTCCAAGAGCACCTCCCAAGATAACAAAGTTGGTTGCAGAAAAGCCCATGCTCACGCTGGCGGCGACAAAGCCGAGCGTGATCATCGCATAGAAAAGAACGGTTGTGATGATATAGAGATTCGCACTTCCGATTTTCCGTTTGAGCGGCTTCCATTTTTTGATCCCAAAGATCAGGTACTTAGATGCGACGATAAATCCGATGAAAACAAGAAAGGCCCGAATCAAGACCCACAAAGTGACCGGATAGTCATTGATGCGGAAGAGACGAATGGAGGAAATCCCCCAAATCCGAGTCAAAACATTGTTGGTTTCCAGCCATATGCGCGAAACAATTTGCTCGGATGTGGGTTTTTTCAAAACCACCTTTTCCTGCAGATGACCCATAAGAAGTTTAAGGTCTGAAAGGCTCCCTTGCAGGTCGCCTAGCCGATCGGAAACGGTTTTAATTTTGGGGAGTGTTTTTTCTTCCGCTTGTCCGATGTTCACCGTCACGCTCCGCAAGATCGGTTGAATATCCATGACTTGGTCCTCAATTCGGTTGACCGCTGAAGAGATCTTGGAGAGTTGGCTGGTGATCTTTTCTTTGTTTCCGTTTTCATCCAATTTGGCAAAAAGAAGCTTCACTCTTTGCAACGCGAGGGATTCTTGGGCTTGTAGGATGTTGACTCTCACAATGCCGATTGACAGCCGATCATCAAGAGACCCTGTCGATTGCTTTTCGGCGTTCAATAGCTCTTCGTTCAATTTGGTGAGGAGTGCGTCAGTCTGCTCAATTTCTCGATTGATTGCCGCTGGATCGAGTGTCGATAGGTCAAGATTGCGACCTGCAACTTGCTTTTCGTCGCTGAGCTGAGATAAATTATCGTCCATCATGGCGAGTTTTTTCTGGTTCAGCGTAAGGGTGTGCGTTGCGGCATCAATATTGAATCTGAGCGTCATAATATCGAGTCCGGCTTTTAGCTTCTCAACTGTTTGCGCCTGCAATGTCGCGTACTCGAGCTGCAGACGGTCCAGATCATTTCTCATTTTCGTTAAGCTGAGTTCTGTCCGTTTATTGTTTTCCAGCAGGGCGGCTCTTTCTTTTTCCAATGTTCTGATCCGAGACATGAGATCGAGCCAGTTGGCGATCGTGTACGCATTGAGATAGAGAGGGTAGATAGGCTGATACTCAAGTTGCCGGCGGCGCATTTTTTGCGCATTTTGGACGGCAAAAATTAACTGATTGATGTCCACTTTCAGGACGGGGGCTGCTTTTCCGGTCATCTGCTTTTCAAAGTCTTTAAGTCCTGCTATTAATTTTTCGAGATGGTCTTTATTTTCCTCTTTGTCTGCAAAGACTTCCCACCAGCCTGTCGACAAATTGGCAGGATCGGGGGATTCAAAGGAACTCGCCTCTAAAAGACCGCAGATTGAGAACAAAACAAGAATAAAGATCGGTTTTTTCATAAAAATCCCATTTTTTCGCAGTGTATCCGATCTCCTAAGAAAAATCCAACCGTGGAGACAAGAGTTTGGTCATGAGTAGGATGAGGCGAACAAGAGCGCTGTTTTCAATTTATTCGAATGATGGTAAGAAAAAATAGAGGGGAGGGTTTTTATGTTTAAAGACACTTGGATTGTGGTTGCGAATAAGGCCAAGGCAAATTTTTTAAAGGCGGAGTCGAACAAAGACCTTGTCCTGCAATTTAATATGGATCATGAGGAGAGCCGGAAAAGGGGAATCGAAATTGATAGCGACAGGCCCGGCAGGAGCTATGACAGTCAGGGAGCGGGCCGTCATCATTTGGGCAGTATCGAGCCGCAGGATGAAGAGATGCATGTGTTTGCCAAGCAGATTGCTGAAAAGCTCACTCGGTTGACAGAAGATGGCGAACTGAAGCAGCTTTTTCTCGTTGCCGGCCCTAAAATGCTAGGAGCGATCATCGAGAAACTCCATGTCAATACATCAAAGCTCCTGAAAGATAAAATTGACAAAGATGTCGTCGATTTTAATTTAGAGACAATACGCCACTACCTGCCCGAGGTTTTGTAATGGCTGAAAAGCCGAGTTTCGCAAAACAGTCAAAGAGTCGGGGTCAGAGTTTGCGTGATTACTGGCCGCTTTTCGTTTTGATTATGATCGCCTTCTTGGCTGCGGTCTTTTCTCCGGGAGATCTTAGGCAGCGAATGCATATTTTCATGGGTTTTTTCCTCTGTCAATTTGCTATGCTTAAACTCTTCCACCCTTTTGCGTTTGCCGACGGTTTTCAAATGTATGACCTGCTGGCCAAAAGGTCGCGCCTCTACGCGCTCATCTATCCGGGCCTTGAACTTTTGCTTGGGCTTTTCTATATCGGATTTCTCTTTCCAGTCTTTACCTATATCGCCACGATTGTCCTTATGGGATTCGGATCTGTCGGCGTTGCCACAGCTTTGAACAAAGGCCTCGACATCAACTGCCCCTGTATGGGTTCCATTCTTGATGTCCCGCTTTCAACTGTAACTTTGACCGAAGATCTCGGTATGGCGGCCTTAGCGCTTCTCATGCTCATTCTTTGATTGGCTTTTAATCGACCGCGGTCTATGGTTTTGCCAAAAAAGGAGCTGTTGATGGATCCCTCTGCTTACGTTTTCTTCCCCAATCCTCCTTCGCCTCGATGCTCCCCTAAAAAAGAAAAAGGGGCGCCCAAAGTTTCCGAGGCTCCTCTCTCAAAGTCTTTTCTCACTGAGGAAATCAACGAGTTGAAAAAACATCAATTCGATGTGATCACTCTGCGGCTCCTCTACAGAGATTACAGCTATCAATTGATGCTTGACTTTGCCAGGACCGGAATGGTGGAATTAATCCGCGATTTAAATCGGACCTTTGGCGTCCCGGTTGATATTCCGGTCAAAGGCGAAATTCCGCTTTCTGCGGCGATCAAAGAAGAAAAATTTAAGTGTGTCGAAATGTTAATTTTTTTAGGCGCTTCTGTCGATCAAAAAAATGGCGACGGTTTAGGGCCGCTGCATATAGCCGCTCAAAAGGGTTGGAGCGCGATGTGTGAAGTGCTGCTGACCAGTCAAGCCGACCCAAATCTCAGATCGTCGAAAGGGTGGACGCCTCTGCACTTTGCTGTCGGCAATGGCCATTGCGATTCTATCACCTTGCTCATGAGAAATGGCGCCGATCCCGCTCTTTTTTCCGAAGAGGGATGGACACCTTTGCATGTCGCAGCCATGAGAGAAGATCGTATTGCGGCGAAGATTCTTTGTCAAAATAGGGCCGATGTGATGGCTGTTGACAAAACAAAGGGTGTGTCGCCGGTTCATCTAGCAGCAGAAAGGGGATGTCTTACACTCATCGAAATCTTTCGAGAAAAAAAGGCAGACTTTCACACACCTAACTTTAAAGGAGAGACGCCCCTTTATCTCGCCGTGAAAAATAAGCATGTGGAAACGGCCAAAAATCTCTTGACTTACCTCAGGCGGGTCGGCGATTCGCCGGACAATCAGCCGCCTCTTCTGCACCTCGGAGTGGAAACGGGGGATCGCCAGTTAGTCGAAGATTTAATCAAAAAAGGAGCGGTCGTGAACTCGACCGACCTTGAGAAGGCCACACCTCTTCATATTGCGTCGAAAAACGGAAACCTCCCCATAGTCGAATTACTTTTAGACAATCGTGCAAAACGAAAAAGCAAAGATGCTCACGGGTTGACGCCGAAAGATATTGCCGAGAAAAAAAGCTTCGCTAAAATCGTGAAGCTGCTGAACACGTCCAGTCCGACAGAACCGTTTGCTCAGTTCGGGCATTTAGTGTGGGGAGGGAAAAAAGAGTCTTGAAAAATGTCTTAAAACATTGTAAAATAGTGTTTTACAATTTATAGGATTTTTTTTGAAACGATTATTTTCCCTTGTTGTGATTGGCGGCGGTGCGGCCGGCATCTTCGCCGCCGCCACGACACATTCCAAGAACGTTTTAGTTTTGGAGCAGTCGAACGCGCTCTTGTCAAAGGTCAAAATTTCCGGAGGGGGCCGCTGCAATGTCACCCATCACTGTTTCGATCCTGCAAAACTCGTCGAATTTTACCCACGGGGCGGAAAAGAACTGCGGGGACCGTTCACACGTTTTGGTCCTTTGGAGATGGTGGAGTGGCTCAGCTTACAGGGCGTCGACGTAAAAACTGAAGAAGATGGACGGATGTTTCCCGTCACCGATTCCTCACAAACCATTATTGATTGCTTACTGCTAGCAGCAGAAAGACAAGGGGTCAAGATCGAAAGAGGGCAGAAAGTGGTTTCACTAGAGAAGGTGCATGACCGCTTCTGTCTTCAGTTGAAATCAGGCGATACGATTGAAGCAAAAAAAGTCCTTCTCGCAAGCGGAAGCAGCCGATTTGGTTACGAACTTGCCCGGGAGCTTGGGCATACCGTGACTCCGCCTGTTCCCTCTCTTTTTACATTTAACGTGCCGGGCTGCCCCTTAAATGGCTGCGCAGGAATTTCTGTTCCCGACGCCAAAGTGTCTCTTCCCGGTAAGCTTGACCAGCAAGGGCCTCTCTTGATCACGCATTGGGGATTCAGCGGTCCCGCTGTCTTGAAGCTCTCCGCTTTTGCCGCTCGAGAGCTGCACGATGCGTCTTATGAGATGCCGTTTTGGATTGACTGGTGTCCGGGGCGCACTCAAGATGAGATCGTGTCATATGCCGCTCGCCGCGTTTCGCATAAAAAAGTGGCCGGTGATCCGCTGATTCCAATAGCGAAAAAATTATGGCGTGCGCTCGTCTCCTTGTGGGGCATTGGCGATCAAGAAAAATGGTCGGAACTGTCTAAGAAACAGCGCAGTCAAATAACAGAGGGGATCAAGCGGTCGGCATTTTACATGTCGGGAAAGACAACGCACAAAGAAGAGTTTGTCACCTGCGGCGGCGTCAAGCTCTCCGAGGTTAATTTTAAAACCATGGAGAGCAAAAAGGTGCCCGGTCTTTATTTTTCGGGGGAGGTCCTCGATATCGACGGGGTGACGGGAGGCTTTAACTTTCAGGCGGCTTGGACCTGTTCTTGGACGGCTGCGCAAAATATCTAAACCATCCATTTGTTTTTAATCCCGCTCGAATTATCTTGTGAAACAAAAGGAGGCGATTGATGCAGTCAGAACCCGCTTGTTTACTTGATCTTCCGGTTCCCTCGGCTCCCCCTCTAGAGGGAGTCAATCGAGAAAAAGTGGTGAGCGATATTTGGCTTCTCTCGCACATGGGAGACCAGCGATATGCTCTCTTGAAGGACGCAGCGGAAACAGGTAAGCTTGAACATCTGAAAGTCCTTTTGGAAATGCCGATTTCAAGGGATAAAATGATCGACGGAAAAACTCCTTTGCATGCGGCCGTCATGAAAGGACATACCGAGGCAGTCTCTCTCCTTCTCGATGCGAAAGCAAACGTCAATACCTTTTGTCAGATGGAAGCGACCCACGTAAAGAACAACTATCACATTACCGGAACAAGCCCGCTTAGCCTGGCAGCGGCGCTCGGGAATGAGGCAATCGTCGACCTTTTGATCGATGCGAAGGCAGACGTTCAATTCGCTGACAGAGGCGGCTTTGCTCCCATTTTTGCAGCCACAAAATTTAACAGGACATCTGTCATTGAACAGCTGCTGAAGGCAAAAGCCGACCCGAAGTGCACAGGCGGGGCGCACAAGGCGACGCCTCTACATATGGCAGCGAGCAGAGGCCATGCCAAAGCGCTCAACATTCTTTCGCGATACGTTGACCCGGACATCGCCGATGAAGAAGGCAAAACAGCCCTTTTTTACGCCGTGGGGCAACACCAACACGATGCAGTTCATTACCTGATCTATAATCGCGCGAACCCGGACAAAGAGAGCGACATCAATCGAGAAAGACCCCTGCATGCTGCTGTGAAGATCGATAATATCGAAGCAGCCCGCATTTTACTGGACGCAAAGGCCTCAATCGATGCCGTCAACAGCGACGGCCAGACCCCTTTGCATCTTGCTGTCCTCCACGATCATGCAAAGAGCGTGCGACTTCTTTTGGAATCCGGCGCCGATCCGAAAATTCACGATCAATCAAAGCGCGACGTCTACCAGGTGGCTAAAGAGCGAAGCGATTTAAGTCCTGAACTCAAAGACATTCTATTTAAAAACGAACCTAAGAAAAAAGGGTTTCTCGATATCGTCCGCACTTGATGATTGCCGCCTTGAGCTTGACTTTTGCATTCAATTGTTTAATTTTTGGGTCAGACAAAAATGACCGTTACGGGATCAATAAACGGGGTTTTTTGGGATGCACAATACACAATTTGCCAATCCATCTGCAGAACTCAAATACTACCTGGCCAGGCACGGTCGGGGGGCTCGCGACTTTGTCTTGCGCTACGAAACAAAAAAAGACTTCGTCGACTTCTTTAAAAAAGTGATTGAAGCAGGTTCTGTTGTCATTTCGCGGCAAGCTTACGAGAAGCTTGAAAAGGCCATTCAGGGTCCTTCAGATCATGTCACCCACCTCGGCCAGAAGTCCCACCTACAATTCCTTCTCGATCATCACGCTCCATGTCCCGTTAAAATCGTCAAGACAGTGGAGGATCTGAGAGATGAAATAGTGGCAAAGGTAGCAGAAAAGATTGAGCGTTTTGCCGTTGTCTTCTTCAGTCATGACGGGGTGTCCAAAACGTATACCCTTCTCTA
Source organism: uncultured bacterium (assembly GCA_964629645.1). Classification (GTDB taxonomy): domain Bacteria; phylum Chlamydiota; class Chlamydiia; order Chlamydiales; family SLFE01; genus JAAKFL01. The sequence continues at coordinate 27,897 of CAZVSU010000003.1, read as the reverse complement.
TTTCGAACGGGAAGCGGATCTATTTGCGAGTTTCGTGTCCAATGCCGAATGCTGCCAGCATTTACAGCTTATCCTTGCACATGAGGTGCAGAAAGTATTCCGCCGCTTTTTGTCGCCGGATGGCAACTTAAAAGTTTGTCTTCTGAGCAATCAAATGCGAAGGCAATACGATGACATCTCAAGCGGATTGTTTGTCGTTGCTGATCTAAAGGCCCTTGCGACTTGCAATTTCATCCAAATCATACAAGAGCACGGACCCTTTCTTTCTGAAGAAACGCGCTTTATTGTCACACCTCGCGACGAAGAAAAAGATCTCCTTGAAAAACTGACTTACTATGATTTCGATTCCCATGTCCACCTTTTACCTGAAGAGTTTTTCTTCGGCGACCAATCAACAGATAACGTGCCCTTGAAAGCGAAGGTCCAGGTCTTGGAAAAAATAGCTGTCGGCGACAGCCATGTGGATACATCCTTCACATACCGGGTCATGAATGCCTACACCCGCACCTACAATTTGTTCCTTTTGGCCGACATTGCCGATAAAGCGGGAGTCTGATCGTGGGCACAATCAAGAGTTAAATCTGGACAAGGCGTCCTTCATTGCAAAGCTTCCATATGGCCTTAATTTGCTGGGTGTCTTCGTTATGAGTTCTTCCGACAGGAGCTGTGTAGGGGACCCGCCGAACGGCCAAACGTCCATTTCTTCTTCGGTAGGTGGTCACAAAGTGCCGCATTTCGATCGAGGTCCTTCTCGTGACTTTTCTGTTAAAGGAGAGGGTTTGCCCTTGACTATCCGCCGCTTTTGGATTCCATTTTAGGATTGCTTGGACAACTTTGGTCAGATTTTTCCGCGAAGCATGAAGAATAGAGGTCCCTTCAAAAGCGTCGAAGCGGATTGGCTCATGTCTCCAAAGGCCAGTGTCACACTTGCCGAATGAGATCCCGAACTCCCCGCGATCAAAGTATTTTGTCTCAAGGTCAGCGCCCTTGCCGATCAATTGGATTGCGGCTTCCTCATCTTTTTTAGCGAGTGCATGCGCAAGTTCAATCCCAAGTGCGTGGCTGTCATAACGCGAAATTTCATTTTGCATGCGCTTTGTCGAACGAAATGAAAAAGAAGAGTTGCGGGCGACATGATCGAACGCCGCGTCTTGCGCTTTCCCATCAGTATCACTTAAGCGGCTTATGAGTGTCGCATAGCCTTCTCTATCTAAAACATACTTTCTGGTCGCAATTTTCACTGTCATGGACCATCCCATGATCCAAGCGAAGAAACGGGAAAGAAAAGTGTCATAATGACGCACAGACCCGAGATAATTTTCATCAAAAGCGAGATGGAGTCGCCCGCCTGAGGTTGTGGTATAAATATTTGGCCGTCTTTTGTTTTCTTCGAGCTGCTCAAAGCTTGGAGCAGACGGCTCTTGTTCGACATAGCAGAGCTGCTCAAAAGAACACTGTGAAACGTGTGGAGGATATAAGCTTTCAAAATTCATTGATTTTCCTTTTGTTGAATCTTTAAAAGAGTAAAAAAAGCTTGTTAAGCAAGAATAAATTTGCGTTTAAATTTCACAAAAGAGTATATTAGTTGATAATTTTGATTAGGAGTTATTTAATGCGTCTTTTACTTGTTTTCGTTTTTCTTGCTCTGACGAGCTTTGCTGATGCCTACACCATGTATTTGTTGCCGTCAAAACAGCCTGGCACCGAGATTGTGTTTCGAAAAGGCGAACCCTACCTTCGTTCAAAAAAAAATGTGCAGATCACTGTGGCTCAACTCGACCACGTCTTGAGAAAAGATAGAGCCAGCTTCTCATTTTCCATGATGAACACGACGGGGAATCCGATTACTATGATGCCGCACAATCTCCGTGTCACAGACCAATATGGCCGCCGCATACGCGTCGTGTCAAAAAGTGAGCTGGTTCGAAACGCGGAAAACCGCGCCTGGTGGAAACGAGCCGTATCCGGAGCTCTTTTGGTTTTGGACCACGTCAATGCTGAGGAAAACGCCAAGTCCCGATCCCGTTTAAAAGCAGTTGAAACCCAAACAGAGATGAGGCCTTGCGGCGAGACAACCTTTTCGCATAGGGTGATCGAAGCTAAAGAGGACTCCTACGACCGCTATGCAGCGTGGCGCGGGCATCAGGCGGCAAATGATGACGCCGCGAGGCGAGAAGCGCTGATTTCAAGGGAGCAGAGAAGAAAAACGGTCGGATACCTCGATTACTATCTCGATGCCAACACGATTTTTCCGGGAGAAACGTACGCTGCCAATTTTCAGATCGCCTTGCCGCCCCAGATCAAAAGGCAGCTGGACGTCTTGCTGATTTCATTTGACGTGGCCGGGGAAGAGCACACATTCTGCTTCAGCTGTCGGTGAGGGTCAACGTTGCGTTGACGAGATGGGGATTTTTCCGGCTGGGAATCAGTTGAAATCCTGCTTTTTTAAGCAGCTTTTCCATCGCAAAGTTGCGGCTTAAGATCTGCGTTTCAATGGTTTCGATCTTCTCCTGAAGAGCAACCTCAATGCATCGCTCCAACATGATTTTGCCGAGCCCTTTTTTTTGCATTTTGTCGACCACGACAAGTTTAAAATCGGCAATTTGTCTGGGGGCGATTTTTTTGAGGCGCCCAGCAGCGACGATTTCGCCGTCTTTGACCGCGATCAGAAGGATTTCTCTGTCGTAGTCGGAGTGGCAGATCCGGATCATCCGATAATGGCTCGTTCTTTCTTCGAAGGTCAACTCTTGAAAGTAGCGCGCTTTCACAGTCTCTTCCGATAGCTCTTCGTGAAAACGGATCACGAGCGGCTCATCTTCCGGGCGGATAGGGCGGATGGTCACTCTGTCGCCGTTCGGAAGGTCTGTTTCGAAGATATACTCCGAAGGATAGGGGCGGATCACGGGAGCTTGGACCGGTTGATCCGACAGAACAATCCGCGCATCGAGGGCGATGAGCTGTTTTTCTGAGGCGAGCAGCGGGTTGATGTCACACTCGGAGATGTGGAGATGATGGGAGATCAGTTCAGAAAATGCCACCATCACTTGCTCAAGAGCTTCGAAATCAATCCCTTTATCGCCGCGAACGCCCCGCAGCACGTCGTAGACTTTCGTCTCTTGCATCATTTTGCGGGCGAGAGTGGCATTGAGAGGGGGCAATCCAAGGACGCGGTCTTTATAAATCTCAACAAATTTGCCTCCCGACCCAAACAAAATCACAGGGCCGAATTGTGGATCGATGCTGCTGCCCAGAATCACTTCCGTCCCTTTATGAAGAACCATTTTCTGGACTGTCACTCCATCAAAATCGTTCTCCTGAACGGCTTGCCGAATCGTCTCAAACCCTTTTGCGACCTCTTGGCTGCTCTGAAGGTTCAGCAAAACACCCCCGACATCGCTTTTGTGAGTGATTGTTTTCGAGTGGAGCTTGAGCACAACCGGGTAGCCGATTTGGTCGGCTGCTTTGGCGGCTTGATCAAAAGATGTGGCGACGACGGTTGCGACAGTGGGTATGGCGTACGCCTCTAAAATCCGCTTTGACTCCTCTTCGGTGAGTATCGTTCGCTTTTCTTTAAGAGCGCTTTGAATGATCGCTTCAGCGACAGTCTCGCGATCGCTGGCGGCTTCCACACTTTCTCGCGATTTCGGGGTTTCGTAGAGGCCCTGTAAGGCGCGCGACTGCCGCCACATAACGGCGAAAGTTTTGCTGGCGCTGTCGGGATAATCGAAATTGGGGATCTGCGCTCTCGACAGAAGCTCTCTTCCTTTTTGGACAACCTCGCCGCCCATCCAGCTGGCAAGGAATGGCTTTCCGGGAAGTTGTCCGTAGGGCACAAGCTTTTTTGCCGTCTCGGTCGGGTCGGTCATATCTTGAGGCGCGAGGACAGCCAAAATACCATCGGTGTTTTTGTCCTCCGAAAGAATCTTGACGGCCTGGGCATATGTTTCAGCGCTGGCATCGCCTAAAATGTCAACCGGGTTGCCGTGGCTCCAGGCAGGAGGGAGGATTTGATTCAACCGATCGATTGTTTGGGACTCGAGAGTCGCGATTTCTGCGCCGTGAGCGGAAACGGCATCGGTGGCAAGGACAGCCGGGCCTCCGGCGTTGGTAAGGATTGTGAGCTTTGGCCCTTGAGGGATCGGCTGTTTGGCCAGCACCTCGGCCATATCGAAAAGCTCGGCGATTTCATCGACTCTTAGCACGCCGACCCGCTTCATGGCCGCGTCAAACACATCGTCGCTCCCTGCGAGAGAGCCTGTGTGGGAGGCGGCTGCTTTCGCCGCAGCTTCAGTCCGCCCGGCCTTGATCACAATCAGCGGTTTGCTCAAAGCGACCTCCTTTGCAGCTGAGAGGAAGTCTTTGGCATTGCCGATCGATTCCATATACATCAGAATGGAGCGAGTATTGGGATCGCGCCCTAGGTAATCGATCAAATCGCCCCAGTTGATGTCGGCCATAGAGCCGATGGAGACAAAAGCGCTAAAGCCGATTTCTTGTTGCAAGCTCCAGTCTAAAACCGCCGTGCACATCGCTCCCGACTGACTCACGAAGGCGACATGGCCTTTGAGTGCCATAGAAGCGGCGAATGTCGCGTTGAAGTCGGTGAGGGGGTTCATGATGCCTAGGCAGTTAGGGCCGACAAGGCGAACGCTGTATTTTTTTGCTGTTTCTAAAACTTCAGTCTCAAGCGCAAGCCCTTTTTCTCCCAACTCTTTGAAGCCGGCCGAAATGATAATGGCTCCCCGAATGCCTTTTTTGCCGCACTCTTCAATAATGCTTGGCACTGTTTTTGCAGGGGTGATGATGACTGCGAGATCAATTTTGTGGTCGATTGTCAGGGCCGAGGGAAAACAGGGAAGGTCAAACACGGCCTTATACTTTGGATTGATGGGAAACAGCTGCCCTTGAAAGCCGCCTCGGATCAGGTTCCGCATTAAAGTGCGTCCGACAGAACGGGGGGTCTCTGTCGCACCAATCACGGCCACTGCTTTTGGATCAAAGAAGGGGGCGAGGGGGTGGGGCGGTACTTCAAGGTACTGATGCGCGGGGTCGACGAGGTGGTTTTTTCCCATGCTTTGTTTATAGTCGCTGGAAGCAAATAGATCAAAGCAAGAAAGGCTCAACGAGCTTGATATAACCCTTTAGCCATGGCGGGCCATTAGGAGCCGCCTCGATCTCTTGGGCTGACATCCACCGGTGCCAGGGAACCTCTTCGGGGCAAACCGTGTCATTTTGAGATAGAGCATTAGGACATAAGGGCTGCAAAAAACCGAATGGATGACGTCAAAGCCATTGGCCCCATCGAAAAAAGAAGGTTGTGGTGACGTGTAAGGCCCGCCTCTTCAAAGACTTTCCGTCGCACACGACAGTGCCCTCTCCCCTTGCCTTAATCTTTTTTGGACACATATTGATCGCCTCACTATGATGCCGATTTCTTGAAGAGGGGGGCATTATGCTATCGGGTACGGTGACAGAACCAGTAAAAAATAACTGCTTTCTTTGTCAACTCAGCGGCGATCTCGTGTTTAAAGGGTTTTCTCAAACGAAGCACCACGGGCGCTGTTACCGCGAAGTCAAAACAAGAACGGGCCTCCGTTTAACGCGCACTCTCAAATTGCTTTTCGAATTTGCGGTCGAAGACAAAAGACTTCATATTAAACAGTGGAATATCGAGGAATCTTCCGATTTAGGCCTTTTACTTTTTGCCATGGACCGCCCCATTCTGTCGTATAAGGCGAGAAAGCTGCTCAAAAAAAAGATCAGAGCTTTGCCTGCCGGCATCATCGATGATTTTCTTGCAAGCGGCCACAAAGAGCGGCTCGATCTGTTCGGCAACTTACATGAAAAGGAAATATCGGCCCTCTGGTCTTACCATCAAAAGAGGCGCCCGGATCGCATAAAATTTCAAATGCCGGAATGGAACTTAAGCGATTATGAGCCCTTTAGGCATGCCACCACTCGCTTGTCTCTTTTTTCTTATTATTTTTTGCACGACCTGTTCATCCTCAAAAAGCCTTGGCTTGACTTCGGGCAAAAGGCTCCTTCGCCTTTGAGCATCGTCGGTCTTAAAAAAGCCAAAAAAGCGACTGATCTTATCTTGGTCCACCATTTAAAAAATTCAGTCAAGATCAACAGAAAAACCTATTATTTCGGCGCTCGGCAAATTGGAGCGGGGGGAGAACACAGGATACAACTGTCCCTTAAGGTGCACTGCGAAAAGCGCGAAATGGTGATGTGTGCGACGGCAATACCAAATATTGAGCACTACGTCCGCTCTCTTCAAGAAAGCGAAGCAGACATTCGAGAGGCTGTTAAGATCAAGGAAAAAAGAGATTTTGCAGTGTGGAAGAAGCTAAGCCAACTGTCGCCTCATGTCATCAAGCCTTATCATCGCTTAAGTTATTGGGACGAACGCGGCAACAGCTGCACCTGCCACGTCATGGAATATGGGGAGCGCACCCTGATTGACTTTTTAGGAAGGGAGTTTGAAATTTCCGACTACATCAATTTGATTGAAGGGCTCATGCACATCCACGAAGGGGGACATTGGGGAATCGACATCAAACCGGAAAATATTGTCTCGGTGAAAGGGCGCCTCAAGTACATCGATGTCGCATCAGCACAAAAAAAGGGGAAGGTCTCATGGGAAGAAACTGTCTGCACCCCCTCTCATGAAGCGCCCGAAATCATCAAAAAGGAAGGGGCTCCTTCGCCTGCCATTGATGTCTTTGCTCTTGGTATTGTCTTTTTTAACATGAAACGGCACTACGATCCATTTTTTGTGAACGTCTTTGATGCCCGGAAAAGCGACGAAGAGAAGCTTTTGGCCTATCGTCAGTTTTTGGACCTCTTTGAACCCGAAGAAGGGGATGAAATTGAACATTTAGTCCGCGACATGCTGAGAGAGGATCCAAAAGATAGGATCACCGCAAAAGAGGCGTGGCAGCGCCTCCAAAGGCTAAAGGGTTGTGTGGAATCGCAAGACAACCTATAAGGCGTCTTTATGGAGAGTCAAAATCAAATGACAGCTGAGGTCTGGAAGGGGCGGGACGATCTTTCTCTGTGGAAGGCAGAACTCGAAAAAAATCCCTTCAGAACCGACACAGATTTTCAGCACACAATGGCCTATTATTTCGGCGACGCCGGGTTAGAGAAGGATATTGACACCTTTGGCGAAAAAGTAGTCAAAGAGCTAGAGCCCCTTGTCAGAGAGAACCACCTTCCTGAAAATTTGCCCAAGATCGTTCATTTCGACGAGCTCGGCATGCCGACGGAAAGGATCGCCCACCACCCCGCCTATGAAAAAGCGGGCGATGTCATCTACAGTTCCGATATGATGAAACGGCTGGCCACTCCGGGACGGCTGCTGGAGGCGCTCTCGTTTCTCTTTCTCTCCTCACAGGTGGGAGAAGCCGGCCACAATTGCCCCGCAGCATGCTCTGCCGGGATCATCCGTGTGCTCCAGAAGACCGACACGGTTCCGGACAAAGAGACCTATCTCAAAAAGTTAACGGCCTCCTCATACAAAGAGAATTTTACCGGCGCGCAGTTCATCACAGAGGTGCAAGGGGGGTCTGATGTGGGAGCCAATGAAACGCAAGCTGTCAGAGACTCTGAAGGGAAATGGCTGATCAACGGAGAGAAATGGTTCTGTTCCAATGCCAATGCGGATTTAATTCTGACGACCGCCCGCTATCACCCCGATATCGAGGGGACAAAGGGACTCGGCCTTTTCTTAGTGCCGGCGCGACTAGAATCGGGAAAACACAACCAGTATACGTTTCGACGGCTTAAAGACAAAATGGGGACCAAAACGCTGGCGACCGCTGAGATTGAGTTTCAGGGCGCTGTTGCCTTTCCTGTTGGAGAGCCTGAGGAGGGCTTTAAACTTCTAATGGAAAATGTCTTGCATATCTCGCGATTGTTCAACGCCTTTTGTGTTTTGGGAATGGCAAGGAGGGCTTATACAATCGCCCTCAGCTATGCCCGCTGTCGAAAGGCGTTTGGCCGCCCTATCATCGACTATCCGCTCGTTCAGCAGAACCTAGCTCGCATCAAGGTCGAAAATCAAGCGTTGACGGCTTCGGTTTACAGGGTCGGCCGGCTCCAAGATGATCTCGATTTTGGAAGGATCAGAGACGAAAACAAACTGCTGCTCCGTCTTCTTGCAAACATCAACAAGACCCTAACGGCGCTTTGGTCTGTGGAACATATTCACCACTCTCTCGATGTTTTGGCAGGCAATGGAACCATCGAGTCGTTTTCATCAATTCCAAGGCTCCTAAGCGACGCCTTGATCTGTGAGAATTGGGAAGGAACCCACAATGTGCTGCATATGCAAATCCTCCGCGATATTCACAAATTTGACATTGACGCTCTATTCCTCGACCATGTTAAAACCCTTTTGAACGACGATTCCCTCGATCCTCGCATCGCTGGAGAAGTTTCCTTTTTGGAACAAAATCTCGAGCAGCTTCGCTCTTCAAACGAATCACTGCAGACGCTTCAAATCAAAACGATTGTCTACCAGATGGCCATTATTTACGCGGCGCTCTCACTTCACAAAGAGGCGGAGCATCAACAACGATGGGGAAGCGACTCAAAAAAAACCGGCCTCGCTCTCTTTCTTGATTTGCATTTCACAAAAGACGAGATCCAAAGCCGAGAGAAACACTTGATTTCCTACAAAAAAATTTTGGGAAGCCAAGGCAACAAAAGCAGTGTTTAGCCGTTGGGC
>CAZVSU010000003.1:0-19150 GCA_964629645.1 uncultured bacterium | reverse complement strand
CGAGCGCGTTAAAAACTAAGGGGGGAATATGAATGTCTACGTTGAAGATCAAATTGAACTGACAGGGCCGTTGACAATCACAAATCCGGAGATTAATTTGATTCTATTAGGGGACATCAATACCGATCACGACCTCACGCTCAGAGTCAAAAACTGTGTGGTTTTTGGCTCCCTGACGTCTTCGAGAATATTAACGATCGAATCCCAAGAAAATACCTACAATCTCGGTAAAATCCACGGACATCAACTCCATATTGCGACGCTGCCGATCATGCTGGGTTCCGATGAAGGGATCATCGGTAAAATTCAGCGCCTCGGCATTGATGCCTTCGTCGTTCACGATCAAATTGTCGTTAAAGTTCCGAAACAAAATCTAAGCGTCTGTCGAAACAACGCTGCAACAAGATCAACGTCTTATCGACCGGGATAGGATATTTCCGACTCATGCTGAATCGATTGATGGCGGATAACGAGCGCTTTTTCTTCACAATCTTTCATTCCAAGAAGACGGAAGACGTCAATGAGATTCTCTAGAAAGGCATTTTTTTTGTCTGATTGGTCTTCCTCGGCAATGGCCTCAAGCGCGGCTTCATACTTTTGACTCTGGAGCAGCTCGATAGAAAAGTCTAAATAACTGTGATATTTGCCGATCCTAAGCACCTCTCGGTACATTTTGAGATCGACGAGAGCATTTTTTAAAACGGTAAGAGAAAACTCTGTTTCTACCAGATACTGAGTCTCTTTGGAAACGGCGAGGCATGTCTCAAACATTCCCGAAGCAATCAATTTCTTCAAAAGCTTTGGGAATTCGACCATTTTTTCTTCGTCTTGAAACATGTGGCGATAGCCCGCAAGCAACGCCTGGCGGATCACGCCCCTCTTTTCGGCACCCTCATCGATATGCTGCAAGAGGTGCCAGACAATAAGACACTGCCCTTGGCGAATAAAAAAAAGGGCCAGCTCTTCGCTATTCGATGGGAGTGTCAGGACGGAGGCCTCCGAAAAAGAGGCATTGATGTCTAACAGCTCTTTATGATACCCACCTTGAACGAGAAACGGGGCCGCATCGTGGATCAGTTCATATTTGACTTGCTCGTTTGGCAGCGATCGAAGTAGTTTTAGGATCTCTTTAAAATGTCCGTTCCTGCACGATTTTTTGACCAGCTTGTTCAAGACCAGCATGTCGTCAAGCGAGCGGAAGCTTGTCTCGGGGCTTTGCTCACTGACTTCCTTGATCATCTGCCATGAGCGGGAAAACACATGGTAGCCAATCATGTGGTTGAAAACTTTCCGGATACGAGAAGGGATCTCGCTGTCGTCCCTCATTGCTCTTAAGGTTCCGATATCCTCAGAACGCAAGTGTCTGATTTGCCCGCAAATCTGTTTCCTGCTCTCGTAAAGGTGGCTTTGGATTTCGGGAAACTGTCGGCTGAGGATCATAAGGCGCTCCGCCTTTGTCCAAATCAATGAGGCCGCTTCGGCTTTGCGGTCGACATACATAGTCAATGGCTTCTCTCGTTGACAATCAGACCGATCTTTTCTCCGAGCTCAACCCCTTTCAAGTGGTCGGCCGGATAGTGAATGCCTCCCCATATCCTCGACATTCCCGCTTCCTCTGCAAGCGCGTTCCATTCCTTTTTGTTGTCGGGAAAGAGTTCGTTCAAAACAACGGCGACTGTTGCCGCTATGGTGGAATGAGCAGAAGGATAGCTAGGATGGTTCGGGATTGCAATGAGCGGCTTAATCTTCGGATTTGTTTGACTCGGCCTTGGAATCCAGTAGGTGTATTTGGAATTGAAAGCGGCTGCATTTGAATCGAGAAAAGCGCTTTCATAAAGCGCTTTTCCAAAGAGGCGGTCTGCAAGAGGCGTATTGGCTTTCGTGAAATAGTCTTGGAGGAGTGCGCTCCAATCCCCTGCGTTCGGCGAGGAGAGATTGGCCCACCAGAAAACGCGTTCTGTTTCCTTTCCATCCCGGTTTTCCATGGCCGATACAATCTCTTCGCTTTCTTTCATCCAGTACGCGTGATCGTGCTCGGGGTTTGCGACGACAACCTCATCCGACCCGCGCAAATACCACGTCTTCGCGGTGCCGTATTCAAGACCGCGGTAACCGGGGCTTGTCGGTGTCCAGCGGTTTTTCCCCCGCTTGATGGGGTAGCGGGCAATTTGCTTTCGCTCTTCTCGCAGGCGGGAAGATGCGCGGCTCACAACAAGAGCGGCAATGCCGCTTGAGAAAGGGTCAAAGTCAAGGGTGTTGACAGAGGGAAGAGTGGCGTCCGGTATAAAAAGCCGTAATGTCCAAAGGGTGACCGGGCCAAGGCTGCCGGAAAATTTTCCGGTCAAGCGGTAACTAATCCAGGCATAATCTTTCATTGCGTTAGCCAGATAGGCCGGCAGAATGGTTTGATCGATAGGGGACAGATCAGTCGTTCGGATGAGGTAGGTCGCCTCTTCGTTCAGTTTAGTGAATTCGTTTGTGGTGACGGTCTTATTGGGAGAGGGGCAGTTTCGAAAACTCTCAAACTGCTCATACTCGTATTGAAAGGTGAGGGGCGTCTTGTTGGGATCGATCGCTGCCGCCGTCAGCGAACCGAGCAAAAGAAGGGTCAAGGCGGCAAAAATGGTGCGTGGTTTCATGGCTTCCTCTGTTTCATTTTTCAAAATATTGGTATGATTGGCATCATACGCAGTCAGCCATTTTCTACAAAAGAAATATGGGATCTGTTTTGCGATAACCCAAAACCGGATCGCACCTTCTGATGTCGTTTATGTGAATCAAAAGGAGGGTGACGAAGCATTGATCGAGATGACAATCAAAACACTTTCTTTGAGGCAGGCTTTCGTATTTGCTTTCCTTTTCTTTCCAGGTAGCGCGCTTCCCGCCAATTCGTTAATTGAAAAAAGCATCACCGAATTGCAGTATCAATATGGCTGCTACGAGATTCCAACATTTGTCCCCGAGATAGGGGGGCAAAGCGAAAGGGGGTCGATTGTGACCGTGCAGCATTTTGACTCTTGGAAGTATGGAGAGAATTTCTTCTTTATCGACTTTCTCTACTTGGACAAGACCGGCTCCAATACGTATGGGGAGTTTTATCCCAGCTTCTCTGTCATTAAGTTTAAAAAGAGCCGCCATCATCTCAAGGAGGTGGGGCTCATTCTCGGCTTCAACTACGATCGCGTCGCCAAAGTCAGGAAATACACGCCCGGTATACGGACATCCTGGGATGTCAAGGGTTTTACGTTTCTCAATGTGGATATTATGGCCTATCTGGATGGGAACCCCGGAATTGAATGCGGCGGTTCTCCAAAAGAGAGCGGCACTCTTTTTATTGACGTCAACTGGGTCTATTCATTCCAGATCGGGACGCATCGTTTCAGTTCTGAAGGGCATGTCGAGTATATCCATCAACGACGCAATGAACTGGGAATGTGTGTGGCGGCTTGGGTAATGGGACAGCCGCAGCTTCGTTATGATTTAGGGTACGCTTTGTTTAAAAAGCCCGACCATCTTTTTTTCGGGATCGAGTATCAATTCTGGATTCATAAATTAGGGGATCGAGAGACGACAGAAAACGCGCCCCAGCTCCTCGTTGCCTGGCGATTTTGATCATCAATCGACCCCATTGACCAAATGGTTTCCATCAATCATTCGATTTGCTATCGTCTTCCAAAAACAAGGAAAAACCGCATGTCATTTAATCCGTACGAGGCTTCCGAATCGCCCTGTTCGTTTTGCGAAACGATTGAAACTCTCTACAGCAAACGGGGGATTGCCTGTGAAAAAAGAGGGAGCCGATTGAGAGGAACAGAGTACACGTGGCGACCAAGGGCGAATGGAAAGTCTTTTGTTGTTAAATGCGTGGCGAGCCCTACTTTATTTTCTTCGGGAGCTTTGAGTGTTTACTCGGAAGCGAAGCATCGGTTTTTAACACTCCGTTGGTGGTCCGATAGCCCTAAAATCAACTTTGAGTCAGGAGACGTGCACTCAAGTGGAGGTCTCGGGAGAGATCAAAGTCCGATCGCCCTTCCGGGATGGCACAAGAATAGAGGCCTCACGCGCCGTCTCTTTTTTTGGTAAGGGACGGCACGTCTTGAAGCATGCTTCCCAACGGATAGCGTCTTTCATCGCGATTATGAATTGAGACATGCAGTGATGAGGGGCCCGCCAAAGCTGTCTTTTTTATCGGCTGTTACTTTCCAAAGAGATCGACTCAAGTGCCGCAGAAGGTTTGGGTGACGCTTTCACCGGGCCCGGGCGGGCGCTGATAGGGAATGAGTTGTTCTCTGTTCTTATAAGGCTCCTTAAGAGCGGCGCATAATGTCTCGAACGGTTCAAAGTCGCCGTCGTTTGCCGCATCCAAAGCTTGCTCGACCTTATGGTTTCTCGGGATCACAGCTGGATTGGTCATGCCCATCAAAGAAAATGAGGATTGAGAGGATTTAGGGTTTTTCTGAATCCTTGCCTGCCATCGGCTATGCCACTCCTTAAATGACTTTGTTTCGAAGAGGCGACCACGGGGCATGACCGGATTTGCGAGGTCGCAAAAAGTGTTTGTGTAATCGGCACGATTCGCCTCCATCCACTCAAGAAGGTCGGAGACGAGCGTCTGGTCCTCAATCTGCGAGCCGAGTAAACCAAGCTTAGACCGCATCATCGACAGCCATTTTTTCTGAAAAAGATCAGAAAACTGATTGAGTGTCCCTTTAGCTAAATCGACCGCCTTTTCTAAATCGTCGTCGATGGCAGGCAAAAGTGTTTCAGCAAATCTGGCGAGGTTCCATTGCGCTATTTTCGGCTGATTGGCAAAGGCATATCGGCCGCTGCGGTCAATAGAACTAAAAACAGCCCGCATGTGATATGTATCCATAAAAGCACATGGGCCGTAATCGATGGTTTCACCCGACAGGGTCATGTTGTCGGTATTCATAACGCCATGGATAAAACCCACTCGCATCCAATCGACGATAAGGTCAATTTGTTTGTCCATGACCCTTTTGATTAAGGCGAGCGGCTCATTTGGACTTCCGATACATTCCGGATAGTGGCGCTGCAATGTGTAAGCCGTGAGAGACTCCATGGCTTCTTTATCCCCGAATTTTGCAGCAAATTCAAAAGATCCAATCCGGATGTGGGAACTGGCAACGCGAGTGAGTAATGCCCCAGGCAGCATAGTCCCGCGAAAAACGAGCTCGCCTGTGGTTGCGACAGCAAGGCTGCGCGTGGTGGGGATGCCGAGGTGATGCATCGCCTCAGAAATGACATATTCGCGAAGCATAGGACCCAGCACGGCTTTTCCGTCGCCCTGGCGGGAATAGGGAGTGCGGCCCGACCCTTTGAATTGAATGTCAAACCTGTCGCCGGTGGGAGTGATGTGTTCACCTAAGATGTGAGCACGACCGTCACCTAGCAGAGTAAAGTGGCCGAACTGATGTCCTGCATAGGCCTGGGCAAAAGGAGTGGATCCCTCAGGAAGATCGTTGCCGGAAAAAAGGGCCGCTTTTTCTTTTTCTGTCAGGTCGGAAAAGTCGAGCCCCAAAGACTCGGCAAGCGCCTCGTTGACAATAATGGTCCGTGGATGAGGGGCTCTCTCAGGTCTCAATTGAGTGTAAAACAGCTTTGGTAACGATGTATAGGTCGTATCAAAACGAAAGTGGCGATTTGGCATAAAAATGACCCTTTAACGAATCGCGTGCTGTTTGAGCGCCTCGAAGGGGACAAGCTCTAACGCCGTTTCTTCGCAACTTTCCAGGATGACAGGGGGAGCGACGCCCTCATCCCAGGCTTCTTTCCAGCGTAATGCACATAAACACCAGCGATCGCCCGGGGCTAACCCGGGGAAATCAAATTCCGGTCTCGGTGTTGAGAGATCGTTTCCGCGGCTTTTTGTATAATCGAGAAATTCAGCTGTCATCTCAGCGCATACGACATGCCGTCCGTGATCAGTGTCATCTGTTCGGCAATAACCGTCTCTGAAATACCCGGTCAGGGGAGCATGGCAGCACGCCTCAAGAGGTCCGCCAAGAACATTTTTTTTGCTTTCCTTCATGAGTCTCCCTTTCATTGTCATTAAGATTTGTCTATTCTATGGATTGGCTCGTCTTTCAACAAAAACATTGTCCTGAGCTCACCCTTTTTCGTCCATACTGAATCCTGCTCTTCGCTGCTGGTCTGCTCTATTCATCTTTGTGGCCGATTTGTCCAGTTCCAGCAATTTTGGGTAAACGTCCTCATTTTTAAAAAATCTATTATATTGAATTTTTAATTGAATTCTAGTAAGATTTAGAAATGATTACGACAATAAATTGTATTCCCAATGAATTACTTGTTTTAACTCTGGGCTTCTTTTCAAATAGCGAATTAATTGACTTTAGCCCACCTGACCGCCGTTTTCGCGATATATGGCGCTCTGAGCTTGAAAACCGCAATCGGCCGGGAGATTTTTTTCATTTCGGAGTGACGATCCTGAAAATGGTCAAAACAAACCCACTGCCTTCCAATCAATACGGCGGAATTTTGGCACAGTGTTTAGACATGTGCCCCGTTCCGAACGTGATCTTATCACCAAATGACGAAAACGAAGGAAGGCCGATTCTAAAGCGTCACCATTTTGTCCACTGTTTCACAATACAAGGGCGGACAGCGACTTCGGATCTGCCATTTTTTTCTATCAAACTCTGCGACGATAAAATTTTGACGGTCTACCAGCAATGGAAAGGGCGTCACCAGTACTGGGTCACAAATGAAGGGTCTAAAGTGTCTTTCTTGACGGATCGAGATCTTGTGAGGCTCGCGAGACTCATATTAGGCGGCGATAAAGAGACTTCAACTGATCGAGCGCTTTCTCAGCTGTCGGACGGTCATTCGGATTAGGGGCGAGCATGCTCAAGATGATGGCATCTTCATCATCTTGGGGACTCGCTTCGGCATGCCAGTTTTCAATCTCTTTTGCATACCGCTCAAAATCTTCTTTTTTGCTTTCTTTTTCGTACTCTCTTCCCATCGCATGAATTTTTTTGGAGAACTCTGGGGCCATTCCATATTTCATGATGAAGAGAACAATCCCCATTTCAAAGACATCCATGCGGGGCGAGATCATCAACTGTTCTTCGGTAAGGTCCCGTTTGTATTTTGACGCTTCGATCAGGCGGTGCATTTCAGGCGGTACTGAAGATCGCGTTCCCCTTCGAATGACCGGGGTGCCTACTTTTTCAGAAGAGCCAAAATCGCCGATTTTGGGGCTGCCGTTGACCACGAAAATGTTGTCGATTTTTATGTCGTAATGGATGAAACCCGCTTTGTGTACCTCTACGAGCCCCGTCAACAACTCGAGTGTAAAGTTTTGCCGAGCGGTCTCAGTCAATCGTCCCTTTCTAAGGAGACCGCGAAGATCGCTATCGGCAAACGTCAAGACCATATTCATTTTTTCAGGAGGGGGGTCGGAAGCGCCATCCTTTTTTTTGACGCGATAGACAGCGTGCCCCTTGAGCTGTATGATTCCCGGTTTGCCGGCGAGCGCTTCTAGAGTCTTTCGTTCTTTATCGACAAGTTCCATCCCTTTGGTGACATCTTGTCTCGATGTCGCGACGGCAACTGGGGCAGTTTTTTCTGTGCTCAGCTGGACCATCACCGATTTTTTCACGGTTTTTTCTCCCCCGAGGCCGATGTGTCTGACGTTTGTTTCCTTCCCTTTTCGCGTCGTGACCTTTTCTTCCGGTTTTTGATGCACTACGACGACCATTTCATCCGGCGAGGCTGCGGTCGCGATGTTGAGGACTTGGAAGGAGTGACGAAATGAGGTGCGACTGCCAGCTGCACCCGCATCTGTATTTTGGCGATAGTAAATCTGTCCACTTTTGGCAGCGGTAAAAATCATCTCCTTGTTCTGTTTAACAAAGTCGATGACATCTGAAATTTCCTCTCGAACATCTCGCCTTTCCGGGTTCTTGCGGCGTCTTGCGACCATCTGCCGGCGCCTGTTCGTACGTGTGGACTGTTTGCCACTAAGTCGCTGAGTCACGTCTTTGAGGGTAGGGAGCGCTTCGGCAAGAAAATTCGCCTGCTCGAGGAGAGCTTCGAGTCGTTGATGGCCGGCGCTTGCCTCGCCGCCAAAACGGTTTTTTTCCGCTTGTAGCGCTTTATGTGATGACGCAATCAAATCTTTGGTTGCTGTTAATCGCTCAGCATCGATTGAGCTGGCATCGCCAGCGTCAAAAATAGTTTGAAGATAGGCCACCTCTTTTTCCAGTGCATCGACAAAAGAGGTCGCTTTTCCTGCAATTTTTTTATGGCTTATTTGTTCCGCAGGAGTGGCGAGGAGTGCATAAATCCCACTGTCGGAGGATTGGATCTCCTTGAGCATCCCTTCAAAACGATCGATATGTTGGTGGAAAGTAGATCCTTCAATCATATTAAAACATTTTGTTTAATTCTAATTATAACAATAATAAAATTAAAAAGATGAATAATTTTTTTATTTAAAAATTGGTAAAAAATATGATTTTTTATGAATAAATTCGGCTGATTTAAGGTTTAAATCAAGATTCGATGTAATCGAGCGCAGAAACCGGAAGGGGGGAAAGGACGATAGCGTCGATTGGTGGGAGCCACTCATCATAAGGGCGTAATGCGCGCGCGTCGTATTGGCCTTCAGTTTTTCCGTGGTCGAGGCTCTGCTTTTTGAGATCCCTTTCGGTGTGAACATAGGTAGTACAGGTGTATTTGTGTACGGTTGTCGGCCTTGTCAAGAACCCTTCGACTGTCGTTGTCCCTTCTGTTACCAGAAGGTATTCGCGCCATCCAAGCCGTATTTTTCTGACCACCGACTCCATCTTTTGCCGAGCGCGACATTCGGTCATCATGCGCTGGCGTAGAAGCTGTCCGATCCTAAAAGTGAAGGTGCCTGTCAGGGTCAATACTAGCCCGTTGACAACGAGTGCAATTCGTACGAGCGCTTCATTTTTACTTGAAATCAGCTGGGCGGCAGAGAGCGTAAGCGAAGCGGTCGCGAGCATCAAACCACCAACGCGGAGTAGGACTGAGAGAGCCTTAAGGCTGATTTTTTCATCTTCTGGGAGCTGTCCTCTGGACCAATCGATCACATCTTCGACAATCTCCAAGGAGTCGTCGTAAATGTCCCGAGCAAATCGTAGAGAAGAGGCTAGACGGCTCGCGATAAGTGGTTGTGAGTAACTTATATCAAACATACAAGAAAAACTATATTTTATTTTTATTTATTTGGCAATATAAATTTCGACCCTTTTTTTAATTAATAATTGCTTAATAAAGTATCATCCATCTTGGCAAAAGGGCTCCCGATGCCTGCTTTTCGGGCCGTTGTTGAGCTCTGAGCCTTTTTTACCACTACTCCTCAAGTGCAATGAAGATCTCAACTTCTTGGGGAGAGCCAGAAGTGAATTTTTTTCCATAGAGTTCGTAATCGCCGGTGTAGGTTCTTGGAAGATCGGATTTCCATATCTCGCCCCACGTTTCGATCAAAGCCTGGGAATGTTCTCCGATAGCTCGATACAGGGCGTAAGTACCTCCAGGGATCTTTTTTGCCACAAAGCCCTCCGGTACGTTGTCAAGCGTGCGAACAGGGCAGCCGATGACAACTGAGTACGGCCTCGTATGATCCCCTTCATAGTCGCAGTACAATGCGATAACGTCTTCTGAGGCCTTATCCGGTATTTGACTGATGATATTCTCACTGTAAAATCGCTCCCAAAGCGCGGGAATGTCATTCATGGCAGCTCCTGCATCGTTCGAAGTTCGACAATCGATCCCGACTAAAAGTATTTCAGCCTTTTTTATGATGGTGTCTTGTGACATTGTTAACTCCTTTGGTAACGGAATATTTCTCACGCGAAGGTCTTCTACGAGTTGACAGGGCGATGTAAAATGGATGGCATCGATGCCTAACGACTTAGCTGCATCGACGTTTTCAATTTGATCATCAACAAAGACCACCTCCCAAGGAGAAAGCTGTAACTTCTCGAGCAGGATTGTGTAGGCTTCTTTTTGAGGTTTTTCATACCCGATTTCATAAGACAATAGGACAGGATCAAATAGAGCGTAATAGTCGAACTTTCTGACGACATTTGCTTGATGATGGTGAATATTCGACAGCATTGGCGTTTGAAATCCCTGGCTCTGAAGAGATTTTACGATTGCGATCATGCCGGGAATATCAGTAAAACCTGTCACTTTGTCATACTCGTCAAACCAACCGTCTGGCAAAACAATGCCCCGAGAATCGGCCGTGTTTTTCCAAAATTCTTTTTCATTTCCACCGTTTAGTAGTACCTGTTTCCATTTTCCAAGGACAGGCTTGAGTTCTTGCTCTGAAAGCTGGAAGGTCTCTTTAAGAAATTGGATGATTGTCACGCGATCTATTTTGGCGATCACACCGCCGAAATCAAACCCAATCGCTTTCACTTTAGTTGGAGTTTGCGCAATCGCAATCGACGTAAAGAAGGAGAAAAGGCAGGCCGTCCAAACGATCAGTTTTTGTTTCATAAAAGCTCCTTTTGTTCACAATGTAAAGAGACAGATCATATTACAAAACGCACTTGCCCTTCACGCTAAACTTGAGGTGGTCGGGGTTGGTTGGACAGATTTTGAGAGTATTTAAGTTAAACTCTTATCCTCTGTTTTTGGTTTTCAATCAACCGCAGCCCCTTCTTTGAGAAGTGGGCTAGCGGCGGATTGCATTTGCAATGCAATATTGCCAAATTCCCGATTTTTTCCACCACCTTTTTCAATTAATCCAGTTTTTTCTTTAGAAGTGGGCTAGCGGCGGATTGCATTTGCCGGGGGTTTGGGGGCTGGCCCCCAATTTATTTATCCTCTTCTATATACTTCCGAGGGGTATTCATAGTCTAAGGACATATGTGGGCGCCGTTCATTATAGTTTGCAAAATACTTCTCAAGTCCATCTCTCAGCTCTAACCCGTCCGGTACTCTCTCAGATAAACGTTCTCGTATTTTACGCTTCTCCATAACCGCTCCACAAAAACATTATCCAGAGCCCTGCCTCGACCATCCATGCTCGGCCTAATTCCTCTTTCAGTAAGAATCGATACAAAATCCGGGGAGGTATACTGAGATCCTTGATCAGTATTGAAAATTTCAGGCACCCCTTTTCCAAGTGCGTCCAAAAGTACTTCCCTGCAAAAAACACCATCTAGTGAGTTGGAAATCTTCCACGACAATACATACCTGCTGTACCAGTCAATTACGGCCGTCAAATACAAGAATCCGTTCAGCATTCTGATATACGTTATATCAGTGCTCCACACTTGATTAACCCTGTCGATCTTTACCCCTCTTAAGAGATAGGGATAAATTTTATGTTCGGGATGACCCTTACTCAAATTCGGTTTCGGATAAACAGCTTCGATTCCCATACGTCTCATTAAAGTCCTTACCAGATCCCTTCCAACAGGATGGCCAATCGCATTAAGCTCGAACCTTATCCTCCTAGATCCATATTCAGGGTTATGAGTGTAAATCTCATCTATTAAACGCATTAGCTCTATATTGCGGGGGCTATCAATGCATGGTTGATAGTAAAGCGTTGATCGAGGCAATTCGAGTAATTCACATTGACGCTTGATCGTGGGCCCATTTGACCCACGATCAATAAGATTTCTTTTATACTCTATGTCAAGCACTGAAGTTTTTTTTTCAGCCAGTCTCGCTCTACGGTTACTTCACCGATTTGCCGATAAAGATCATCCCGTTCCTTTGACCAGTTAGAGTCAGGCTTATCTCTGGTAAACAATGTAGGAAGGGTCTCGAGAAGTTCCTTCTTCCATTTAGAGATTTGCACTTGATGCACTCCATATTCTGTTGATAGCTGACTGAGAGTTTTGATCTCTTTTGCGGCTTCTAATGCCACCTTGGCCTTGAAAGCTGGACTATGTCTTTTTCGGAATTTTTTCATACAACTCACCTCTCAAATTATTTTTAAGAGGATTAATTTTAACTTATTTCTCGGATTTTTCTGTCCAGTTTTTCCCGACCATTACAGTGAGCTAGCCTCTGTTCAAAATCGATGCAATCCCAAGTTAATGCAAGAATTTCTCCCTTACGTGCTCCTGTAGTCATTGCAATCAGTGTAATGCAATAAAGATAAGGGCTTAGACTCTCTTTGCATGCTTGCAGTAAGCGCATTTCTTCATCGCTAGAGAGAACGCGTCGTTTCTTGGGAGTTTCTTTAAGTTTTAGAAGATTTAAGCAAGGATTTTCGTCTATCCATCGTAAATTTCGGAGTGCATAGCGAAGAGCTCCAGACAGAGAGGAAAAATACCGATTAACGGTGGCGGCATTTCGCGATGCACCACGGTAGGTTGGTGTTTTAAGTAACTTTTTTTGTTCAGCAATCAGTAAGTCAGGTGTGATATATGCAAGCGCATATTGCCCAATACTTTCCTTAAAGTATTGAAGATGCCTGCGTGTGTCTTTCTCTGACTTGTGATGATCACACACAGATTCTTCTAGGTAGCGGTCGATTAGATTAGTGACTGTCTTAGTTTGCTCGGGACGGTCAAACTTGTACTTACCTGCGCGAATCTGCTGTTCCGTCTCGCGTGCCCAGTCTTGAACTACTTGTTTGCGTTCATCATGATAGCAAACAGTTGGGTAACCTTTGATACGGATAACGGCTCGCCAGACCTTGGTGCCGTCTTTATTTTTTCTTTGATAAATAGATGCCATCTTAAACCTCTGTGTTTAGCATTTTTGGTTTAAGCGGCTGGATGGTGCTGGTAAGACTTTTCTTCGTTGCACCGCCTCTGCACCGCGGAGACAAGATTAAACTTGATTGTTGATAATGAATCAAGTGGAAACATGCTCACAGGTACCTGTGAAAGAATGGGGCAGACTGGACTTGAACCAGTGACCGGCGGGTTATGAGTCCGCTGCTCTAACCACTGAGCTACTGCCCCGGAGGGGAATATTATTCTAGCGGGTGGGATGGGACTTTTCAAGAGGAATTTTAGGGCTCGCGTTCTTGCGGGAATTTAGAAAAGAATGTATAGATGACATTTTAACTTCTTATTTTTCAGGGTGGGGACTATGCGTAGAGCGCTTTTTCTGGCAGTTTTTTGTCTGTCTGGTTTTGGATTGTTGCGGGCGGAAGAGGATTGTTGCGAGAACTACCCCTTCAAGCAGTGGTGCTGCACCCCCTGCACGGAAAAAGGGTTTTTCGGCCTTCCGGCGACAGGGCCATTGATGCAGCCTTTTTTGGCTGACCCCAGAAAGGTGGGGATGTCGGCGGGCTGGCGGATGTGGGACCGGGCGATCAGGCACGTGGGGAACGAAAATGGATTCGGTCCCGATGAGCCTTCAAAACACTCGGGGCCTGTCTCCTTTGGAGACTATATTGGGCTGATGCGGTTTTGTAATCCTTGGTGCCGAGGGGGAGTGCTGGACATCGGTCTCGAAGGGAACGTCTGGGCCATTTTTCAGCACACACGAGAGTCGGCTCCGCTGGTCAATGCCGACTACTATGTCGCCATTCCCATTTCCTATGCGTGGAAATGCTGGGTCTTTCGGGTGAGGCTCTATCACATCTCCTCTCACTTGGGCGATGAGTTTTTGGTCAACAACGTCGGATTTGATCGGTTGAATCCGAGTTCTGAATATATCGATTTTTTTGCGCAGTGGCGGCCCAACCGCGACTTCCGTATTTTCGGGGGAGTCGGCATCATTGCCAGAAGGGATGAGACATTTCCGCACAGACGCATCTATTATGAATACGGTTTTGATTATTATTTTCCTGTGGCCCAATGCTACTATCCGAAAAGTCAGGTTCTCGGCAGGTTTTTTCTCGGCTCTTACTTCCGCAATCGAGAGGATAATGACTATCAATTTGATGGGACATTTGTCTACGGATATGAGTGGTCCCGCCTCTACTGCGACTATAAAAAGATACGGCTCTTTGTCGAGTATCACAACGGCTTTTCCTTAGAAGGGCAGTTTAGCCGCCTTCCAACCGAATACGCAGCGTTAGTGGCGTTTTATGGGTACTGAGAAACTCAAAGACTCCCAGTTAATTAATGAGGGGTTTAAAAAAAATCCCCGCCCTTTTTTCATTTGGTTTTTGCTTCTCACGATCCTTTTTTTTGGCATTTTTGCTGTGCAGTGGGGGCTGAAGGCCTACCTGCAAAAGCAAATTTGTGAAAGCCCTTTCAACCGCGTGACCAATCGGGAGATTCTCCCTTTTCTTTGGCAGAATCCCAACTTTATGCGGGCCCATGTGCAAAAGAAAAGCGGCTACCTCCCCAATTACCAATATATGGACAAGGTGACCGTGGAGCCGCAGTATGCCGATCACTTTGTCCAGGCGCCCCCGGAAATTCTGTTTCTTTATCACGTTTGGGAGAGGCAAATCGGGGATCTCTATATTCCGAGGCCCATTTTCTCATCGGAGTTTCAAGAATTTTTAGACTACGCTGAAGAATGGCAGCCTCAATACTGGGAGGAGGCCCCGAAGGAGTATCAGCGCCTTGTTGAAAATTTGCCACGTGTCAAAGAAGATTTGAACGATCGCCTTCCCCTTATTGTCAAACAGTCTTTTCAAGGGTGGAAAAATTATACGAAAGAAGGGGAGGAGATCCAAAAAATCCGCCCTACCGCGCGGCAAATGGAGGACTTCTTAAAGCGTTATCCCATTTTCGCGCGCAATTATTGGAAAAATGTCACAACAGATCATTACTTGCGCTCCTTTTCAGAGGGTGGGCTTGAATCAAAAGATTTTTTACCAAAAGAAGAGCTCACCACCTTTTTAAAGGTCGCTTTTTACAACCACCAGAAAAGTCTCGGTTGACGGGTACCCCCGCAACTTCTCTTATCCTTGCTAAATATATAAATGACATGTATGATTCTGTTGATTTTCAACATCTTTGTTATAAAGGAGACAACATGCAAGCTCTCACGACTCAATTTAAACCTGTTCTGCAAAACACGCTTCCATCAGTTGCCAACGCATTTAAAGGTGCCTTTCCTATTGTGGCGGCGACGCTCGCTCCTGCAGCGATCACACATATCGTGAACGCACAATTAGGAAAGATGGAGTGGGCCAAGGATCGTCCTGTCGTTAGCATCGGTTTAAAAGCGAGCACGTTTGTCCTCGCCACATACGCCGTCACAAAAGTGACGAACCTGGGGTATCCGACTGTGCTCGCGGTCCAAGCGCTCTACTTTGCGACCATTTTTGTCGTGTCCAAAATCTGTGCGTCCAAAACTCAACAAAAAGCCAAAGTGGACGGTCAAACTCCGGGCACTGAAAGCTCAAACAAGCGATCTGAGGCAGAGTCTCAAAAGGAAGAGAAGAGCCAATCTCGGGAAGTTGTCACTCAAACCGAAGAATGGGAAAAGAAGAGGGCCGAATTGATACTGTCTAAAAAAAATTCCCAAGATGAAAATGACACTCTCGAAGCCAATTTAGAGACGCAGTCTGACGAGTAATCGAAGAGTGTGTTGATGACGGGCTCTCCCTCGGTTATCTCAACTTCGGGGGAGTTTTTTTGGTCAAAAATTTGTTGAATGAGAAGCGAATGCCCCCTATGATTGTGCTCAAATAGTGAGGAGAGGTAATGAATATTATCTATGGTCCTGTCAAACAGGCGGTCTTTATTGTGGCGGCTTCCAGTGCGCCAGCCGATTTAACTCTTTTATTTGATCGGACGGTAGGAGAAACCTACGTGTCATCCAAACAGAAACAGTTGGCGTGCACTGTGGTTGTCTACACCGGAATCAACATTGCCGTTGCGCTTTTGACACCGATTTCTGTCAGCGCCTTGATTGCGACGCAAGTGATGATGCTTGCTCTGTCGATGCTCGTAAGTCGCACACAAAAGCCGTGTGACGAGGTAGAGACTCTTCGTCAGCGCGTTGAAAGCCTGGAGCAATCGAAACGGAATCTACTGGATAGATGTCAGGAGCTGAACCGAGATCTGGAGAGCGCAAGCGATAGGGTAGAGGCAATTTGCAATGAAAATAGAGCCCTAAAAAAAAGTCTGGAAGAGACTCTCCAGAGTGTCCAGGGGTCTCTTGAATTAGCGGAAAAGGATGAGGAGACATTGAAAAAAGTATTAGGTTAACAAACTATTAATCAATAATTTAACTCTTCTTTTTCTTCCTCTGTCACAATTCTTTTAAAGAGTTGCAGGGGGAGAGCATGAGAATCCAACACTTTCATCATCAAATTCCGGGCATTACGGCCCACAATCAAAACGTTCACACAGCAAAGGGTCGGAGGGACAAGTCCGCTCAAGTCGCGCGGATCGCGAACCAAATTTTACACACGATCAAGGGCGTTTCTGAAACCGAAGAGCCGAAAGCCAAGGTCTATTCGGATCGCTATTACAGTGAATATGTTCCTTTTGATCAGGTGGTGGAATTAGGGCTTGAAAATCGCCGAGGAGAAGCCCATGTCCCTCTGATCAACCTGACGAAAAAAGAACTGGGGATCGATATTGAGTCTGAGGTCTTGTCCGATTTCAAAGGGCTGATGCGCTCTTTATTTCCCGAGAAAAGCGAGCGGCAAAGGGAGGCTTTGCTTGCAAGAGCCAAAAAGCAGTGCCGTCACAAAGCGCCCGATTCTCTTCTGAAATGGATGATCAAATGGGACATTAGATCAAAGCGGCGGCGGTATGAAAAGGCGAGAAAAAGCGTCGAGCAGCTCCTCACAAAACCCCACGTATCTCGAGAGGAGGCGTTTGAACTTGTGAAGCAGGCGTCACGCATGGTGGATCAAAAAGCGGCCCAGGAGGTTTTCAGCTCGTTTCTTGGTCAAGATGTACAAGCGATGTCGCCATCTGAGTTTGCAGCTGCGGCTGCCAAAATTAAAAGCCCCAAGCGGTGGGTGGTATGTGCGAAACAGCTTCTGAAGCGATTTGATAAGCGCCCGTCAAGGGATATAAAGGCCTATTTCAACACGGTCAACGACGCCTACGGTCAGGGTGTTTTAGATACGTATCTCAACAGTCCGGAGAATAAGAACAAATTGAGCCAGGCCCTTCAAGAATGGACGGCAACACGGGTTGCGAAAGGGATCGTTGACGACACCTTTCGGGAGAATCGACAGCCGCCTGAAATGTGCAACGATTTTCAACAA
The DNA here is from genome assembly GCA_964629645.1 of uncultured bacterium. Classification (GTDB taxonomy): domain Bacteria; phylum Chlamydiota; class Chlamydiia; order Chlamydiales; family SLFE01; genus JAAKFL01. The sequence goes on along the minus strand of CAZVSU010000003.1, from coordinate 2,022 downwards.
ACGCTCGTCCGATGTTTGATGCAAAAAGATGGGCCTCAATTCAAGGAGCATCTCGAGGCCTGCTTGAATCATCAGGCTTTGAAGGATCCGCAGGTGCAAAGGCGGATGACTGAACGCCTGTTGTCGCACTATCAGGGGGGTAAAATAAAAAAAGTCCTCTCTCATAAAACTTTGCAGGATCCGGCCGTTGTCGACATGGTCAAAAGGCGCTTGAATAATCACATGATGGAAGCGCTCAAGGAGGCGCAAGCAAAAGAAATCTATCGGTACGATGGATTGATTGAGCACTTTGCCCCGGCGACAATAAGAGGTCTTCACGACGTCGACGATCAGGTTGTGAAACAGCTGGCGACCGAAGGGGATTATGCGTCGGCCTACGATATTTTTAATCACGAGGTGAGTTCGGGGGCGAGGAGAAGCCTCTATGCGAGAGGGCATACAGGTCCGAGCAATCGCTCAACGACTCTTAATTTTAATATCGCCTCCTATTTTGCAACCTCTCACGGAATGAGCAGCGGGACCCCAGATAATGTTTGGTTTATGATCTACGAGCCGCAAAACGCCCTCTATATGCCCAACGTTGAAGCTGCCGGGGCGTGGAGGGAGTCTGAGGTTGTGATGCCTCATCTCGGGACAAAGCATTTCCTTGGCGCTGTCAAGTACCAAGTGGATCATAGTCAGACCAACAAGGAAAAGATTGTGCTAAAGCCTGTCGATGGATTTTTATCGGATAAAGCGAAAAAAGGAGAGTTCGACGGAACAGGAATCGTCGGTGAGCTCAAACAGGTCTTTGACACTGCAAAAAACTTTACGACCGGAAACACAGCGCATCTTAGTCCTTTAAGCGTTGACAGACGCCCTGAAAAGCCCAAAGCGTGGATGTCGACTGCAAAAAAAATTGCGGGCTGGAAGGGCATCGATGCTTTCAAGCGCAAAATTTCTCAGGTCCCCAACCGCTTTGTGGGAAGTGTTCTTCCAAAGAAGGCCATGCCGACAGGCCGCCTCGAGTACTTAACGGAGCGGGCCAAGCAGCGCGCTTTCGTCGAGAGGGAATCCGATTTTGAGACCTTAGAGCGTCTTGAGCGAGAAAAACAAAAAAACCAAGAGCTTTTTGCCAATTTTTGGAAAGAGCGCTCTGTCACCTCTTTGCCGACATGATTGAAGTTCACATTGATTTTGATCGCGAAAACCTAAAAATCAACAAATAATTTCATTTATTTGTATAGATCTTAACTTTTGTTTCTCATTAGTATTAAAATATTAAATATTTTATAATATTTTTACTATGGAGGACATTATGACTAAGATCCCGGAAGAATCATCCCCTTTGTCTCATCAAGTGGCCCATGTGTCCAAAACCGACGCCCGGGCGAACGAGTTGGATGAGATTGTCGACGACTATGTCAAATTAATGGAAACCCTCTTCGTTGAAATCGATGAAAGGGTCGATTTAGACGAGCGGAGCGTCTCAGACTTGACTCGGGTGGACCCGTATGAAACAAGTTCTGTTTTCGATTGGTCTGACAATGAGTCGCCCCATGAGGAAACGAAACAATTTTGGTCGCGCTTTTCTATTCGCCCTCTCAATGCCAAAAACGGTCTTCGCGCTCTTGGAAAAGGGCTGAAAAGAGTATTGACTATGGCAAAGAACCTGGCTTTGTTGATTCCAAGAGCGCTCTTTAGTGGATTGAATCGCTCTCAATCAAGCGAACCGCTTCCTGACTTTTTAAAGCCGGGGCCTGAACCTAAAGAAAAAAGTTCCTATCGCTCCGATGGCAGTGTCGAGGATTACGATAAAATGTTGGAATTGATCCAAGCACGGGAAGACAAGACCTTAACAAAAAAAGAGCAGCTTTTCTCCATTCGAGCGAGAATCACAGCTTTGACTCAAAAAAAGTTTTTTGGCTAGGGGACGTCTTCAAATTTCGAATGACTTCATTTGAGATTATTTTCTCTTAGGAGGGCGCGCTAGTACACCTTATAAAAAGTTTTTGATCAAATTCGGCATTATAAGCGCCGCGA
>CAZVSU010000002.1:35105-69244 GCA_964629645.1 uncultured bacterium | reverse complement strand
ACAGCCTAATTAAAGACAGAAATATTATCAAGAATTTTTTATAAGGTGTACTAGGTTAGAAAGCGCGTCTCACCTAAGGATTGGGGAGACAAATGGTGTGACACGACTCATTAAAGATTTGAATGTCTTTTGCTGTCGCACTTAGGGAAAGAAAAGGCAGAGAGGGCTTCCCGCTGCCTTTCATATTGATTAAGAGCCGAAGAAATAGGCGTAGATCCCTGCGAGATAGGAGATCTCGGGCTCGGGTTCAAGTTTGTTCATGATCTTTTTGAATCGGCTTTTTTCCAATTTAAAACGTTGCATCTTGTGTTTTGAAACCCCACCTTCTTGGATGATCGCTTCACATTGCTTGAGTAAGTCTCTTATCGTCTTTTGTTTGGCGTGACACGATAGAGCGTATGCGGCTGTCGGCAGACGGACAGAGCCGATTTCAATATAATTAGTCATCATGATCTCCTTGCTGTCTTCTATTCAAACATATTCGCGAATAAAAAAAAACGACACCATTCGGTGTCGTTAAGTTGTGTTTCGGAAAGCGTCGCGTGTCAATTAGCCGCTTTTTTAAGAAGAACTTTACGGCTCAATGAGATTTTGCCTCTATCGTTGATGTCCAAGACCTTCACGGTAATTTTTTGGCCCATTTTGACCACGTCTTCCATTTTTTCAACGCGTTTGTGGTCAAACTCGGAAATATGACAAAGACCCTCTTTACCGGGAAGAATTTCGACAAAAACGCCAAAATCTTTTATCCCTTTGATCACGCCTTCGTAAACATTCCCGATTTCCACTTCTGCTGTGAGATTTTTGATCATGTCGACAGCTTTGTCGAGCCCTTCCTTTCCGATGGCTGCAACATTGACCTCGCCGTCGTCATTGACATCGATTTCAGCACCCGATTGTGCCATGATTTCTCGAATCATCGATCCACCGGGACCGATGATTGTTCCAATCTGGCTAGGTTTGATCTTGATGGTCGTAATTCGAGGGGCGTGCTCAGACATTTCTTCAGCATGTGAAGGGACAACATCCAACATTTTTTGAAGGATGTGGATGCGACCATCACGCGCCTGCTGCAAAGCCGCTTTCATGATTTCGATTGTGATTCCTTCTACTTTGATGTCCATTTGAAAGGCTGTGATTCCATCTTGATCTCCTGTGATCTTGAAGTCCATGTCGCCGAGGGCATCTTCTATGCCGAGAATATCAGAAAGAATGACGTGTCTGTCACCCTCTAAGACGAGCCCCATGGCAATTCCGGAAACGGGCCTTTTAATCGGTACGCCGGCATCCATCAAGGCAAGGCATCCACCGCAAACCGATGCCATCGAGGATGATCCGTTCGATTCTGTAATGTTTGACTCGAGTCGGATCGTGTACGGGAAGGCGTCTCTTTCAGGAAGTGAGAAAGATAGCGCTCTTTCCGCCAGCTTCCCATGTCCAATTTCACGCCGTCCTGGAGGACCCATCCGTCCTACTTCACCGACAGAAAATGGTGGGAATGAGTACTGAAGATAAAAGCGGCGGCTACCTTCTCCATCGAGCGTTTCGTACCTCTGAGCCATCGTCTCTCCGCCAAGCGTGCAAACGGCCATTGTCTGTGTTTCGCCTCTGGTGAAAAGAGAGCTTCCGTGGACGCGTGGTAGTATGCCTTGCTCAATATCGATAGCGCGCACATCGGTCGTCTTACGGCCGTCGCAGCGCTTATTTTCTTTCAGCACTTTTTCCCGCAGAAATTCAGCTTGGATCTTTTTGATAGCAGATGAGACCTCCATGCGGTCATACTGAGGATCCTCTCCTTCCGGTAGGAGTGTGTTGATCACCTCTTTTTTCAGCTCTGATTGCGCCGATTCTCTTTCCATTTTGTCTTGGATGCTTAGGACCGAATCCAGTTTTGGAGTGATGATTCGGCTGACAGCATCTTTAACATCTTGAGATAAAGGCGGCCTGAGATGAGAGCGGTTCTTCTTTTTACCGATTTCGTTTTGCCAATCGGCAAGGGCATGGCAGATGTCGCGAATCGACTTGTGGCCGCATTCAATCGCCTCAAGGACCTGTTCCTCAGACAAAAAGTCGCAATACCCTTCGATCATCAGAACTGCGTCTTCGGTACCGGCCATCAGAAGATCGAGCTTGGAAAACTCCTGCTCTTCCATAGTGGGGTTGATCACAAATTCGCCATTAATCATCCCGACGCGGACAGCACCGATCGGTTTAATAAGCGGAATGTCGGAGATGACAAGAGCTGCTGATGCAGCGCAGAGCGCTAATGGATCGGGAGAGTGCTTTCCATCGTATGACCAGACAAAAGCTAAAACCTGAGTTTCACAGGCGTAGCCCTCTTCAAACATAGGGCGGATCGGTCTGTCGATCAGGCGGGAAATCAGCACTTCTCTCTCGGAGGGACGCCCTTCCCTTTTGAGATATCCCCCTAAAGTCTTACCGGCGGAAGAAAATTTTTCTTGAAAATGGACCTGCAGGGGGAGGAAGTCGAGGCCTTCGGATGGCTCAGAGGCAGCACAAGCCGTCGAAAAAACGATCGTCTCTCCCATGCGGACGACGACCGCGCCGTTGGCTTGTTTGGCCACTTTGCCTGTTTCAAAAATAATTTCGGATTGACCGACTTGGACTGTTTTCGTGTGTCTTTTCATAATACTCCTATTTGGTTGGTCGATATCAAAAGGAGTTGAGACAGATATGTGAATTGGAACTCAGAAAGGGCCATTTCAATGAATATTGAATGGGCCTTCTCTGACCTCAATTCGTACCCAACTCCTTGGATGCCTACTTTTTTAATCGTGAACTTGGTTTTTTGCAAGAGAAAATTTGGAGGGTGGTTCAATCAGCTTCTCGAAAGAAGCTGTATCAAAGAGGGCCGCGTCATCGGCGGCCCTGAACTTATCGTCTGAGTTTAAGTTTTTTAATCAGCGCTTGATAGCGTTTGGTATCGGTGGAATTGAGGTAGTCCAGAAGACGCCTTCTTTGGCCGACTAGTTTGAGTAGAGAAAGACGAGAGCCGTGATCTTTCGGGTTTTGTTTTAAATGCTCGGTTAGCTCAGCAATGCGTTCGGTTAGAATCGCAATTTGAACGTCGGCAGAACCCGTATCTTTTTCGTGTAATTGGAACTTCTTCGTGATTTCATCTTTGGTGCCTTTATCGAGTGACATTACCAGGACTCCCTGTCGATTGTTAAACTCTTTTTAATTGATTTTCATCCACTATATTACCCTAAAATAGGGATTTAAAACAAGGAAAAAGAGGAGAAAAGGGTGTTCTCGGACCTCAAAATCACATGTTTACAGTTTTGTGTCCAAAATGACCTCTACCATATCGGGATAACGGCCATATTCATCTCTGCGGAGCACAACTTTGAATGGAATCGATAAACGCCCTTCGTATTTTTCGTGCTGGAGATCATCCCAAATCTTTTTTTTGAGCTCTTCATCGGCCTTTTCATGGCGGTACTTGTTTAAAACTTTCTTGACATATTCCGCTTCCCGCTCTTCTAAAATCGGTTTCCCGTAAAAATGATGCTTTTCCTTCGGCACTTGGCTCCCCCTTGATCGAGATCGTGTAAATTGCTAGAGTATGAGGACCGGTTATTGCAAGTTCATGTTAATTAACCGGTCATGCATTCAAGCACAATTTAGGAATAAACGATTTATGCTTAAAGATTCAACTTGTACGGACCGCTACGAAATGATTAAAGAGTTTCTTCCTCACGTCGTTCAGTCTATACGTAAAGATCTCAGGAAAGAGCACTTAAAGAAAGACAAAGAGTTTCTTCAAAACTATTTCGGGGGTAAAAATCCGAACAAATTGTCTGTTGACGAACTGACGATCGGCTACTCGCAACTATTAAAACAGGGCAACGAGGCACTTTGGGATTTTTTTTCCGAAAGATGGCTGATGAAGCATACCGATATTTACGACTACTTCGAGGATCGATTAACAGAAGTTAACGAAAAATTTAGCGAAATCGATCAGCTGGACCTTCCTTTTGCCGAATCATTGGCAAATGGGTCGATCGAGCAGTTCGGGGTGCTGGACACCTATTTATTTTCCGTGCTGAATTCTGTTGTTTTCCCTAAGTCCCTCTTTGATGAACTCTTGATTAAAGCCAAACATGAGGCTTGCGAGGAGCCTAAAAAAAAACCGGCCCACACTCAGAGTTCTCCGGAGCACCACGAAAGAGAGCTCAATAAGCTCCAGACAAAGTATGAGAAAAAACTCCTTGGATTCCAAAAAAAGTATGACCGAGATATCGGAGCTTTGAAAAAGCAAGTGGCAATGCTGCAGAAAAAACTGGCCGAAAAAAATGAAAAGTGAGCCATTTCCTTTTGCACTTAAATCAGGGAGTTCAGACGAGGCCTTTATGGCCGAGGCGCTGCGCCAGGCCTGGATCGCTTTTCAAAAAGAAGAGGTTCCCGTTGGCGCCGTGCTTGTGCACGAGGGTAAAATTATCGCGCGCGGACACAATCAAGTCGAACTTTTAAAAGATGCGACTGCCCACGCAGAAATGCTCTGCATAACAGCCGGTGCCAGCGCACTGGAAGACTGGCGTCTTCTTGAGACGACGCTCTACTGCACAATAGAGCCGTGTCCCATGTGCGCCGGCGCGTTGTTATTATCACGCGTGAAGACACTTGTTTGGGGCGCGCCTGATTTAAGGCACGGCGCCGGCGGAAGCTTTATCGACCTATTTGCTGAAAAACATCCGACGCATAGTATAGAGATTCGAAAGGGCATTTATGAGGCAGAAGCCGCCCATCTGATGAAGACTTTTTTTGAAATGAGACGAAAAAATGGATGAGATATTCGATCGGTTGGGTGAAGATTTAGTCTTTGGACAAGAGCAGAAGCTTCTTGCCATAGCACAAAAAATCGTCCCCCACGTCACACTTGACGATCTTTGGCAGCCGAACGATTTTCCGTCTCTTGAAGAACATCCGGAGTTTCGTTATGAAGAAGGCGTTCTTCACGGAATTCGTATTATGATCACGGCTCTTCGCGCAAAACTTAAGGAGAGTGATGGGTAGCGGTTCACTTCCAGAAGAGTGCAAAGGCCACATCAGTGAAGCAGAGTGGGACAAAAGCCGAGTGGGTCATAAAAGTACCATCATCGAGTATCCCGAAGAAACAAAAACGCTTCTCGATGAGACTATTTTTTCTTTTGAAGAGATGATGCGGTTTCAATGGCAGGAGCTTCAAGCGGTCTTAATCAATTGCTCGAGCGTGCGCGCGCTTTCTGAATCGGGGTTTCCCCCGACGAAGCTCCATCTTTATGACGCACCGCAACTGATTGAAATTCTTCACAACACCCGCTCTTTTCTGTTGATTCAAGAGCGGGGGGTCACAGCAGAAGAGCTATCGAAATTCAGTGGTTATCAACTGCGACTCGTTTTGACTCACCCGGAGTCAATGGCAGCGATCCTTAAAAACTTTGAAGGTGTCGATGAGCTTTTGACGTTAAAATGGAATTGGATTGAAGAAATGCTTCTCCGCCCAGAAGATGCATTGGCTCTATTGGTGTATGGCGTCAAATGGGACCAAATCGATCATTTGCAAGCCTGGGACTTCGGCTGGTTTTTAGAGCACCGGCATGAAATTATGACGCTGCTGGAATATGGAGTGGACTTTGATACGATTGCTCATCTCGATCGAGAAAGTCTTGCCCAGTCCGCCTCTTTTGCCCCGTTAGAAAGAGCGGGAGTTTCGCAACATGATCTGCAGAAGCTTGATTTCTGGCAGCTTTTTATGGTGCTTTCCCACAGAAGTGCATTTCTGCTGTTTCTGAAAGAAGGAGTCCCTCTTCATGACTTTTTTAAGCTCGAATCGGCGAGTCTTGAACAGCTGCTCCAAAACCCAAAAGGGACTCTTAAGGCATTTAAAAGCGATCCTCATTTCTTTGGTCCGATGGCCGGTATGAGACCCTATAAAGTTAAGAAGATTCTGGAGCATGCCGATGCCTATGCAAAACTGGCGCTGAAAAAAGTCGATCTTAACGACTTGAAGGCCCTTCTCGACGATCAATTAAAGCTTGTCTTAGAAAATCCGGACATCTTTTCGGCCATCATCGATCTTGCCTGTCGCTATCGCCTCCCCAAAAACGGTGTTCTTGATCTCGATTTAACCACTGCCCATTTGATGATTCAAAACAAAGATAAACTAGAAAAGCTTCTTTCGGCAGGGTTGACTTTTGACGATCTCATGAGGTTTCCCTTAATTTTTTCACAAATTCTGCAGTTTGCCGATCGCATCACTGAACTGTCAGGCAAAGGCATCCCCTCACAAGAAATCTTTCAGTTGTCCAAAGATCAAATTCAATTTGCCTTTACCCGGTTTCCTCTGCTCGATATATTGCCGGAGCTTGGTCTCCGGGTCAGTGATCTACAACCCTTTGATTTCGATGAGTTTAAACAAGCATTTTCCCACTTAAAAGCGCTATCGATTTTAAAAAAGGGAGGAATTGATTTGAAAATCCTCTCTCAGATAAAAATGCCTCATTTTGGTGTGATTCTCAAATATCCAGACTATGTTTTATCCCTGAATGAAAAGGGAGTGCCGCTCTACAAGTTTGACCGTACAGACGCTCAAAGTCTTACGGTCATGCTTCAAAATCCTTTCACGTCAGAAGCGCAAACAATCATTCGGGATTTGATGCAGAAATAGCGCCATGAGAAATCTGTTTATTTGCGCGCGATTTTTTCGAGGCGAGCACGCTCTTGGGGAGTCAGGGAGTCTTCTCCCGAACGGGAAATCTTTTCTAGAACGCGGTCGAGAAACTCTTCGTCCGTTTCGACCGGTTTGCCCGTTTTAAAATCGAATATTTTTCCCTTGTGCTGCGACCTTGCAGAGGGGCTTTGGTTTCGAATTTTTGCGATCAATCGGTCAAAGGATTCGAGAAAGGGGTAAGGGGAGGGGAGTTCCTTAAACAAGGTCGCATAGAGTGCGCCAAATAAAACTCCTGTCACGAGCATGACAAGTGAAATGAATGAACCGTTTGATGCAAAGACTAAGAAAGCAGCGCCGAGGCCGAATGCAAGGAGCCACTTCGCCTTTATTGGTATGATAAAAAAAAGCAAAATCTGGCTGTCGTGATGAAGATACGTCCACACGACAAAGACAGCGATAAGCGAAGCAGTCGGTCCGGCATAAGCCATCATAGAAGGGGCGGCCATCATTAAGGGGATGGCGACCAGGGCAGCCGTTAGGCCTGCTCCGAAGAAAAGTTTCAAAAAAGATGCGGCGCTGTACCGTTCGGCCAATTGGGAGCCTGTCATCCATAAAAGGAACATTTGGAAAAAGAGCGAAATCAAAAGACTAAAGGTCAACCCCCCCGCGGACTGCAGCAAAAAGAGATAGGAGAGGGGCTGCCAAATGAAAAGTTTCGAATAGGCAAGAGGTGTTAAACTTAAGAAAAACTGGAGAGAAAAATTAAAATAATAACGAAAGATCGGGTCGAGTAGCGCTGCGACGATGGTCGCAGAGCAAATCGAGATGATTAAATTTTTTATAATAGGCGGCGTGTAAGCGGGGCCCATTTGGCCGATAGTTGTCTTCATGGGCACCATTTTAGCAAAACAACCATTATTTTTCCATTGTTTGAAATAGAACGATTTCGTATGATTGATGTATAAAACTTTTGGAGACATTGATGAAGAAAGATATCCATCCTACCTACCAGCAAATTCTTTTTGTTGACACTGCGACCGGCCATAAGTTCGTTTGCGGAGCAGCTCTTGAGCCCTCTGAAAAAGAAGAGTTCGAAGGGACCACATACCCAGTTTTTCGCGTTCCTATTTCCTCTCAGTCCCACCCGCTTTTTAGCGGCAAAGGAGGACCTGTCGACACAGAAGGACGCATCGATAAGTTCCGCAAAAGATATGGGAAGAAGCAAGAGGCTGACAATCACCAAAGCGATAGCTAAACTCCCACCCCGTTCCAATCGCCGTAAGCAAGTTCCCAAACTTTTTCGGCGATTTTTTGTTTCTAAGGCTGTGAAACCTGTTTTGAGAGGGAGAGTGTGAGAGAAAAAATTCAACAGTTTGTGGCCCGCCTTTCCGACCTTGAAACGGCGCTCGGAAATCCTGACGTTGTCAATGACCAGGCAAAGTACAAAGAGCTGACTCAAGAGCATTCAAGAGTCTCGGAGATATGTTCGACTTGGGATGAGCTCAAAAATGCCGAAAAGAACCTCAGCGATAACAAAGCGATGTTGAAAGAAGAGACCGACAGCGACTTTATTGCCGTTCTCAACGAAGACATCGAAAAGCTGGAAAAAAAAATACAGGACCTCACCCGTAAAGTCGAAAATCTTCTTGTTCCTCCTGACCCCAATGACCATCGAAATACCATTATGGAATTAAGGGCCGGAACAGGTGGAGCTGAAGCCGCTCTTTTTGTGGCCGACTGCTTGAGAATGTACAAACTGTTCGCTGAAAATATGGGCTGGAATTACGAACTTTTGTCCTGCACCCATTCCGATATGGGGGGATTTAAAGAAGCGATTCTTGTTTTTTTCGGGCCGAATGTCCACAGATATTTGCAATATGAAGCCGGCACTCACAGAGTGCAGCGCGTCCCGGAAACAGAAGCCCAAGGGCGTGTGCACACTTCCGCCATCACTGTAGCGGTGCTCGCTGAACCCTCAAAGGAAGAGGCTGTTAAGATCGACGAAAGCGACTTGAGAATCGACACTTTCCGCTCTTCCGGCGCCGGAGGCCAGCATGTCAACACGACCGATAGCGCGGTGCGTATCACGCATATGCCCACCGGGATCGTCGTCGCGTGTCAAGAAGAGCGCAGTCAACACAAAAATAGAGAAAAAGCCCTAAGATTTCTTTCTGCCAAACTGGCAGAGCAAAAAAGAATTGAAGAAGAGCAAAGGCGGGCGACGACGCGCTCACAGCAAGTGGGCTCCGGAGATCGCTCGGGGCGGATAAGGACCTATAACTTTCCGCAGAATCGTCTCACCGACCACAGGATAAACCTCACTCTATATAACCTTGATCAAGCCATGGCCGGGGATTTGGACGAAGTGACCTCGTCTCTTGTTAAGCACTTCTATCACCAGAAGCTCATGGATTCTTAATGATTCTAAAAGACGTCGCCGAGCAATCGAAACAATTTCTGGAAAAAAAAGGAGTCGGGTCGCCTCGGAGGGTTGTTGAGGAGATGCTAGCCTCCGTTCTTTCTATGGAGAGAATGGATCTTTACCTCGATTATCAGAGGCCGCTGAATTGTGAAGAAAGACAACTCTGCCGCACGATACTCAGTCGTTTGGCCCGGGGCGAGCCAATTCAATATATTCTCCGGCAATTGCGATTTTATGGTTGCGATCTTACAATTTCGCCTGCTGCTTTGATTCCAAGGCCTGAGACTGAGCTTCTCGTTGACAAAGTTGTCAAGGAGCTAAGGTCTGTTGCATCGAACCGCCCGATTGTTTGGGATCTGTGTTCCGGATCCGGCTGCATTGGAATCGCAATCAAAAAAGCCCTTCCCGAAGTCCAGGTCATCCTTTCTGATATCTCTGAAGAGGCGCTCGCACTTTCCCGAGAGAATGCTCGTCGAAACGGTGTCGATGTCGAGATGTATAAGGGAGATCTTTTTGATGCCTGCGACCAAAAAGTAGATGTGATCGTCTCTAACCCGCCCTACATTTCACTCGATGCGTATGAAGGTCTTGACAGGTCTGTCAAGCAATATGAACCTAAGCTGGCTTTAGTCGGCGGAAAGGATGGGCTTGACTTTATCAGAAAAATTTCTCGCGGGCACCATGGAAGGTGGCGCTCGAAGGGAAAGCTTTGGCTTGAAATCGGGTTTGACCAGGGAGGTCCTGTACAAGAAATTTTTGAGTATAAAGGAACTGTAGAGAAAGATTGGTCAGGCCGCGATCGTTTCTTTTCCCTTGAAATTGATTGAAATTTTGAGTATGATAAGGCCCAATTTCGTGTACAATAAGGAACCTTCTGTGGTATGCTTTCAGGGTTAGCGGGTCGTTTTGACGATATTTTCTCAAAAATCCGCGGAAAAAAAAGATTGACCGAGGAGAATATCTCCGATGCTGTAAGAGAAGTGAGGCTTGCCTTGCTCGAAGCAGATGTCAATTATGCCGTCACGAAGACTTTGATCAAAAGAATCAAAGAAAAAGTGACAGGCGAAGAGCTCGTGAAGTCTGTGACTCCCGGACAGCAGTTCGTCAAGTGCGTCCACGACGAGCTTGTTGCGCTGATGGGGGGTGACGAAGCGAAACTCAATGTCTCGAAAGAGACGGCGGTGGTCATGCTTTGCGGACTTCAGGGATCCGGTAAGACAACCCAGTGCGCAAAATTGGCACGCTACGCGATGAAGCAGCTGGGCAAAAAAAAGCCGTTGCTCGTGGCTTGCGACCTTCAACGGCCGGCTGCCATTCAACAGCTCAAAACCCTCGGTGAGGGTCTCGGCGTTGATGTTTGGTCGGAGGGGGCCAACCCGGTTGCTGTGGCAAAGAGCGGACTGGCGCACGCGAAAGCCAATGGACACGACATCGTTTTTGTCGATACAGCCGGGCGGCTTCATCTCGACGAAGATTTGATGGTCGAGTTGGAGCAGATTAAAGAGGTCGCGAGGCCTGACGAAGTCCTTTTTGTCGTGAATGCGACGATAGGACAGGATGCTGTGAACGTGGCAGCAGAATTTAACGAAAGGATCGCGATTTCGGGAACGATTTTGACGATGCTGGATGGAAATACCAGAGGCGGTGCGGCCATTTCGATCGTAGAGGTGACGGGTCAACCGTTAAAATTTGAGGGAACCGGAGAAGCGGTTGGCGATTTGCAACTGTTTAACCCTTCCTCGATGGCTGATCGCATACTTGGAATGGGTGACACGATTAATCTTGTGCGAAAAGCGCAAGAACATATCGACGAGGACCAGGCGAAAACGTTGGAAAAGAAGCTCAGATCGGCTTCATTTACATATATGGACTATCTGTCGCAAATACAAATGGTCAAAAAAATGGGATCTTTGAGTTCCCTTATCAACATGGTCCCGGGAATGTCGAAACTGAAAGATCTGAACCTGAGCGATAAAGAGCTGACAAAAGTGGAAGCGATTATTTTATCGATGACACGGAAGGAACGAGAAGGTTTCGACGAGCTTGTTCCCTCGAGGAGAAAGCGAGTGGCGCACGGCAGCGGCACTTCGGTCGACGACGTGAATAAGTTAGCCAAATCGTTTAAACAGATGAAACAATTTTTTAAAAAGATGCCAAATCGAAAACAAATGGAAAAGATGTTCGGAGGAACTACATGGCGTTAAAAATTCGGTTGAGAAAACAAGGACGAAAAAATCGCCCTTTTTATCGTATCGTTGTCGCGGATTCTCGTTCGCCTCGCGATGGAAAATATGTCGAGTGCATTGGTTGGTACAACCCGTTTGAGACGGAGGCTGACAGGCATTTAAAAATTGAAGAAGAGCGCGCATCCCACTGGCTTGAGCAGGGCGCTCAAATGAGTGAGAATGTCGAGTCGCTTTTCGCACGGGGCATCCCGGAAGTCATCAAAGGACACAATGAAAAAAGGCTGGCCCATCAAGTGAAAATGACGGCCAAAAAGCGTGTTTTAAGAAAAAAGAAAGCGACAGCTTAAGAGGCAAGTGGCAAAATGGAGAGGCAAGATCCTGTCATAACGATTGATCTCCTTTCCTTGTTTCCCGGTTATTTTGAAAGTCCGTTAAATCACAGCATGATTAAAAAAGCTCGTGAATCCGGACTCATTCATATTAGAACGCAAGACATAAGAAATTTTGCGGAAGGGAAACACAAGCAAGTTGATGATCGTCCCTATGGAGGCGGTCCCGGAATGGTGATGATGGCGCCGCCGGTTGTCAAAGCCATCAGAAGCGTTAAGCGACCAGAATCGCACGTTGTGTTTATGAGCCCTCAAGGAATTCCCTTGACCGCAGATGTGAGCCGAAGGCTAGGACAGGAAAAACACCTGATCATACTTTGCGGACACTACGAGGGAGTTGACCAAAGAGCGCTCGATATGGAAGTAGACGAAGAAATAAGCGTCGGCGACTTTGTCTTAACAAACGGCTGCGCCGCCGCTCTTTTGACTCTCGATTCGTGTCTTCGCTTTGTTCCTGGTTTTCTTGGACACGAACAGGCCGCCTTCGAGGACTCTTTTTCAGATGGCAGGCTGGATTGTCCGCATTACACAAGACCTGAGATAGTTGAGGGGCGAAAGGTACCGGAAATATTGTTAAGTGGAAATCACCGGCAAATCGATGACTGGAGACGGCAAGAGGCACTCAAAAAAACAAGACTAGTCCGTCCCGATTTGTTAAAAAGTGAAGGAGAAATGAATGAGTAAATCAGCGACAATACAAAAGCTGGAAAGTGCGCAGATCAAGCAGGGCATCCCCAATTTTCGAGTGGGTGACACTGTGAAGGTGCACGTCAGAATTATTGAAGGATCGAAGGAGCGAATCCAGGTCTTTCAAGGAACAGTGATCTCTCGGAAAGGGACAGGCCTTGGAGAGACGTTTACAGTCCACCGCGTCGCTTATGGCGAAGGGATGGAGCGAACTTTTCTTATCAACAGCCCACGAATTTCCAAAATTGAAATCGCAAGACGTGGCCAGGTGAGACGCTCAAAACTTTACTACCTTCGTGGTACGAAAGGGAAAAAAGCGAAAGTCAAAGGCAGCCTTTCTGCGACGCTGAAAGATGCAAATGAACGGAAAGCGGCACTTGCAGAAGCAGAGGAAAAAGCAAAGGAACAAGTTGACGCTGTTGAAGCGGAAGTCAAAGCGGCTGAAACCCCTACAAAAGAAGAGCCTTTAGCAGACGCAGAAAGCGATAACTCGTAATCTGCGGGAGGGAAAGGCTTTTGGACGGAAAGTGGAGCTATGAATATAGAGCCTTTGAACAGGGGCATCTTTTCGTTGCGGGAGTCGATGAGGCAGGGCGGGGCCCTTTAGCGGGCCCTGTCGTTGCTGCGGCTTGCTGCCTAACACCTGGGCTTGACATCTGCGGCATCGACGACAGCAAAAAGCTGTCCCCTGCGAAGAGGCGTCTCCTTTTTGATCTTTTGTCGAATCACCCCGAGGTCGGCATTGGGATTGGAATCGTTGACTCTTCTGTTATTGACGCGATTAATATCCTTGAGGCAACGAAGAAAGCGATGAAAAGTGCGATAGAGCGACTTTCCAAAAAACCTGATTACCTCCTTGTTGACGGTCTTGAACTTAAGGGCCCAATTCCAGGGGAAAAGGTGATCAAAGGAGATGCCCTGTCAATCTCTATTGGAGCAGCCTCCATCATCGCAAAAGTCGCGCGTGATCAGAAAATGGAAGAGTATCACGAAACCTATCCCGAATACGGATTTATACGGCACAAAGGATATGGGACTAAAGAACACCTCGCCGCTTTGCTTCAATTCGGTCCGTGCCCGATTCACAGGAAGAGCTTCGCTCCTGTTAGAGACGCTGAGCGAGCGCTATTAGGATAATATGGCACATATAAAGAGCATGACAGCTTTTGGTCAGCATCGATCCACTTCTCCAGAGTGTGTGGTCGAAGTCGATATCCAATCGGTCAACCGCAAGCATTTAGACGTTCGCGTCCATTGCATCCCCGAACTTCGCCGTTTTGAACATCTCATTCAAAAATGGATAGCAGGGCGTGTCTCGAGAGGGCAGTTGACACTTCGGATTGCTGTGAAATTCGAAAAAGAGATTCCTCTTAAAGTCGAAGCTAACCTTCCTCTTGCCCGAGAAATCAAACAGGCGGCCGATGTCTTAAATCGCGAGCTTGGACTCAATGATCCCAAGTTAATTTCGAGACTTCTTTGCCGCAATGATCAATTGTTTGTGGTTCAGGAGGATTGGACTAAAGAAGAGGTCTATCTGGAGCAGCTCAGAAAGTCGGTAAACGGCGCGCTTGATCAACTCATCGAAATGAAAAAGAGCGAAGGCGAGGCTTTAAATCAAGACTTTATGGCTCGGATCCATACATTGGAAAGCGTGCTTGAAAAGATTGAGAAAGCGTCAATTAATACTGTCGATCTGCGCAAAGAGAAATTAAAAGAGATCATTGGGTTCGCCAAAGAAGATGATACGATACTGCGTGAAGTTGCCATCTATGCCGACAAAGTGGATATCCAAGAAGAGGTGACTCGGTTTCGGTCACATCTGGTGCAATTTTCCGACGTTTTGAATGAGGCGGGTCCCCACGGAAAAAAAATGGAATTTCTCCTTCAGGAGCTGAACCGAGAGGCAACAACAATAGCGTCGAAATCTCCAGAGATCGACGTTAAGCACCTGACGATTCAAGCTAAAACCGAAATTGAACGGATGAGAGAACAACTGCAAAATATCGAATAATATGGCAAGTCGAAGAGGAAACATTTTTTTGCTGAGCGCACCGGCGGGGACCGGTAAAACAACACTTGTCAAACGTCTGACTTCCGAGCTTCCTTATGTTGTTCAAAGCATCTCTTATACATCGCGCCCAAAACGGCCGCACGAAATCGATGGTGTCGATTACAGATTCATCACAAAGGAACAGTTCCAAGAGAAGGAGCGCTCGGGAGATTTTTTGGAGCACGCCAAAGTTTACGACGATTTTTACGGAACCGACAGAGCTTCTGTGGAACGGCTCGTACAAAACGGATCGGATGTTTTTCTCGTTATCGACACGCAAGGAGCGCAGCAGGTGTTGGAAAAATTAAATGCCATTTCAATTTTTGTTTACCCCCCAAGCTTGGAAGAATTGAAACGGCGCCTTATGAACCGAAATACAGAAACTCCGGATAAAATCGAAGAGCGCTTATCGTGGTCGGAAAAAGAAATGGTAAAGGGGAAAAACTATCACTATCACATTGTCAACGATGATTTAGATGATGCTTATCACGAGCTCAGACAGATTGTTGTCGACAATTACGATACAAAGGAGACACAACGTGGAATTTGATACGTCATTGACCAACGAAGAGATAAAAAAACGTTTTGACAGTCAGTTTGATCTTGTCAATCACCTCATTCATAGGGCGCAAGACATCATCGCCTCTGGGCGAGGAGTCAGTATTGACGCAGATTCAGATAACATCGCCGTCAATGTTGTCGCTGACACAGTGTCAGGCAGAGAGTTTCAAGAGGAGGAATCTCCGAATCTCAATGGCTTAGATCTGGCTGCCGAAGAGACTGAAGCTGAAGAAGAATAAAGGTCAAGGCTCTTTATGGGTGCTGTGACGGCAGTTGTGCTTGTTTTGTTCGGCGTTTTGGCGTTCATGGCGCTTTTGATTTGGATTGGGATCAATTGGCCGCTCAAACGTGTCGAACCAAGGGGCCCTTATTCCGTGGCCCCTTTAAGACGAGCCAACACGCTTCGCATCACCACTTTAGTTTTGGTGAAACGTTACATGATTGAGATGGAAGACCTTGACAACCGACGATTCGATCTGCGAAAAGCTGCAATCTGCCGAGAAACAGGGCGTCTCTTTCCCGATTGTGTCGCCTGGAACGGAAAAATCCATGTTGATTGGACGTTTATCAACAAGCGTTTCCCCGGATCTTGGGTCTCCTATGGCAGCCTTCCGGAGGAAAGACGCCTTGTTCTTTGGGAGCTGCACGGGACGCTGGAAGGTTTCCAAACGGAATTTTCAAGCGCCAATCCGCTCCCGCAAGATGTCGAATCGGATTACGCCGTCATGAAACCGGGCCCTCTTTACGTGAATCTTGAAAATGATGTGGTGATGGGATGGAAAATCATTCCCGGAACCGATGTGGAAATCCTCGTCGTCAAACGACCGAAAACCTACATTTGACCCTATGAAGCAAAAGATACTCATCACCTCCGCTCTTCCCTACGCAAATGGCCCCCTTCATTTTGGCCATATTGCCGGCGCCTATTTGCCCGGTGACTGCCATGCTCGTTATCAGCGGTTGAAAGGACACGACGTTCTCTATGTGTGTGGATCCGACGAATATGGAATCGCCATCACTTTAAGTGCTGAAATGGCGGGGCGTACGCCCAAGGAGCAGGTCGACCTGTATCATGACGTGAATCTGAGCCTCTTTCAAAAACTCAACTTTTCATTCGATCATTTCTCGCGGACGACGTGGGCCGGACACGCCGCCCCTGTCCAACAGTTTTTCCTCGATTTGCAAGAGAATGGCTATATTGAAGAAAAGATCACGCCTCAGCTCTTTGCAGAAGCTGACAATCGTTTTTTGGCCGATCGTTATGTCGTTGGAGAGTGTCCTTCTTGCGGCTTCTCGCCGGCCCGCGGGGACGAGTGTCCAAGCTGCGGCGCTAGTTATGAGCCGACACAGCTTAAAAATCCCAAATCCAAATTGACAGGTTCGCCCCTGATTCTTAAAGAAACCAAGCATTGGTTCCTGCTCCTTGAAAAATTTCAAGAGCCGCTGCTCCAGTGGTTAGAGACAAAAAATTGGAAGCCCAACGTCGTTAATTTCATTAAAGGATACATCAATCAGCTCCATGCAAGATCGATCACCAGAGACTTAAATTGGGGGGTTCCGATTCCTTTGCCGGGTACGGAGGGAAAGGTTCTGTATGTTTGGTTCGATGCGCCTATTGGGTACATCTCCGCCAGCATGGAATGGGCAGCGTTGAAAGGGGAGCCCGATCTTTGGAAAGCTTACTGGTGTGACCAGAAAACGAAGCTTATTCATTTCATCGGCAAAGATAATATCCCTTTTCACTGCGCAATCTTTCCTGCCATGGTCATGGGTCAAAACCAACCGATTAAACTTGTCGACGACGTTCCGGCTAATGAGTTTTATAATTTGGAAGGGCATAAATTCAGTAAATCAGAAGGGTGGACCATTGACCTTGATGATTTTTTCACGAAATATCAAAGCGACCAAATACGATATGCAATTGCCGCAAACGCGCCTGAAACCACCGACTCGGAATTCACCTGGCGCGACTTTCAATCGCGTTGCAATGCGGATTTATTGGGTAAATACGGGAATCTGGTCCATCGTGTCATGGTGTTTGCCTCGAAAAATTGCGGGGCGGCCGTTCCGACACAAGGGCCCTTGACAGAGGAGGATCAGACCTTTTTAGACACTCTTCATCAGCTTACTGGTCAAGCCGATCAATGTTATAGCGAGTACCGATTGAGGGCTGTTTGCCGCACCATTATGGAAATGGCCCAAGCGGGAAATGCCTATTTTGATTCCATGCGCCCTTGGGCATTGGCTAAAGAAGATCCAGAACGAATGAAAACGGTCATTCGGCTTTGCTTTGAGTGTTTAAGGCAGCTGGCCATCATATCCTCACCGGTCATACCTGACACCGCCAACTCTGTTTGGAGCATGATCGGCATGGAAACCCCGTTGACGTCCTGGGAAGGGAGAGGTTTGCAGGATGAACAGACGATACAAAAACCGACCATATTGTTCCGAAAAATTGAGGACGAGGAGATACGCATGGAACTTGAACACTTAAAAGAAATGACACAGAAGACAACGGAGCCCGACATTCAAGAGATCGAACCGCTCAAAGATGCCATCACGTTTGACGAATTCCAAAAATTAGACTTGAGAGTTGGTGTCATCACTGAAGGGGAAATTGTCCCGAAAAGTAAAAAGCTTCTGAAACTCATTGTTGATATAGGAAGCGAAAAGAGAACGATTGTTTCGGGGATTCGTCAATTTTACACCCCTGAAGAAATCGTGGGACGAAAAGTCATCGTTGTGGCCAATCTAAAACCGGCAAAACTTATGGGTATCGAAAGCCAGGGGATGGTTTTGGCTGGGTCGTCGGGCACACTTCTCGAGTTGCCAGCTATCGAATCCTTGCCGCCGGGAAGCTGCGTGAGTTAATGATTGGTTCGAGTCTTTTCAGAGCAACTTAAGGGAGAATTTTGTCGATAGCTTCTCTTTGACGTGACCTATCGTCTTCTGTTTTCGGCTGTATTTGCTTAGTGAGTTCTTCATCGACACTTTTGACCATCCGCTTCAATAGTGCTGTGCGCGGATTTGTCGAGGGCGTTTTTGCAGCGCTGCTTTTTTGAGTGGCCTTGGCTTTTTTTATCTTTGCCAGGCGGCTTGAGGCGATTGATTCCATTTTCGCTATGGCTTTAGACGCGCCCTTGGCTCCGGTTTCTGCAATGTGCTTGATTTGTCTTGGGCCGCTGCCCGGATCGATTATTCCCATAATGTGGTCTCCTCCTATACCTCCACGAGTGTGATAGCCTCTTTCAAATCATCGAATAATCCGATGATCTCTTCTTTTGATTGATTTTCTTTTGCCCGCTGGGACCCATCTGCTCCCACTCTTCGCAAAGGCGAATATCCCCTTCGAGGAGGTAGCACTCTGCAATGTACAAAGGATAGTAGGGATCAACACTGTCCAGCTCCATCGCACGCAGATACCCTTTTCTCGCTTCGTCAAATTTGCTTTGATTTTGCAGCGCGCTGCCCAAACAGAGCCAGAGCTCGGGATTGACGGGAGCTAAAACGGTCAAAAAGCGGTAAAGGCTTTCTGCGTTTTCCCACCGCTCATTTTCGTATTCTTCGAGGCCAACGCGCAAAAGGTCGGCGAGGGTTTGGTCTTGTATTCCAATCAAAGTCGCAGTTTTTTCAGGGGCATGGGAGATCTCTTCAGCGAGTTCAATCAGTTTCTCGCCAACATGATGGAGCTCATAAATGATCTCATCGATCCTTTTGGCACCGTGAATTTCAAGTCCTGAGGATTTTAATAGGGCCAAAGAGTGGGAAACAGCTTCGGTCTCTTTTTCGAAACGGACCATCTCCTTAACTTCTTGCTGAATTTGAGACCGGATCTGATGTTCAGACACCAATGGATTTCCGTTTTTCGGAGACATTCTGTCTTCCATCAGCTCATCGACCAAAAGGTCGAGCTCCTGATCCCATTCTGTTTCAGGTTTTATGGGCCTCATACTCTCGTTTTGGTCCCCCTGTTCGGTCTATTTCGAGAGGCTGCAAAAATAGTTGCGTCTAGTAATTTGTTAACTAATCAATAGTTTTTATCATAAAAATAGTCAATTATCTCTTCAATTTAATTATACAAAATATTATTTTTTAATTAAATCTAATTATTGTGATTTGTAAATCATTATTTTATTATTATTTTTTGTCAATTTCTATAGGTTTTTTTGGACAAATATAAATTAATGATTCATATGTGTGATAAAGGGGAGATCGATTTGATGCTGAATGCAAGCGTAGGCCTTGGCGGACGACCTTGGCGCTATCACATGCGATCAAAATTAAACTGGGTCAACGAGATTAATTCTTTGACCCCGTCGGAAGACGATCTGATTTACCAGCAGTTTAGACGCTACTTTTCTGACAATCCGTCTCAAATTGAAGCGGTGTTTCCCCAACTTAATTATCGCGGTAAGGCCGTGGTCTTGGAAGAGTGGCCGAGTTGGGCTCCAAGATTGTTGTCTTTGATAACCGGCGCAGATTTTCGCCTCGTCAGCTCAACTCTTTCTATTGAGAAGCTTTTTTCATTGGCCGAGTCCATCTATTCGGTTCAGGGTGAAGACTCATCTCATTTTTTACCGATTGCAGAGGCGCTCTCAAGACAAAACATCAGCGCTCTAGCGGCCTATTTTGAGATGTCTTTGCCAAATAAACTGAAGCGTCATTTGTTTAAGCAGTTGAATTTTGAGTGTCAGATCAAATTCTTGAATTATGCCCCAAAGTTGCTGGATGAACTGTTTAAAGATGTCTCAGAGGTTTTTCGGATCAGAGCTGCGTTTACTGAAGATGACGTTTTGTGCAAGGTTTTGGTCAAAGTCTATCCGGACATCGATTCAAAGCTTTGGACAGATTTGGTTAAGACATTAAATGAAAGGCAGTTGCTTAAACTTTTTGATTATCTTTCGTTGGAACAATTCATGACGTTGAAACACACGTTTTTAGAACTTTTTGAAGAAATGCATGAGCGTCAAAATCTTATTGATTACTTCAAAACAATTTCAAACCCCGGTTTTAGCGACATCGTTGCCTACATGCAGGATGCTTCCGATTCCCTGACGATCAAGGAGTGTTTAAAAAGAGACCAGTGCCTCCGAAAAGCATTTTTAAAAAATATTTTAAGCAGTTCTGGGCATAAAGCCAGAACCGAACTTGCGAAAAAACTATGCCAGCATCAATATTTTTTTTCTTGGATAGAATTGACAAAAGAGCTGCGAGGAATCATTGAAGAGGGTCTTCCGGCAAAACAGTTGCGCCGCATTTTTCTTTTTTTTCGATTGCTGTCAAATCTCGATCGACCTTTTTCAATTTCGGTTATCTCTGCACTGCGTGATTTGACGACCGTTCCCTTTAAGGACAAAGCAGCGAGACGAATTAAATCGCAATTGGAAGCAAGTGTTCACGTGTTGCAAAAAAAGGAAAGCGCGCGTCTTATTATCGATCTGTATGCGGGAGAAAGACTGAACTCATATGACATCGTTTTCGGCTTTTCTTTTTTTACCACGGAATATTTTCTTGTCGATGCGATTTTTCTGCAATTTGAATCTGAGGCGCTCACTCTGGAAGCCAGCACCCGTTTTTTGGTTCTTCTCTCAGATATGATTCGTTTTAGTCACAACGATTCCTTATGCAGCGTCATAGAAAACAAAGCCCTGACGCTCGATGAGACCATCAAGGCGAGCGGCAAATATCTTGCTCTCATCAAAAATATTCAAATGAGGCTGTCCGTCGAGACGGCAAATCAAGCAAAAAAACATAAAGTTTCATTGCCGTGCAAAAAGATTGATTTTGAAAAAACGATGAAGACTCGCTTCAAGGGACAGAAATATCAGGAGCAGTTAAAGGTGATTGCCTTTGATCTCAAACAATACGCGCAAGCCCTATTTTCAAAGGCGACCTTTGAAGAATTTTTATCGCTTGCTTGGCTTGAGGAAAGAAACCAGTCGTCTGCCATCGACACTATGATCGATGAGTTAAATCGATTGACACAATTTGCTCAGTTTAAAATTCTCGAAAGAGACAAGGATCAGCAAAAAAGGCAAAGGGTCTTAGCTTTTTTTATCGATCTTTGTCATCTCCTCACTGAAATGGGCGATTTTCACTCTTCTTATGCACTCTATGCCGGCATTCATTCGTCTGAAATCCGACGTTTGAGTTTGACATGGAAAAAACTCGGGCGCGCGTATAAAGAAAAGCTCGAAGAATTGGACACGACATTTGACATGAGCCATAATTTTTCTTCCTACCGAAAACGGATGCAAGATATGCAAGATCAAGGCCAATCGACGTGCCCATGTTTGATTTTTTTAAAAAGCGATATGGAAACGCTCTTAAAAGGGGGTTCGCCTGATTTTGAAGGCAATCGTCTTAATGTATCCAAGCTTTTGTCTTTAGGCCGCATCAGTCAGGCGTTTCATCGCTGGACCATGGTTTGCCAACCGAAGCTCGGAAGGCGGTCGCAATCGACGTTTCACGATTCGATGAAGCAGGTCGAAGTTCTGAGATCGATTGACTTGATGTCAAGGTCCATTGCTTGCGAAAAGACAAAAAGCGAAGGCTAATTTTCCAGTGAAAAAAGACGATGCGGGTCCTATCTGCAGTTTTAAATTCCTGTCGCGTTTTCCAGGTTAGATCTTGTAGCCTTGGGTGCGCAACTCGCCAACTACCTTTGATACGCCTCGTTTTTCGACAGTGCGCATTCCGGCAGACGATAGCTTTAGGGTGACAAATCTTTTTTCTTCAGGAAGCCAAAATCGTTTCTTTCGTACATTCGGCTTGAAGGTTCTTTTGTTTTTTCCTGTGATTTTGAGTCCGATCCCTTTCTTTTTCTTTGCGATACCGCGAATTGAGTAGGTAAAGCCGCGCTTTGGACATTTGCCTGTGACTTGACACTTTTTTCCTTTGACAAGTTGATTTTTCATCGAAATACTCCTAAATCATTAGATAAAAAGATCATACCATAGGAGAATCTTTCTTCACAACGATTTTAGAGGGGGATGAGGGGGATTTGACACCCGATACGACGGGTGATTTAGAGGGGGAGCCATTCATCCCTGATATTGAACCGCTTGTATTTTGAGGATTTGACCTTTTGATCAATTTCTTTTTCTGTGTCTGCGCTCATCAGGCTTTTTCGGATTTCATCTCGAAACCCCTTCACTTTATCTCTGATCGCCTCGAGCTGCTCAGCTTCTTCGTCCGAGACTTGAGAGGGATCCTCGAAAAGACGTCTTGCGGTGCTGCGATCAATACCGAGCTTGTCGATCAAATCACGCCTGACGGCAGCCAAAAATTTGATTTCCCGCTTGGTATTGACGACCAAAAGGACTCTTTCATTCTTGATTTGTTCTTTCGTTTTATCGATTTCGATTGTCTTGCCGGAGCCAAAGGAATTTGAGAGTTCGGCTAAATAAAGCAAATGCTCAATTTCCATCTCCGACATGCCGGAATCAAAGAGACGTTCAACCTTGTGAAAGTCAATTTTTGCCATTTTTGCTCCTTATACCTCATTATACCACAAATAGAGAAAAATATATTCAAAAAAGCGATAGACTGAAACCTTTTGATTTATCATTAAAATTTTGAGATAATAAAGATGAGAGGGTAAATATGGAAGAGCTTGTCGTTGATGTGGTTGTGATTGGATCCGGTCCTGCCGGCCAAAAAGCAGCGATCCAATCGGCGAAATTGGGTAAAAAGGTTGTTGTCGTTGAAAAAGATGGAAAGCCGGGCGGCGCCTGTCTGTACTCAGGGACCATACCATCAAAGACGCTTCGCGAAGCGATTGTCGACCTGACCGGATTTCACCAGCGGATCATCTATGGTAAAGATTTCCCCATGCGCAAGGTCACAATTAACGATCTGAATTACCGCGTGAAAAGTGTGATCGAGGAACAAGGAAAGGTCATCTCCCGCCAATTCAGGAAAAACGACATACAGGTTGTTTTCGGCTCGGCTCGGTTTGAAAATAAAAATATCATTGTCATCACAGATGAAGAGGGACGCCTCACTCATCAAATTCGATCGGATAAGTTTATTATTGCCACCGGATCGAACCCGAGAAATCCAGCCGATCTTATTTTCGACGATGAAGTGATTCTTGATTCGACACGCCTTTTGAAAATAGACAACGTCCCAAAATCCATGCTCGTCTTAGGGGGAGGTGTGATCGGGTCGGAATATGCCAGCTTCTTTTCAGCGCTCGGAACAGAGGTGACGGTCATTGATAAAAAAGATCATATGCTCCCGCTCTTAGATCACGAGATCGGCATCCACTTGCAGACGTCTCTTACGAATATGGGACTTAGATTTAAAGGAAGAAAAATACCCAAAGAAATCAAAAGAGTCGGCGGCAGGGCTCGGGTGACCTTCGAAGATGGGTCCTCCCTTGAAGCAGACACTCTTCTTTACGCACTCGGACGTGTTGCGAATGTTGAACATTTAAGCATAGAAAATGCCGGCATTGGAATTAGCCCAAGAGGCTACATACCAGTCAATGCTCTTTTCCAGACAAAAGCGCCGCACATCTATGCTGTCGGCGACGTCATTGGCGGTCCTTGCCTCGCTTCGACGAGCATGGAACAAGGGCGCCTGGCCGCTCGCCATGCATGCGGGTTTGAAACGCACCAATTTCCTTCCTTCTACCCCGTTGGCATCTACACCATACCGACCATCTCGTGCTCAGGCTACACGGAACAGGACCTCGACGAAATGGGCTTTCGCTACGAGGTGGGAAGGGCCTATTATTATGAGATAGCACGAAGTCATATCGCCGGAAGCAACGTGGGCATGTTCAAAATTTTGTTTCACAGCGAAACGTTGGAAATCTTGGGTGTCCACGTGATTGGAAGGGGAGCGACTGAAGTGATCCACATCGGCCAGCTTGCGATGAGTTTTCGCGCTAAGATTGATTATTTCATCGATCAAGTGTTTAATTATCCCACTTATGCTGAAGGATACCGCATAGCGGCTCTGAACGGCATGAACAAAATAAAGTTCAAGCGATGAATGACTCTGAAGACAAGCGAAGAAAATATCCCGAGTTTATCATTTTAGACGATGGCCGGACGAAATATGAAACTCCTCCCCGCGGGGATAAGTTTTCTCGGTTTGAAGACCCTCCGGTTAAAGAGCCGTCATGGAAAGTACGCTTATTATTTTTCTTCGTCGCTTGTACTGCCTTGCTTTGGACAGTCGGGGCTGCCCTTCTCACGGCAGTTTTAGGTCTGCTTTCCCTTGCAACATTCTTGCAGGTCCCATTCTTAAAAAAATTGACGCTTCTTTATTGGTCATGGGTCAGAGGGGGAACGATTGTCACTTTAGGGTGCGCTGTTTCCCTTTTCAACTTTTCTCTTGGACTGATCATCATGCTCTATTACTTTTCTCAAGTCAAAGAGAGCTGGCAAAAATCGATGTTCGACCGTTTTGTCACGCCCCATATGCGAGAGCCATAGTGGCTATTCCTCGATGACAGAAATAAGCCTGAATCGAATTTCGTCTCCTTCGCGGATGAGTTCGATCTCACTGTCTGAAGGGATGCGCCCTTCCAACACGGCTCCAGCGAGCATATTTGAGACTTTGTGTTGGATCAATCGCTTGAGAGGTCTAGCTCCGAAAATGGGATCGTATCCTTCCTTAGCGAGATTGTCTGCGACATCTTCGGTCCAAGTGAGCGTGACGTGCCGTTCCGCGATCCGTTTTGCGACATATTCGAGCTGAATGTCGACGATTTGCCCCATTTCTTCTTGCCGTAAAGGGAGGAAGGGAAGAATCTCGTCGAGGCGGTTGAGAAATTCGGGTCTGAAATGTCGCTTCAATATCGGGTCTAAAATCGCCATGATGGCGTCTTTTGACATGCCTTTGTGGGACAACTCGATCTGTTCAAGGAGCTGAGCGGAGCCAAGATTCGATGTCATGATAAAGAGGGCATTTTTGCCGTTGACAGTCCTTCCTTTGGCATCGGTCAAGCGGCCCTCGTCAAACACTTGCAAAAGAATGTTGAAGACATCTTCGTGGGCTTTTTCGACTTCGTCGAGAAGGACGACAGAGTAAGGGCGCCTTCTTAAGGCCTCTGTCAGCTGCCCTCCCTCGTCATAGCCGACATATCCGGGGGGAGATCCGATGAGTTTTGAAACACTGTGTTTTTCCATATATTCCGACATATCGAGACGGATCATGGCATCTTCTTGATTGAAGAGCTGGTAGGCCAGGGCCTTCGCCAGCTCTGTTTTTCCGACGCCTGTTGGCCCGAGAAAAAGAAAAGCTCCCATTGGCCGGCCAGGGTCGCTTAAGCCTGCCCTCGAGCGGCGGATCGCTTCGCTGACGGCCTTGATGGCAAAATCTTGACCAACGACCCGTTTGCTAAGCTCATCTTCTAGATGAAGAAGCTTTTCAGCTTCTCCTTCAAGCATTTTGGCGACAGGAATACCTGTCCATTTGGAGACAATTTCTGCGATGAGTGGTTCGTCGACTTCTTCTTGCAGGAGACGGTGCTCTTTTTCATTCAAGCGCTTTTCGTCGTCTTCAATTTCTTTTTGCAGCTTCGGTATGCTGTTGTAGCGAAGTTCGGCAACTTTGTTGTAATCGACTTTTCTTTCGGCCTCTTCTTCTTGGAACCGAAGCTGCTCTAACTCATTTTTCTTATTTTTGAGATCTTCGATGAGAGTTTTTTCTTTTTCCCACTGCCGTCTTAAATGGCTCAGCTCTTCTTTTAGCTCGGCAATTTTTCCTTCCAGTTTTTCTGCTTCGGCGACAGCGCTTGTGCTATCTTCTCTTTTGAGAGCCTCTTGCTCGACGATCATGCTGGCAAGCTGCCGCTCCTTGTTATCGATCGGAAGTGGGCGGCTGCCGATTTGCATTTTGATCAGGCTCGCTGCTTCGTCGATGAGATCAATGGCCTTATCGGGGAGAAAGCGGTCTGTAATGTAGCGGTGCGAAAGAAAAACTGCTGCGTGAATCGCAGACTCGGTAATCCGCACTCCATGGAAAATTTCATATTTTTCTCTAATCCCTCTCAAAATGGCAATGGCGTCTTCAACACTTGGTTCTCTCACTGTGACAGGTTGAAAACGTCTTTCAAGGGCGGCATCCTTTTCGATGTGCTTTTGATATTCTGATAAAGTCGTTGCACCAATGCAGTGGAGAGTTCCGCGCGCAAGGGCGGGCTTTAAGAGATTAGCCGCGTCCATGGCCCCTTCTGTCGCGCCGGCGCCAATCAGTGTATGCACTTCATCGATAAAAAGAATGATGCTTCCTTCACTTTTTTCAATATCGGTCAAAATCCCTTTGAGCCGCTCTTCGAATTCTCCTCTAAACTTCGTCCCGGCAACAAGAGACCCCATATCAAGGGCGAGGAGCTGTTTGCCTTTAAGGGCATCGGGCACGTCCTCTTGAATGATCCTGTGGGCCAGTCCTTCTGCGATTGCTGTTTTCCCGACTCCCGGTTCTCCAATCAACATCGGGTTGTTTTTGGTTCTACGGCACAAAACTTGCATGGTGCGTCTGATTTCGTCTTCTCGTCCGATGACAGGGTCCATCTTGCCTTGCTTGGCAAGGTCTGTTAAATTGCGGCAGAATTTTTCAAGGGTCTGCAGGCTCGCTTCTGCTGTTGGGGAATCCATATGCCGATCTCCTCGTATATCTTTGACTTTTCTTTCGACTTCGTCCAAAGCAATGCCCGATTTGTTTTTCCATTTGAGGAAAGGGTCTCCGCCGCTTTTCCAATAGGCTAAAACAAAGTGGTCGGTGCTCACGTACGAATCGTTCATTTGTTTGGCAAAAGTTTGCGCGTCTCCTATTCGCCGCTGCAGAGCGCGCGATATAACGGGCTCTTGGCTGTCGCTGGTAAAAGTGGGGAGGGTCTTAAGCGCTTGTGCGACGTCTTTTTGAAGGTTTTCCGGGGGGATGTTAAGGTTTGAAAGCAAAGAGGGGAAATAGTTCTCTCGATCTTCGAGAAATGAAGAAAGTAAATGATTGTCAGTGACTTCTGTATGGTTCATCTGTTGAGCCAGAGTCAATGCAGATTGCAGAGCACCTGACACCGCCTCAGTGAAATTGATCGTCATGGATCCCCCTTTTCGATAGATAGGCACCTTAAAAATATTAAGGAATCCCTTAGCCGTCAACGAGAAATTGCTTTAAAAAAATAAATTTACGATGTAGTTTGAGGTCAATTTAATTGAATAGGAGGAACCTATGATGATTCAATCGCTAGAAGCTTTCAAAGACAATTTTTCAGAAAGAATCATGTCACTCGATGACAAAGAGCGCGTCGATTATTTAGGCGGCCTATTTGAATCCATTGTCGTCTCTCCGGATGTGAGGGATGCGTGGGGAGATCAACTTTATCCCGTCTCCGATTTTGGCCTTGGGATCGTGGCAAAAAAAGCCTATAAACGATTGTTTCTTTCGGGAATGAAGCCCGGCAGCTGGACGCTTGGCTATCTGGAGGTGATGTTAAAAAACGCCCTCTCGCTTACGAGGCAAATTCAGGAAAATACCTACAAACTTGATCAATTGATAAGAAGCCGCTCTCTTGACGCGTCGGCAAAAGCTTATGCGCTCTTAAAAGAGGACGTGGACTTCACTGTCGAGGAGCTTTACACTCTCGCGTTTTTTCATCAAACAAGCGACACTCCCTATCTTGTGCAGCGCTTTTTGGAAACGAGAGGGATTCCGACGACTCGAAATATTAATGTTTTGCTTGCTCAGGATAGTGAGTGGACGCTGGACATTTTAGACGCTCTTAGGAAAACAAAAATGGTATTTACCAAAGCTAATCTTGACACCGCCCTTAAATACTCAGGACAGAAGCAAGCCGACATTGTGCAATTTTTAATCAATCAGGGAGTCGCAGCGACAAGTCAGCAGTTGACGTTTGCCAGGGTTCACTGCGATCAGGAAGTCGTCGATGCTCTTAAGTCTACCCTTTCGGCAAAAATGGTTGGCAGCGAAGATGGCAGTTTATTTCGTCCGGAGCCGCGGAGGAAGAAACCCTCGCCCCTTAAAACGGCAATCCGCAAGCAAGATGAATCTTGTGTTCTCGATGTTCTCCATCACCTTGCAAAAGGCAAAAGGTTGACTCCAGGCGATCTTAAGTATTGGGTGTCATGCCCAGGACACAAAAGCTTGACTTTGTTACGTATTTTTCTCATGTGCGGCGTCTCATTATCGGACGTGGACTGGAAAACATTAATGGAAGAAAAATATCCCAACCTGTACGGAGTGGTGAAGCTTCATCTGCTTTACGGCCACGATCTTAGCGACGAGATTGTAGGCATTTTATCCGATCGAGAAACCAACGAAAAAGGAGACAATCTCTGCCTTAAGGCTCTCGACGACCGGCCGGACAAAGAAAAGGCCTATCCTAAAGTCAACAACGTTTCCGCTTTCGCGAACGAATTCATCACTCAAGCCCCGGAACTTTTTGAACTGCTGCTCATTTCCGGCGTTCACCCCCAACTTCAGCACATCGCAGCCTTTAAAAAGATCTGCAAAGATGAGTTTTTCGATCTCTTGCTAAAGGATGAAAATTTTGAATCGAATCGCTACAATCAAAAACTTCTAGACCTTGCGATTGAATCATCAACAGACACGACCATTTGTCAGCTTCTTGAAAAAGGCTTTCGATTGACACTGGATCATGTTCAAACAGCTCTCTTCACGCAAAAACCGGACTTGACAGACTCTCTTTCTCGAAGGCTCCTTGAAAATTCAAAAGAAAAGAAGGAGGCCCGGCCATTTGAACCAATGAAGATAAAGGATCCTATTTTTCGGCTTCTTTCAGATCAAAATGAATTCACGGCAAGAGAGCTGGAGCGTTTTATTGAAGAGGGGTGTTACCCCCAGGAACAGCACGCGCGGTATCTTGTGGAAAATCCGAGTCTTTATGCTCCCGGAATCTTTTTGGTCATGATCAAAAGCGGACTGTTGCTATAGCGCTTAAGGCCCGCATAAAATGCGGGCCTTTGATGACCATCAGACAAACAGTCTGTCTTTTTACGTGTGTCGCCATTCAGTTTCCGGTCGATCGGTTTTATCATTGATTAACCTTGTCAGCATGAAAAAGTAATCAGACAACCGATTCAAGTAGATCACGACGTGGTTGTCGACAGCGCCATGCGTGCGCAAGGGAATGCAATGCCGTTCTGCTCGCCTGCATACATTTCGGGCAATGTGGAGGGCGGCAGCGCTGGGGTGACCCCCAGGAAGGATGAAGGTTGTGAGCTTTGGAAGCTTAGTTTCCATCTCGTCCATCCATTTTTCCAATTTTTCTGTCCCTTCGTGACCGAAGCGGGTTTTGTTGACTTTTGCCTGTGATGAATGGTTTCGAGGAGTCGCAACGGCAGCGCCGAGATCGAACAGGGCGTGCTGTATGGAGACGAGCTGGTCCCTTATTTCAGAAAAAACCTCATCATCTGGAAGAAGAGAAATACCAAGACCGATTGCAGAGTTGCACTCATCGATAGTCCCTAAAGCATGCATGAAGGAATCGTCTTTTGGAACGCGGTCGCCGGTAAAAAGCGATGTCTCCCCTTTATCTCCGGTTTTTGTATAGATTGGCATATTGGCTCCCTTGTATCATTGTGGGTATGAATGAGAAGAATAAACTTTTACGTTTGCGGATCTCAATAACTCACAATCCTGATCCGTGAGTTTTTGATCCCTTAAAATCAGTGTCTTGTAATGGCCTGACAGGTTGTCCAGGAGCTTTTTTGTTCCGCATATGGCGGTCATGTTTTCGCTGAGGTCAATATCGGACAAATTTAACTGATTCATGTGCTGAGCGACGATCTCTGCCACTTGACGATCAATTCCGCATTCGTTGATCTCGAGTTGCTTCGTCGTCGGATTTTGCGCAATGGCTTCAAATATAATCGGAATGAAGGTTCCAAGCGAGTTTTTTTCTATCGTGATACGCTCAAGTGTAATCGTCTCGCAACAGGCCTTTTTCAAAGAGCGGAAACAAAGAGTTGCCGATTGCGGGTGGAAATGAAGAGAATCAAGGACTAGGTTGCTCTCGATGCTCGACTCCATAATCACAGCGCGCCATTTCGATTCAAAAAATTTCGGATTGGCGGGATAAGAGCTTTTGGCCAGATTTCCAACAGTTAAGGTCCCGACTCTTGTTGAGGCAGTCAAATATTGAAGAGCTGGTCTTGTGCTAAACATTCATTTTACTCCGGGTAGAGAATGGAAAGTTGTTTTCTTAGTTCTTTGAGCGCTTTAGGCTTGTGATCTCTGGCAGCCACAAGCTTCTCTGCATTCTTAAGATGGACCCAGGACTGGTTCAAATCAAACCGCTTGGCACTTAAAATAGCTAAAATATATTCCACTGTCGGATTGTTTGCATCCAAGTCGTGGTATTTTTTCAATATTTTAAGTGCTTCGCCTTCACGGTGCATTTGCATTAATGTTGTGGCTAAAGAAAAAAGTCCGCTCCTAAATTTTGGATATCTTTCGAGATGCTCAAGGATTTTATCCCGTTTCGAAGTGAGGGACTCTCGATCTTCATCGACATGCAAAAGGCAATTGAGTATTCCCTGCTCGTCTGTTTTCCCTTCCAAAAAATCTTCACAAAGCGGATCAAGGGCCACAGCATGATCAGGCAAAACATTCCCGTATTTCCGGAGGAGCCGAGTGCCTTTCTCCCTTTCACCGTTCACGACAAGGGCGTAGCCATAAAGCTCGTAAATCGCAGGGTCGTTTTGGATATACTTAAGGGCTGTTTCGTACGTAGGGACTGTTTTTTCCTGGTCGTCTGTATTCCAATAAAGCGAAGCCTGATTCACATGAGCAAACCCGATCGTCTCCTTAATGGTGCGCTCTTGCAATCTCCGAGTGTTGAGACCTAAATATTGCTCGGACTCTATGTCGATGCCGCGTGCTGTTGTCTCGATATTGATCACATGCTCTCCTTTTCGAAAACGGACATAAATATGTCCTGGAGGCGTGATGATTTCCAAAGGGATATCCAATCTCTGAGCGAGGCAGATATAAAGGATGGAAACACCTAAACAGACCCCGCGCCTCGAATCCAAAACGCTTGGCAAAAACGTGTAAAGGTCGATGTCTTTTGCGTAAGCGGAATGGGGGGGGAATCGGAATTTAAGCTCGTCAAAAACAAATTGGTTCATGATCTGAACAATTTTTTCAGGAGGATCGTTTTGGTTGATTTGCGATTGGATTTGCAGCGCCATCAGGTCAATCATGGCCTCATAAATTTCGATATCGGGTAGCGGAATGGACTGACTCAATAACAGTCCCCGCGCAAGATCGATTTCATTTGAGTCCAAAGCGAGCACGTTTTCTTCTGACGCGGCTTTATATCCTTTCAACCTTCGGTTGGCGAAGTGACTTGAGAGACTGTCGATCGCGGAGAGGTCGCGAGCACTCATTTTGGGAAGGGGCTCGGATGGCTCTCGGTTGATGAGCGCTATGATGGATTCCAAGGCGTGGGGCGATGGGAGTTGGTGGAGGGGAGTGGGCATCGAGGACTGTTTTGAAAGAAGACCCCACGCGCGCTTAAGAGCTTCTTGACCTTCGAAGGTGTCTGAGTAAAGTTGATAAAAAGCGAGATGCTGGGAGGCAGATTTTGGATCTAATGTGCTCAGCAGTATTTTTCTCTTCTGCTCAGTCGCTTGCAAAGAGCACGAAGAAAGGACCAAAATAATGAGGATTCGAAAGAACATAAAGCCAATTCTAAATGTTTACTTTCCAATGATCTCATTTTTTATGATCTCTTTCAATCCTTTATGATTGATGATCGTTTCGACAGTGGCCGGATAACGGATATTCCAGTTCTTATCGGAAAGAACGCCCGGTTGATTCACCCTTTCATCGTCGGTGTCATCGAAGTTAAGCTCCGGGTACAGAGCGAGATATTCTTGAAGAAGATTGATATGAAAAAGACTTGCGCTTTGATGGGAGTCGCGGAGAATATCGATCCGCTGCTCTGTTGTGAATTTAGGACCGATGGTCCAATCCTTGATCCTTGCGTACTCTTGCACTTCCTCAGGATAATCGCGCCACCAAATGTTGAGCGTGGGAGAATCGTGGGTGGAGACTGTCGTCAAGCTTAAAGGGGTGAACTCCTGTGGAGAGCTGGCCGTTTTTCTCACCTTAAGCGACATCAAAAACTTCGTGCCGCATATTCCCATTTCTTCAAGTATGTCGTGCACTTTTTTGGGGACAGTTCCAAGATCTTCCCCGATCGGGAGCATTCCATTTCCGCTAAGCATCATCATCAACCTTTCCCGACCGTTTCTGAACCACTCGGCTCTATCGCTTGGGACGTAATGCCCCTCTATCGCTTCCGAGCCGTGGGGGATGGCCCAAATCCGAAAAAATCCGACGATGTGGTCGATGCGATAAAGGTCGTAAACTCTTGATGCTGTTTTTAAACGGTTTCTCCACCAGCCATATCCGTTGTCTTTGATTTTGTCCCAATTAAAGAGGGGAAACCCCCAAACCTGTCCATTTTTATTGTACATGTCGGGTGGTGCACCTGCTTTTACAGAGAGATCGAACAGATCGCGATGATACCACACGTCTTCGCTGTCGGGGCTGATCAGGATCGGAATGTCCCCTTTGAGCAAGATCCCTTGTCTGTTTGCCTCTCTTTTGACGAGATGGAGTTGTTGAAAGCAGAGAAATTGACAAAATTGATGGAAGAGGAGTTCATTTCGGTCTTCAAAGTTAAGGAGTTGCTCTTCGGTCATGTTTTGATCTGCGGGTGGCCATAACCTCCAGTCTTTCCAGCCATGTTTTTCTTTTAGAGTTCTGAAAACAGAATAAGGAAGAAGCCAGGGATTGTCGTCTGCGAATTCCTGAAAAGGTGTTGAAGAGAGGATCTCTTTGCCATCTTGTCGAAAAGAGTCTCGGAGCCACCCCATTTTGATTTCGCGCACCTTTTCGTAATCGACTCTTTTTGTCCAGGAAAGAGGGTTTTTTTTTCTGAAGCCGAGATGAAGGGGGTTGAGAGCATTTGCCGAGAGGGCGTTATAAGGGCTTAAATCGCGGCCATTATCGTTTAATGGAAGGAGTTGAATCACATTAAAGCCCACTTCACGGCACCACGGAATCAAATGGAGAAGATCTGTATATTCGCCAATGCCGCAGCTGTTTTCGCTGTGGAGGGAAAATAGGGGGATGCATAGGCCGTGTCGGTTTTCGATGCCGACTTTATCCCACTGTTTAGCCGCAGGCGAGCTCTTGATTTGTTGCACAAGTTCTGGATCCATAAGGCCTGTCAGTTTAAGTTAAGAATCAATCCCTAAAATTTGGAGCATATTCGGGGCCGTGGAGGGGTCGTATTTTGACGCAATCGGAACGCTTGAGGAATCGAGTGCGCGGGTCCACTCTTCTGCCATCTGAATAAGAGGTGGGATGGAATCCATGACCAGTTTTTTGCTCAATTTTGAGAAATG
Source organism: uncultured bacterium (assembly GCA_964629645.1). Lineage (GTDB taxonomy): Bacteria > Chlamydiota > Chlamydiia > Chlamydiales > SLFE01 > JAAKFL01. Next base: position 35,854 of record CAZVSU010000002.1, on the reverse strand, counting down.
ATATTTTCGATGAACGACCAAGATGTCTGCCATTTGGCTATAGCCGAAATATCCAAAATGGGGGGGAGGATATCCGTTGGATCGGAGCGCCTGCTCGAGCACATCCTGGCGGTACCGCCCGCTTGGAATTCGTCCCAAAACGATGCTGATGACAATGAATTCCCCCGTTTCGTCGAGTTCGAGGTTCACCTCCTTGCCAGCGACATCAAGCGTATACGAGGGGCTTTCTTCAATGTTTATTTTCATGCCCAGCCCGCTGGTCAGATCCTGAACAAAATTGGTTAAAATTGATTTGGGCATCTCGCCCCTCCTTATTAAAACTTAAGGTCAAGTGTGAAATCGTCGAGGTCGATATCCTCTTCTTCTTCCTCTAAGAACGCCTCTTCTTCGAGCTCTTCGAGCTCTTCTTCTAGAGTTTCAAGCGCTTCGATAATCGCAGCAGACACTTCATCCCGATGCTGGGGGGAGTTGAAGACGTACTTTGGGTTGACCTGCCTCACTCCGTTGCGCATCATACCAAGGAGAATAATTTTAGCTTTGATTAACTTGACGGGATCTTGAATGTTGACACGAGAAAGGATCGTATTGACATTTTGCTGCGCTTTTTCGGCTGACGGATAGCGATCCCTTGCAAACTGGAGAAACTGTTTTGCAATGACTTCGTAGGTAATATCTTGAGGGAAATTTTTTTTGATATCGGCGAATGATCGTTTTTTTCGCGGCATATTTTTTTACTCGTCTATGACACC
>CAZVSU010000002.1:7080-35095 GCA_964629645.1 uncultured bacterium | reverse complement strand
GCTGACTCTAGAAAGCTTTTCTACAAATTCGACGTCTAAGCCGCCGGGATGAACCGATCTTAATCGGCTCATTGCGGCGCTTATCATGCCGAATTTGATCAAAAACTTTGTTAACTAAGTGCTAGATTGCCGATATCTGTGCTCCATTGTTTCATTCCCCAGACAAGTTCGTTTCCGAAGACGCGATTCACAAACTTGAAGGATGTGTTATTTTGCAGTATCTTGATTCTGTTGGCCAATAGTCCCGGAGGAATATTGGTGCCTTCCGAGTTCAAGATTTCAGATGTCTCCCTTGCGTATTCATTGTAAACAGCCAATATTTGTTTGTAGTCGTATTTTGATGACCATTGGTAGTGAGCGGTCGGATCAATGAGATTGTCGAGTTCTTGCAGCGCCTTTTTTAATTCTTCTTCATTCTGAAATAGAGGCACTTGACGTAGTGTGTCTTGTCGAATTTTGCTTTTGTATAGCAAAGTTCGTCCCACTGATGTTCCCGTGTATTGGCTGGCAAGGTTTGTGTCGATATGGGACATCAACTTGGCGTCGGCGTCCTGCAGCTTGCCAAGCCTTGCTTTAGCAGCAGCGACATCGCCATGATCGGCGCCATGTTTGGCGGTCAGCATTTTGACTTGCTTTTCTGTGGCGTCAATGGCCGTTTTGAGGCATTTGTCGGCATGATCGGGGCGTTTGCCATAGGGCCCGGTCGGTTGAATCAGATACTCAATGATATCTCTTGAAGACGAGGAGTCTTCGTCTGCGAGTTCCATGACAAACCGCGCATTTTCGTAACGATTCAGCTGCTCGTCCTGAGGAAGCCTTTTCTCCTTGAGCTCTTTGATCATCTCTTCAAATGAGAGCTCTTCTTCAGTGGGTTTTTTCCCTTCAACTTCTTTGACCTCTTTCGTTTCGGGGGTGGGCGCGGCTTTGACAAGTTTTTTCAACCCTTGCGCCTTTTTTTTCATTTTGTTTTTCGACAAGATATGCTGCCGCACACCTTCCCCTTTCTGTTGAGACTCTTTTGCGTCGGCCTTAACGCCTACTTTTTCCGCAAGAAGAGCCTGAAGATCTTGCATTTGGTCTTTTGCGATGATGCTATCGATGTCATAATTTTGCATCATCTGCTGCGCTGCTTGATAGAGTGCTCCCATGTCGGCCATGGTCCACCTTCCTTCTCTTTAAGAGATTTGTATTCGTCCCAGCGGTTGTATACGGATATCGGAGACCACCTCCTGATAGGAGACCACCGAGATATCGGAAAATTCCATTTCGATGAGCTTGCGAACGAATCGTCGGACGTCGATAGCGGTGAGAATCACAGGCGGCTGGCCGCCCGGAGGCGGAGGAGCGACTGTGCTTCGGACGCTTTGTAAAATCAATTGGACGGAGTCGGGATCGAGGGCTAAGTAGGAACCCGCTGAGGTTTGTTTGATGGCACCTCGTACCATATCTTCAATTTCAGGGTCTAAAATATAAACGGACAAAACCGATTGACCCTGAGAGTATTTATAGCTGATGTATCTTTTGAGCGAGGAGCGGACATATTCGGTCAGGAGAACGGTGTCTTTTTCTGTTTGCGCCCACTCGCCAAGCGATTCGAGTATTGTTCTTAGGTCTTTTACCGAAATCTGTTCCTGGATGAGCCGTTTAAAAATATCGGTCATCTTTTGCAGGGGAATCAGCCGCGTGACTTCTTTCACAAGATCGGGGAACGACTTTTCCATAAACTCTAGCATCGCTTTCGATTCTTGAATTCCTAAAAATTCTCCGGCATAAGCCCGGAAAAAATAGGAAAGGTGCAAAATCACCACCTCAAGAGGTCCCCAGTATTTGATTCCTGCTTTGTCGAGCAGCTCTTTGTAGCGGTCCTCGACCCATTGAGAGGGAAGGCCTAAGGAATTTTTGTACGTGGTAAAGGGAAGATTATAGCGCTGCAAGTTCTCCTCTGTTTCATTTGTCAGCACCATATTTTCTAAAATTTTACCACGAATGATCGGGACCTCGTTGAGGTGAATGGAGTATTCATCTTTATCTAAAGAGGGTGAATCTGTTCTTACGTGGACGCCGGGAAATCTGACCCCCAAGTCGTGATAGAGGGCGTGTCTCATTTTTGGGATCATTTGGTCGATAAAGCTGACCTGCCTGCCTTTTTGGGATGATTGAATCAAAGCCGACATTTGCGGCCCGACTTCTAGAATCACCGGCAAAGTGAGTGCGTAGGAGTCAATGCCGCCCCCTGAAACGACTTTATGTCCCTTCACCGTTGTCGACACTGAAGGTGAGGAAGATGAATCAGCACCACTAGAGACAGTCGCACCGCCTCTTTCTCCAACAGAGCGTTCGGCTCTAAGCTCTTGAGCTGTCCAAAGCGCATAACCCATTATCCCGAGCGCAGCGGCTATAAGCATAAAAGGTCCTATGGGAAAACCGGGAATGAGGCCCATGGCCATAATAATCCCGGCAGCGATGAGGAGCGCTTTAGGTTGTTGAAGGATTTGTCCGGATATATCGGCGCCTAAATTTGTGTTCGCTTTATCGCTGGAAACGCGTGTCGTGACGATACCGGCAGTGACTGAGATCATAAGCGCGGGAATCTGCGAGACAAGCCCGTCGCCAATGGAAAGAAGCGAATAGGTCTGGACAGCTTGCATCGTTTCCATGCCTCTCATGCTGACCCCGATGATCAGACCGCCGACAATATTGATTAAGGTGATGACAAGCCCGGCAATGGCATCTCCTTTGACAAACTTCATGGCTCCGTCCATGGCTCCGTAAAGCTGGCTTTCTTTTTGGATCATCAGTCTCTTTTCTCGGGCTTGGTCGGAATCAATAATGCCGGCCCGAAGGTCGGCATCGATGCTCATTTGTTTACCCGGCATTGCATCCAATGTAAAACGGGCTGCCACCTCGGCAACCCTTTCAGATCCTTTGACAATGACGATGAATTGAACCAGCGTGATGATCAAAAAGATAATACCCCCGACGACGAAGTTGCCCCCGACGACAAAACCTCCGAACGATGCAATAATGTCACCGGCATCGGCTTGGAGTAAAATTTGCCGCGTCGTCGCGATATTGAGTCCCAATCTGTAGAGGGTTGTGATCAATAGCAATGAGGGGAAAATCGAAAGTTCGACAGCGCTGCTGATGTAGACTGAGATCACCAGAATCGCAATTGCGATCGCTAAGTTGAGTGCGATGAAGTAGTTCAGCATCCAAGGGGGTACGGGAATCACGATCAGGCAGAGAACGCCGATTAAAAGCAAGACGATAGCGAGGTCGCTCGATGCTGAAATGTTGTCGACCGAGCGCTGCCCGCCGAGTCTTGCGGTGATCCCGTCAAGGATGGATTTGAGGCCTTTAAACATAATCGGTTCTGGTCCTTTTATTCTAAATCGTCAACTGTCAAAGGGCCGCCTTCTTCCAAGGTGGCCAAGTAGCGCAGTAGTTCTGCCATTAGTTCGTAGGTCTCTTCAGGGACATAATCGTATAATTCGCCACTGTCCCAAAGCATGTGGGCAAGTCCGATATTGCGGATTACGGGCTTTTCGTACAAATTCGCAAGTTGAATCATCTGTTCTGCCATTTTATCTTTACCCATTGCCGTGATCCAAGGCGCTTGGTCGAGCTCGCGGTCATATTCTATTGCGATCGCCAAATGAGTGGGGTTGGTGACCACTGCCTTTGACTTCTTCACGCCTGCTGCTGGACCATCTTGGTAGGCGATCTCCTGAGCAATTTGCTTTCGCTTGCTCTTGATCTGGGGATCTCCTTCCGTGTTCTTATACTCCTGCTTGACCTCAAACTTTTCCATTTTCATTTCTTTGGCAAAATTCCGTCTTTGGTAAACGAAGTCCGCTACTGCCACTATAATGAATAATAAACCAACTTTCCACAAAACTTCGAACAAAAAAGAATAAAAGACCAAAAGCGAGCCGATGAGGGGGAGTGAGACTGTTTTGGTTAAAACGGGAAGGCTTTTGTACATCACTTGGTAGATTAAGAAACCGGCGACTGTAATCTTAAACATTGATTTGAGTAACTCGAAGAGCGTCTTGAACTTAAATTTTGCCTTGATGTTTTGAACCGGATCAAACTTTTTGATATCGGGCTTAAACACCTGAACCGAGAAAACCGGTCCAATTGCCAAAAAATTAACGAGGACTCCCACAAAGGCCACAAAGACTGCGATCGGGGCCGAAAGGGTGAAGATCGTCCAAACGGCTTGGCCGTAGAAGCTGACGATCGTCCGCAATAAATCGGGATTTGTGATCGAGCCCATGATAGACGTCGTAAAATTAGCCATGGTCGAATAAAGATACCCGACAGAGACGAGAACGGCTGAAATGGAGGCGATAAAAGTAAAAGCTGAGGGGAGATCTTGAGACTTTGCGACCTGACCCTTTTTTCGGGCGTCTCTGAGCTTCTTCGGGGTGGCCTTTTCGGTTTTTTCACCCATAATACTACCAATATTCTATGAAAATAATTAAAAATACGGAGAATTTGCTCGTTTTGTCCAAAAATTAAGCAATGATAAGCCAAATTCGAAAAGCAATGGATATGTCACAACCCACTCATTCCTACAAGCCTCATCGTTTCCCCTCAACTTTAGTATAATATTCTTTGTTAGGCTATGTCAAGAAATAATTACACATCGTATTGGCTCTTAATGGGTTGTTTTTTTCTACTTTTCATCAAATCCAAGACGTTTTACACTGTCGTCATGGCAGAATTATCATGTGGCATCGTTGGTCTTCCCAACGTTGGAAAATCGACCCTCTTCAACGCCCTCACCGCAAATTTAGCGGAAGCGTCTAATTATCCCTTTTGCACAATTGATCCTAACATAGGCATCGTCCCCATTGAAGACAGTCGGCTTCAAGAACTGTCTAAAATCAGCAAAAGCAAACAAATTGTGCCGGCGACAACCCAGTTTGTTGATATTGCCGGCCTTGTGAAAGGCGCGTCGAAAGGAGAAGGACTGGGCAACAAGTTTCTCTCGAACATACGCGAGACAGACGCGATCGTCCATATTGTCCGCTGTTTTGAAGACCCTAACGTTGTGCATGTTGCGGGGCAAATCGATCCCATCGACGATATCGAAGTGATCAACACAGAGCTGGTTCTTGCCGATTTGCAATCTGCGGAAAAAAGTGCCGATAAGCTGCTCAAACAGTCCAAAGGGAACAAAGAGTGTCTTCCGACCTATGATCTCATGAAGAAAGTCATTGAGCATCTCAACGAAAATCGGCCGTTAAGAGCCCTGACACTCAGCCCTGAAGAACAAGAGCTTTTAAAGCCGTATCAGTTTTTGACAAACAAGAAAGTTCTTTACGTTGCCAACGTGTCCGAAGATTCGCTCCCGAGCATGGAAAATGAATTCGTTGAAAAAGTGCGCCGCTACGCCGAAAAAGAAGACAGCGGTTTTCTGCCGATTTGCGCTAAAATCGAGGAAGAAATTGCTCAGTTAGATCCAGAGGAGAGGGCAGAGTTTCTCTCCAGCGCCGGCTTAAAGGAGTCGGGTCTGCAGCGCCTTGCGAAAGCGTCTTTCGATATGCTGGGGCTTATCGTGTATTTGACGACGGGAGAGTTGGAAACCCGGGCGTGGACGATCCACCAAGGGGATACAGCAGTCGCTGCCGCCGGCAAAATTCATACGGATATTCAAAAAGGATTTATTCGCGCTGAGGTGGCCGCTTTTGACGATATGGTCGCTTGCGGGGGGCGCAACCAAGTCAAAGAAAAAGGACTTCTTCGTTCAGAAGGAAGAGACTACATCGTCCAGGACGGCGATGTGATCCTATTCCGCCACAATTAAAATTCCTTGAGCGTTCTTCTCTTTAAATTTGTCATTTAACTCTCATTTTGGCTAATCTTCAAATATGAAATGGCCCTTTTTTATGTCGAAACCGTTTTGGTTTCTTAAAGAAGCAAAAACGGAAGAGGAGGCGCTCGAAGCCTTGAAGCAAAGAGACCTCGAGACGATCGCAAGGTTTTATATTGAATCGTGTGAAGATAAGACATGGATCACCTCCGGCGGCGATCAATTCATGAAAACTGTTTTTTCCTGGCTCAGCAAGGCCTATGAAGAAGGACGCTTAGACTCGGATCGAGCAAAATCAATTGCCTTAGCCATACAAAAGCAGCACAAGGCTCTTGAACACACAATACCGCTGGATATCGACTTTATGATTCAAGAGCAGGAGATTCCTGTTTCAAGTTTCATGTTCTCATCCCAATCTCCTTTTTTTCGCGACTTAATCAAAAGAACAAAGACAAGAAAAAAGCGGCAGCAAATTGAAATGCCTCGTATAAAATTGTCCTTTTTTGACCATATTAAGGAGTTTGTCGCGACCGGATCTATCGAGTTTCTCTGGCGGGAGGAGCCAAAATATATTCTCAACTTTATTCGGCAAGCCCAGAAACTCGGGATGGAGAATATGGTCTCCTTTGCATCGCAGGTCTATAAACGCTATTTGACAAATGAAAACGTCATACCACACTTAAAGCTGGCACAGAAAGAGTTTCTTAAAGAACTAGAAAACGAATGCTGCGCGTTTATCAACGAGCAGAATTTTGGCCTCAAGGTCCAAAACCGGCTTGGAGAAGGGCTTGAAATGATCATTGATCACATCCTCGATCAGGGTCTTATCGTTTTTGAGTTTTTAAAAAAACAGGTGACTTTTCTGACCTGCAGAGGCTCGGTTCCTGAAGACAGCCGCCTCGTGTTTTTGATCCAATCCATACCGCGCCTTGTTGGTTTCGACATTTCCGATTCGTCAGGTCTGCACGAAGATTTGCTCGCCTCATTCCCAAAAGTGAAGCAACTTTCGCTTTCCAATTGCCCGTGGCTCGATGACGACACTCTTTTGACTCTATTAGACAACACGCCTGGTCTGATCAAGCTCAATCTATCAAAAAACACCCAGTTGACTTTTAGGTCCTGGGGGGGGCTTGCCAGCCTCACTGGATTGATTCATCTCAACCTCTCTTATTGCGACCAGTTAGATTCGGATGATTTCGATTTAGTGGCGACAAGCTGTCCGAGGCTTTCCGAGTTGATTTTAATTTTTACACGGGTCAATGATGAAGCTCTCACCGCAATCTCGAGGCAATGCAGAGGGTTGACTTTTTTGGACCTATCGGACTGTTCACTCATTAGGGGAGAGGGGTTGATTGATTTAGGAGTCAACATCGATTCTTTATCGACTCTGAGATTGGTGAATTGCCGCAAAATTGACGATGAGTCTCTCGAATTGTTCAAAAAGGCGAGTCCTGGAACAAACATACTCAATTAACAAAAAGACAAAAAGCAGTGTTTGCTTAGTTAACTAAGTGTGGGTTGTTGATATGACAACCGCGCAGCTTTTGCTGGAGCCAAGATGTGTAGAAAAATTTTTTATAAGACGTCCCCTAGCTGTTTTTTCGCGACGTCGATATCCTGTTTGATTTGTTCAGCCAGCAACTCGATGTTGGAAAATTTTTTTTCGTCTCGTATTTTGCGATGAAAGATAACAGTCAGAGTCTCTTCATCTGAATGGAAGTTTTGATCGATGACGTGTACCTCTAATTGCGGAAATGGATCATGTCTGACAGTGGGAGCGTACCCTAAGTTGGCAATGCTTTTGTGTCGCAGGCCCTTCGACTCGAGCCAGACGGAATAGACGCCCGTTGGTGGGACAACCAGGTCCTGAATGTTAAAGTTAAGGGTCGAAAAACCGATCACTTTCCCCATCCCTTTTCCTGGCTGAGGCCTCAACGTATGCGAAAATTGCCGTCCGAGATACGCCTCCGCTTGTTGAAGGTTGCCAAGCTCGATCAAAGTGCGAATCCGGCTGCTGGAGACGATTTCACCGTTGACGGTGACTTCGTCGCAATAAAAGACATCGAATCCATTGGCCTTTGCATAGGTTTTGACCTGTTTTTTATCACCCATGCGATCTTTGCCAATGCGGGAATCATAGCCGAGGATAAGGTGGCTTAAGGGGATGTGTTTCGTGAGCTCATCTAAAAACGTCTCTGCAGTTTGCGAGGCAAATTCCTTTGTAAATGGAAGAGCGAGAGCGGCATCTAAGTGATAAGTCTCAATAAGTGAAAGTTTTTCGTCTATTCCGGTCAAAAGTTTTAACTTTTTGCCTGGTGAAAGAACGGTCTGCGGTGGATTGGAAAAGGTTAAGACAACAGAAGACCCATTGGATTGCGTCGCTTTCGTTTTTACGGTGTCGAGAACGTGTTGATGACCGAGGTGGACCCCGTCAAAATTTCCAATGGTCAAGACAATCGGTTTTTTCAATTCGGGGAATGATTCAAGCGACGTGATGACTTTCATGGAGGGTAAAAAGATGCCTCGTGATGTTATCTCGGTTTAGACTCTCCAATTTAACGCAATCGGCCAATTTAAAGTGACCACTTTTTGTCCTGACGAGATGGGTCAAGTGGGCTCCTGTCCCGAGAATTTGGCCAAAATCGTGGGCGATAGAACGGAGATACGTGCCTTTTGAGCAGGCCACATCGATCTCGACTTCAGGATATTCGTAACGCCGGAGTGTCGTCGTTAAGTGCACTGTACAAGGTTTTCTTTCGATCACCTCTCCTTTTCTTGCGAGCTCGTAGAGTTTTTTTCCCCCGACCTTTTTTGCTGAGAACATAGGGGGAACTTGCGAAACTTGACCTTGGAAGTGCGTCAAAGCATTGCAGATTTCCTCTTCAGAAGGGATGCGTTCTGATGTCGCAACGGTTTTGCCATCGCAATCATAGGTGTCGGTTTCTACGCCGAGGCGAATTGTCGCGCGATAGCTTTTGCCTTCTTTTAAAAAAAGGTCTGCTTTTTGTGTGTATTTTCTGCCGACAAGCATCACCATGACGCCCGTAGCAAAGGGATCCAATGTTCCGGCGTGGCCAATTTTTCTTACGCCAAGTATACGCCTGAGAACGTTAACCAGGTAGAACGATGTTTTGCCGCTTGGTTTGTCGATTAAAATAATGCCTTCGTAACTCACCGATTCACTCCCCATCGTCTCTTTTCTTTTCTTCATCGCGCACTTGTTGCAAGAGAGCTTCGATCCGCGCGTGTTGTTCAGATGAGTCGTCGAGAATGAACCTAAGCTCGGGGAAATAGCGCATCGTCACTTGCTGCGCCGCTGTCACGCCGATAAAGCCTGAGGCCTGATTCAGAGCATCAATCGTTTTCAGTTTTTCATCGCCTTCACTGATAACACTTATATACACTTTCGCGTGGCGGAGGTCGTTTGTGATGCTGACGCGGGTGACGGTGACCAGCTGATTGACGTGAGGGTTTTTTACCTCGCTGTGGATCACTTCGGAGATCACCTCCTTCAGGAGCGAGTTGATCCGCTCAATACGCCGTTTTGCTGCCATCTCTTATAACTCCTGTTCAATATAGGAGATATCGAACGCTTCGATAATATCGCCGGCTTCAGCATCATTAAATCCTTTAAGAAGGATACCGCATTCCAGCCCTTTTTGAACTTCGCGCACATCTTCTTTTACTCGTTTAAGCGAAGTAATGGATCCCTTCCAAATTTCTTCGCCGCCTCGTTTCACTCGGACGTTGTGATTGCGTTGAATGGTTCCATCTGTCACATAGCAGCCGGCAATCACGCCAAGCTGAGAGGCCCTAAACGTCTGTCTGACTTCAGCTGTTCCTCTTTCATTTTCAATTGGAATTTTGTCAAGCGTTTGCCGCATCAGCTCTTTCACGTCATCGATCGCATGGTAGATGATGTCGTGCATGATGACTTTAACCCCATACTGTTTAAGGAGGGTGTCGGCATGGCTTTCAATCGCTGTATGGAAGCCGAGAATTGTCGCATTTGATGCGCTGGCGCGTTCGATGTTGGACTCTGAGATCTCTCCAATGTCGGTAGAGATAATGTTGAGGTTGACTTTTTCCGATCGGATCTTTCTAAGAGCGTTTTCCACAGCCTCAAGCGATCCTTGAACATCCGCGGAGATCATAAGATTAAAGTCTTTTTTCTCTGCTTTTTTAGCCTCTTCCATCAAATCTTCGAGTGAGGGGGCGCGTCTTTGGAGCTGTTTTTGTCTGATTTCTTGCTGTCTGGCGCTTGAAATGTTTCGCGCTTCTTTTTCGCTTTGAACGACAATAAACTCCGTACCCGCCTCCGGTATGCCGGAAAGGCCTGTGATTTCGACAGGGGTCGAGGGGCCGGCTTCGGTCAGCTCTTTTCCGTGTTCGTCCCTCATGGTTTTGATCCGCCCATAGTAACGATCCACAACAATGGGATCGCCTTGTTTGAGGGTCCCGTTCAAGACAAGAACAGTCGCAACGGCTCCCATTCCTTTGTGCATTTCGGATTCTAAAACCGAGCCGCGCGCCCGGAATTTACGATTCGCTTTTAGTTCTAACACCTCGGACTGCAGGGCAAGCATTTCAATCAGGTCGTCAATGCCTTCTCCGGTAAGTGCGGAACAATTGACCGTGACTGTTTGGCCTCCCCAAGCTTCGGGGAGTAGCCCATGTTCTGAAAGTTGACGGTAGATCTTATCTGCATCGAAACCGGGCTTGTCGCACTTATTGAGGGCGACGACAATTGAGACTCCCGATTCCCGCGCCTGCTGCAGTGCCTCTTCTGTCTGTTGTCTGAAACCTTCGTCTCCCGCGATGACGAGAACAACAATGTCTGTGACATTTGCACCCCTGAGTCTCATGGCGGTGAAGGCTTCGTGTCCGGGTGTATCCAAAATGGCAATTTCCCCCCCTCTTTCTGTGTGGCAGAGGAAAGCGCCTATGTGCTGGGTGATGGCGCCTGCTTCACCGGAAACGATATCGCTTTGCCGAATCTTATCGATTAAGCTCGTTTTACCGTGGTCGACGTGGCCCATAAAGGTGACGACAGGCGCACGGCCTTGTAGATCGTCTGCAGGGCTTGCATTGATTTCTTCCTGGATTGTTTGATCGGTGATTCTAATTCTTTCTTCCTCAGACGTATCAATTTTTATCGCGCAGCCAAGGTCTTCGCCGAGTAATTGGATCGTCGTTTCATCATCTAAGACATCATTGATTGTGACGACCATGCCGTGCTTGAATAACTGCCCGATGAGTTCAGAGGCTTTTCTCTTCATTTCACTGGCAAGATCTTTCACAGATATGGGAAGGCGCACGGTCAAAACTGAAGGGCGCACGATAGATTCATCGTCCGCATGCTTTGACCCTTTCTTTCTTTTTTTCCGGTAATGATAAGACTCTTCGCCCGCTCTTAGCCCCGCTTTGTCGCGCGCGTCAAAGGGACGTGATTTCATGTCTCGGAATTCGCGGAACTTTGATCCTTTGACTCCCTTTTTTCCGGCATGCTTCTTACTATCATCTTTGTCGTCTCGAGGAGGGGTTGACTCTTTGAATTTCGGCTTCGTTTTGCTTTTGTCGTCTTCTTTGCTTTGCGGGGTCTCTTTCGATTTTGTTTTTTTGGGTGGAAGGATGTCAGAGATATGGCGACCCGTCGGCCCTAATTTTTCCGGCTCCTTAGAAGGCTTTTCAGCAGTCTTTTCTTCTGCTTTTTCTTCTATTTTCGGGGCAGGTTTTTTGACCGGCTTTTGGGTCTGTTCCTCAGGCTTGCCCGATTCTTCAGAAAAAGCCGATTTAGAACGTGCTTTAATGCGAGGCGCTTCTTCGACAAGCGGGGCCTCTTCTTCTTTGGTGCTTTTCGCTTTTGCCGGTTTTTTCGGGGCAGGCTCTTTCGTATCAGAAGCTTTCTTCTTTGAAAGTTTCTCTTTGATCCCTTTCAAATTGACCGCTTTTGCAATTTGTTTGTTTTGAATATTGAGCTTCAAGCCCTTCTTGTCTTCTTCAGATTTTTTAGCCAAAGTTTTCTGTTCCTTATTTACAAACGTTCGTTACTCTGTGTCTTCAACAACACTTTCAATTTCGGTTTCCGGAGAGGATTTTTCCTGAAGATACATATAATCTTTTTGGACTTGTTCCAAAATCATATCAGCTGTTTCTGGTCCGATTCCCGCCTTCTGTTCGATTTCCGCTCGGCTTGCCGACAATATCGAACGGGGTGTTTGAAAATGTTCGACCAGGTGCTCGAAGATGAAGTTGTTAATGCCTGCTATGGATTCTAGAGTTTGATCCAAAGCAGGATCTGGGTTTTCACCGAGTTCTAGTCGCTGAACGGCCATAGCCCTTGTGTAGTCTGAAATTCTCTGGACCTCGAGATCATACCCGATGAGCTGACCATTCAGTTGGGCATTCATGCCCCTTTTTCCTATGACAACGGCATAATCATCGTCATTCACAACGATAGAAAGCTGCTTGTCATCTTCGTTTAAACTAAATTTTTGGATTTCGATGGGGTTAAGTGCATTTTGCAAGAGTTCAATCGGATCCGATGAGTAGGGGATGATGTCAACTTTTTCATTATTGAGTTCCCTTACGATGTTCTTCACGCGCAATCCCCTCATTCCGACACAGGCGCCCACAGGATCGACCTTTGGGTCAAAGGAGCGCACCGTCACTTTGGTTCGGTAGCCGGCATCGCGCACAATGTCGTCGATAGCGACTGTTCCGTCGCTAATTTCAGGAACTTCCTGAAAGAAAAGTTGGCGTACAAATTCGGGATCACTTCGGCTAAGGACGACGTCCGCTCCTCCTTGATCGTTCTCCTCGACGGCCTTTAAAAGGGCAAAGACCCTGTCGCCGATGCGGTACTGTTCGGTTCGGGGATACTCTTTCAAGGGCATGACCCCCTCGACTTTTCCCAAATCGATGATAAGTTTTGATCCTCTCACAAATCTTTTGACCGTGCCCGATATCAGTTCATTGATGCGGTGGCGATATTCTTCGTAAATCACATCTCGTTCTGCGTGACGCAATTTTTGGGTGATCACCTGCCTCGCTTTCTGGGCGGCTATACGTCCAAAATCCTTAGGCGTGACAACAACATCGATGTATTGGCCGAGTTCGCAATCGGGATCGATATCGCGGGCGTCTTCCAAGCTAATTTCTTGGGCCTCATTTTTTACCTCTTCGACAATCTCTTTTTCACAGAAAACATCGATCTCTCCGGTTTTGGAATTGATACTCACTGTGGCATTGGCTGCGCCGGTGATGCTTTTCTTAGCCGCGATCAGGAGGGATTCTTCGATTGCAGCGATGACAACGTCCCGCTTGATCCCTTTTTCCCGCTCGAGATATTCAAAAATGGCTATGAGGTCCTTATTCATTCTTTATGGCCGTCTGGGTTGTGAGGTTTAAGTGTTGCGGTTCGAGTCGAAATAGGCGGCCCGAACCGCTTAAGGCAAAAGTGTTTACGCCTCATCTCCTTCTTCAGGAGAGTTTAACGAGATATCATCGTGATTTTCCTGGTTCTCGTCTGTCATGAATTCTTTCGTCGACAAAGAAATCTTCATCTGATCCGGTTCGATTCCTTTCACACGGGCAGTGACTTCATCGCCCTTGGTCAAAACATCGCCCACTTTGCCAAAAAACTGGTCAGAAAGTTCCGTCACGTGGATCAAACCCTGTATGCCGCCTTGCAGCTCAACGAATGCGCCAAATGCAGTGATGCGGCTGACAATTCCTTTGACTGTCGACCCGACCGGCATTGTTTGTTCAATATGTTCCCAAGGATTGTCGGTCAGTTGTTTCAGGCCGAGGGTGATTTTTTTATTTTCCTTATCGATGGACAAGATAATCGCCTCGACGACATCGCCTTTTTTCAAGACCTCTGAAGGGTGGGAGACTTTTTTGGTCCAGCTAAGATCCGAAATATGGATCAAGCCCTCAACACCCGGCTCTAGCTCGACAAAAGCTCCATAATTGGTCAAGCTCTTGATTTCGACTTCGATCTGTTTTCCGACAGGAAACTTATCGCTGACATCATCCCATGGGTTGTGCTCGATCTGTTTCATTCCGAGGGAAATTTTTCCTTCGTCTTTCTGTACTGAAAGAACGACGGCGTCGACTTCATCGCCCTTGTTGACGATTTCACTTGGATCGGTCACGTTTTTGACCCAGGACATTTCGGAGACATGGATCAGCCCTTCAATGCCGGCTTCAATCTCGATAAAGGCTCCGTAGGGAAGAAGATTGACAATCTTTCCTCTGACTCGTGTTCCGGGCGGGTACTTCGTTTCGATCTCATCCCAAGGATTGGAATCCTTCTGTTTGAGTCCAAGAGCAACGCGTCCCTTTTCTTTGTCGATGTTGAGGATCATCACTTCCAGCTTGTCGCCAAGCTGCACCATTTCAGATGGATGTTTGATTCTTTTCCATGTCATATCCGTGATGTGCAGCAGGCCGTCGATACCATCAAGGTCGAGAAAGACTCCGAAATCGGTGATGTTTTTGACAGTTCCGGTGCGGATGTCGCCGATCTCGATTTCTTCTAGAAGCTCTGTTTTCTTAGAAATACGCTCGGCTTCAAGAAGTTCGCGGCGCGAGACGACAACATTCTTTCTTTCTATGTTGATTTTAAGAATTTTGAACTCGTATGTCTTGCCGATATACTCGTCTAGATTTTTGATGCGTTTATTGTCGATTTGAGAACCGGGAAGGAAGGCCTCCATGCCGATGTCGACCATAAGTCCGCCTTTAACTTTCCTTAAGACCTTTCCTTTAACGATCGAACCTTCTTCACAATGCTCTAGTATGTGCTCCCATTGGCGCAGCCGCTCTGCTTTTTCACGTGAAAGAACGATTTGGCCGTTTTCATCTTCTGTGCGGTCGAGAAGCACTTCGACGTCTTCGCCAAGAGCGATTTGTTCAGATTCTGAAAATTCGTCGATCGGCACGAGTCCCTCTGACTTAAGGCCCACGTCAACGACGACGTGATCTTTGGTGATCTCAACGATGGTTCCCTTTAGGATGTTCCCGGGGATCATCGCGTCGGACCGGCTCGCTTCGTTATCGACTTTATCGGCGAGTAAATTTTTGAATTCCTGGGCCTCTTGTTCCTGAAAGTCAACGTCATCGACTAAATTGTTATTATCCCAGGTATACTGTTGGTTTGTAGACATGTTAATGGTGGCTCCTTAATTGATTTCTAATTAAGGATAGTGTAGCAGAGAGGCTTCAATAAAATCAAGGAAGAGGTCAAACCATTTTTTGGAGAGTGCGGCCTGCTCGTAATTCTAGATGACATCATTGGCGTGATTTTCTAAATTGGAGGGTGAAGATATTATCAGGTGGTCCTATGTCGACTCTCGTCATGAAATTCGGAGGCGCCTCTGTCGCCACGCCTCAACATTTTACACGAATTGCAAAAATTATACTTGATAAAAAACAAGATCACCCACGCCTAGTCATTGTTGTCAGTGCGATGGCGAATGCGACGGCTCAATTGATCAGCCTGGCGCGTGAGGTCCATCCAAATCCGCCTTCGCGCGAATACGATATGCTTGTCAGCGTTGGAGAGCGCATCAGCATTTCGCTTCTCGCGATGGCTCTTGCCAAGCTCGGCGAGCAGGCAGTGAGTTACACAGGGAGTCAATCGGGCATTATGACATCGGATGAACACTCTTTCGCTAAAATAGTTGACGTAAGGCCGCACCGCATCATCAAAACACTCGAACAAGGAAAAGTTGCCATTATAGCCGGCTTTCAAGGGTGCAGTCTCTCCGGAGAAATCACCACGCTTGGACCAAATGGATCGGATATTTCAGCCGTTGCCATGGGCGTTGCCATCGGTGCCGACCACGTGGAATTTTATAAAGATGTGCCCGGTATTTTCGATCTCGACCCAAAGCTGACAAGTAAGGCAAGGCACCACAGTCGTCTTACCTACGACGAGGCTGAACAGGTGTTAAAAAAAGGGGGAAGAATTCTTCATCCCCGATGTTTAGAGCTGGCAAAGAATAATAATCTGCCCCTTTGGATACGATCATATATTGATCCGAAAGCCAAGGGCACTCTCATCTCCGATATAAATCTAAAAATGGCGGACCGTGCGCTCTATGAATTAGCCCTGTCATAGGTGAATTTGCCCAGGGGTTTTTTGGACGATCAAACGCGCCCGTCTTTTCAAGTCGTCAATCCGACCGCAAATGAATCGAGCGCTACACCATTTAGTTTCTGTTGCATGAAATTTTTTTATCCTGTATATCGCATTATGCTTCACTTGATAACCGAAACATAATAAATTGCCATGACAGACCCATCAGAGTTCCCGACAATTATCACTGACTTTGAACTCAAAGAGGGCGATTTGACAAATTCGCTTTATCACGAAGCGACCAAGCGCTCGATTAGATGCCTGTTTCAAAAGCATTTTCCTGACATGATGAATGATGCTGTCGATATGCATGAGTTCAAAAAGCAGCTCTATGGTCAACTTCCTCTGCTCTCCTATACGAATTTCGACCGGGCGCCGGGCTCCTTGTCTTTTTTTCTGCTGGCGCGCTATCGGGTGAACGCATTTAAGTTTTTTTTCGATATGTTGAGCAATTGGCTCGTGCCGGGGCACAGATTGGATGTCAGCGTTTTTTATGCGATCGATTTTCGCCTTTCCAAATTGGATCAAGAAAAATACACATTCGTCGAAGTGATGATCAATATTCATAGCGATTATGAGTATCAGGAAATCATGCGGAATCTGCCGACAATGGAGACAGAACTCAGGCTTGGGGTCGGTTCGTCGTATTACGCGCGAAAGATACTTGAAACAAAGGGGCTCGTTTCGGATCAAAAAACAGCCTTGATTCAAGAGCACATTGCCAATCTTGTCAAGCGGCTTCCGGAGCATTTCGACCACGATGTTTTTACTGAAATGCAGCACGTTCTTGTTCTCTGCCGAGAATCCTTTAAGAATGCTCGCGACAGCCGCCATTTAGGGCGTCTCATCAGTTTGAGCTACCTCTATCGCAGAACCCTAAAAGACTCTGTTAAGCAGGCCCCTGAAAAACGCCATCTCTTCTTAAAATTATTTCAGACGCGACTGCAGCTGAGAAATACGCGAAAGCGTGTTCTTGGGATTTTAGTTGCCGTGAATTTTTTGAGCGATAAAGAGATTTTCGAAGAAAGGCATCTTATGAAAGCGGTTCATAATTACCTTCCTCATGCTCAGCTGGTAGAAGGATCATTTTTTTCAAGCCGCCGAGCGACAGAACATATGGGAGTGCTTTACCTCGAGGTCGAAAAAATGGATGGAAGCGCTTTTAGCACAGACGAGATCGCCAGGCTGCAGTCCGATCTTCCGGATGATTTGAAAGACCGCATCGAACACATGATGCACCCTGTTTTCATGCCTCGAAACGAAGAAGAGATCATGCGGAATATCCTGAGCTTGAGCCATCAAATCAAATACATTCGCGATATCCCGCAAGTTTTCATCAGTTTCGACGAGCAGACCTTCTCGCATCTGTATTTTACGATCATTCACGTAAGAGTGGTGAGAAAGAACGACAAGAAAATCGAAGAGTTGTTCAAGGAGGCCGACACATTTTTAGAGTATATTCACGACTTTTCCAAAACGGTTGGCTTTATCAGAAAACGTCATCCGAAAGAAGCGACTGTCTTTCGTGTGAAATTACCGAAGGAAATGTTTCTCCGAGACGATCATTCTATTGATCTTTATAAAGCAAGGCAAGTTGTTGTGGCCGAGCTTGAGCGCATTCTTGATAAGTTGCGCGACTACAATGGCGGCATGATCACAAAGCAAAATGAGCTGCTCGGCAAAGTGAGACATCTTTTGGCAGGCGAGGGTATTTATCATGATCTTTTGCTCGAGAATTTTTTCTACTCTCTTTCACCTGCATCCATGAGAAGCGTCTACGAACCGGAATCACTCAAAACGCTGTTTCTCATGATGCTCGATCTTCTCGAGCAGGGGCTTTTCCCGAGCGAGTCATATGCCATTGCAGTGAATCGGGAGCTGGAGTCTGTGTATGTGATCATTGTTTCCGATACAATGGGACTTCGAGAGGAAATGACAAAGGCGCTGCTGTCGCTTAATTTGCAGACGTCGGAGCTCGGGACTGTGTATGTCAATTCGTCCGGTATGATCTGCCTTGGCTATATTTATTCTTGCGATGATCCCTACAAACAAGAGCATTTCTGCAGCACTATTCATCATACTGTTGAAAAGTGGGCTCACGACCAAGTTGTAAGCGTTAAATAAAAGAAGGAAGGCGGGCGCCTTCCTTCATTCTTATGACATCATCATTTTGATATTCGGCCAAAAGTAAGACACAATCGAAGCCGCTGTGGCAAGTGCAAAGGGGAATTTGACGGTTTGGACATGCGCGATCTTATGGGCGATGTTAAGAACGGCTAACACAATCAGGGCCGGGTAGCAAATGATCAAAATAGGTTCAAGTATTTGGGAAATTCCATCAAAACCTAACGTGGACACCAAAAAGCAAGTCAGTAATGTGATCACAAGGCTGGGCACGTAGGGGAGTTTCCCTTGGGTCAAATCATCTGTTAAAAACTCGGCAAAGACGGCAGCGAGTGCTATTGCTGTTGTCAAACAGGCCAAAGAAACGGCTAAGATGGCGATGATGCCTGCGGATGATCCTAGAATTTGGAGAGCGACAGCACCGAGCAAATCACCTCGTCCAAGGCCGGTCAGATTCGCGCCGTGAAAGGCGGCGACATAGCTGAACCCGATATAAATGAAAGCCAAGAGTCCCATTCCGATCAAGCTTGCCTTAAGTGTCAAAAAGATCACGTTCCGGAAGTTTTTGGTGTGCCCCTGTTGTCTTTCAACGCTTTCCAAACTTTTCAAAACGATCGAAGAAAAAAAGAACGTGGCCAAAAGATCCATCATTTCATAACCTGTGATCAGTCCATTGAAAAAAACGTCTCCGGGATTTTTGTCGACGACAGGAAGTGAATCCGCGCTGAAGAGCCCTTTGGCAATGATGATCACTAACACGATCAAAAGTGCGGGTGTGAGAAAATACCCTAAAATATCGATCAAACGGTTTTTTTTAAACGTACAGAGAAAGACAATCGCGCAGGCGATGAGACTAAACACCCAAAATGTCACGTCCGGCCAATAGATGCTCAGTGTGAGATGGGAAACGGTGATGAGTCTCGGCATCGCGCCAAAAGGGCCTATTAACCCCATAATGAAAAGCGCAAGAAAAAATCCGGGTATTTTTCCAATTCGTTCGAAATAATGCTTGTAATTTCCGTTAAAAAGCGTGGCTGAAATCAAGCCGACAAGAGGAATCCCAACCGCAGACAATAAGAGTCCGCTTATCGCGTAAAGGTTAAGATTTCCTGCATCTCGTCCGACAGCGAGAGGGAAGATCACATTTCCAGCTCCGAAGAACATAGAAAACATTGCCATTCCTGCTGCAACTACTGTCGATCTATTTTTAGCGTCCATTTTTTCCTCTTTATAAAATCGTTTCTAAAATTTTAATGGGTTTTCACTTTATTTTCAAGTTTTTTCTTTGTGTAAATTGTTTGTTTTGCGCCCGAAATCATTCAAACATGAGATCGGGCGCAATTAAATGACGACGACGACGAGATTGAGGGTAGGAGACACAAGAGAGGCCGCAAAAAATGAGGCAGAGATGATGATAGCTTGGCCTTGATTCTTCATAACGCTCACTATCATAGGGATAGACTTTGTTGTTTGTCAACGTCTATTGTGGCTCCAAGATTGATCTTAAGACCGAGACAGAGCTCTTGACACCGCTTTCGACACCCACATATAATAAAGTTAACAGAGGAGTTTTTATGGTCATTTCCATAATTATACTGGCGCTTCTCTTGATACTTGGTTTTTACTCTGTCAACGTATACAACACATTAGTCAAACTTAAAAATCGATTTCAAAATGCCTTTGCACAGATCGAAGTCCAATTAAAGCGTCGACACGACCTTATCCCAAATTTGGTCGAAACAGCAAAAGGATACATGAAGCACGAGCGCGAGACATTCGAGGCGGTCACGGCGGCAAGAACGCGTGCTGTCGAGGGGCTCAAGTCCGCAGATCCCGGTGACAAAAAGTCAATAGAAGAACTCGCCGGTGCAGAGGCGGGATTGACCGGGGCGCTAGGCCGATTGTTTGCTCTTTCCGAGTCTTACCCGGATTTAAAAGCGAATGAAAACATGATGCAACTCAGTGAAGAGCTGACATCAACTGAAAATAAAGTTGCGTTTTCAAGGCAGGCTTACAACGATGCCGTGATGGCATTCAACATCTACAAACAAGCGTTTCCGGCGGTCTTGTTAGCGGGACTATTCGGTTTCAGCGAAGATGCAGGTCTGCTGGAATTCGATTCTGCTGAAATCGCTGAGGCGCCTCAAGTGGCCTTCTAACACGAGAGAGTCGAACATGGATTTTTTTCAGCATCAAGACAAAGCAAGACGCAACACCTTCATGCTTGTGTTTCTTTTCATTTGCGCTGTCGTGGGCATTGTTTTGGTGCTCTATTTAATCTTCGCGTCGGCCGCTGCCTATGCGACTGTCGGTCCCAACTTTCACTCAAGCGATCTTTGGGATCCCGTCTTGTTCACCTGGGTCGCTATTTTGACTTTTTTAGTTGTGGGACTCGCAAGCTTCTTTAAAACGCTCCAGCTAAGCAGCGGCGGCGGAGCCTATGTGGCAAAATCCCTGGGGGGGCGCCGCTTGAGTCCGAGCTCAAGCGACCCGACAGAACAGAAGATCCTCAACGTCGTCGAGGAGATGGCAGTGGCAACGGGCATTCCAGCTCCGACTGTGTATCTGCTCGACCAAGAAGAGGGGATTAATGCTTTTGCTGCAGGATTTTCCTCGAGCGAAGCGGTGATCGGGGTGACGCGAGGCTGCGTTGAAAACCTCAGTCGCGATGAGCTTCAAGGGGTCATCGCCCATGAATACAGCCACATTGTGAACGGAGATATGAGGCTCAATATCCGGCTGATCGGTCTTCTCTTTGGTATTTTAGCTTTGGGCCTTTTTGGCTACTACACGCTCCGCGTCGCGGCTTTCTCGAGGGGGGGAGGCCGGCAGCAGCAAGGAGGAGCCGTTGCCATTTTTATGGTTGCAATTGGAATGATGGCCGTCGGCTTTGTCGGGACTTTCTTTGGTCACTTGATTAAAGCGGCAGTGAGCCGCCAAAGAGAGTTTCTTGCTGATGCATCAGCGGTGCAATTCACTCGAAACCCCGAGGGGATTGGAAATGCGTTGAAAAAAATTCGTGATCATATGTACGGCTCTAAAATCTTAAGCCCCCACGCCCCGGATGTGAGCCACATGTTTTTTTCCAAAGGCGTTTTATCGGGAATGGCCGGCTTATTTGCCACACATCCCCCTATCGAGGAGCGAATTCAACGCGTTTTGTCACTTAAAAAGAAAGAAAAGTCAAAAGGGGTAGCAAAAACGCCCCCTGCGGCTGCTGCGCCTGCAGGAGCGTCTATGATGGCAAGCATGGGGCAGCCGAATGTCGAACAAATCCAGTATGCGAAAAAACTGGTCGGAGATCTTCCGCTTGCCATACGATCTGCGATTCGGGATCCATACGGCGCCCGCGCTGTGATCTACGGGCTGCTCCTATCCAATGACGAAGAGATCAGAAAAAAACAGCTCAAACAGCTTTCGGCACAAGCCTACGTTGGCGTGGACCGTGAGCTGAAACGGATTTACCCTGAGCTTAAAAAAATTGATCTGAATGCGCGGTTGCCGCTGATCGACATGGCGATTCCTTCATTTAAAACTCTGTCCAAAAATGAATACCGCGTTTTCAGAGAGAATGTGAAGTGGCTCATGAGATCCGATAAAAAAATCGATCTTTTTGCCTGGGTTCTGGAAAAAGTCTTGATACAGCATCTCGATGCAGAATTTACACGGGTTGAAAAGCCCAGAGGGAAAGATCCGATCGAAAATCATAAAGAGGCGGCCATCATCCTTCTTGAGATCTTATCTCTTGTGGGAAATCGGGATGAAAAACAACAAAGAAAATCTTTCGAAGCGGGATTGAACCACCTAAAGCTCACCTACAGTGGTGAACTTTTAAGTAAAATCAAACTCGGCCCCTTAAATAAAGCTCTCGATGATCTTGCGAAACTGAAACCGCAAGAGAAAAAAAGGCTTCTTGAAGCGTGCCTTCTGACGATGGAGTCTAACAACAGGATCAACATTTACGAAGCCGAACTTTTCCGCGCCATTGGCGATTCGCTCGGCTGCCCTGTCCCTTTGGTCTTACCTCATGATTAATTTAACCCTTGGCAAGGTACTTTCCTGTTGTCGAGAGCGTGCATTTGATCATGTCTTCGGGAGTGCCGGAAAAGATAAGCGTCCCTCCTTTTTCTCCGGCGTCAGGGCCCAGGTCAAGGACGTGATCTGCATTTTTGATGATGTCGAGATTGTGCTCAATGATCACCATGGTATTTTTTTTGTCGACCAGCCGGTGAAGCACCTTCAATAGTTTTTGGATATCGTCGCTATGAAGGCCGATGGTGGGTTCATCCATAATGTAGAGGGTGCGGCCTGTCGACCTTTTGGACAGCTCGCGGCTGAGTTTGATTCTTTGCGCTTCCCCGCCCGATAGCGTGACCATTTCCTGACCAATTTTGAGATAGCCGAGACCGACATCGATCAAGGTTTTTAAGACTCTTTTGATTCTTGGAAAGCTGTCGAAGACGACCATTGCTTCATCAATTGTCATCTGCAGATACTCGCCGAAGTTTTTATCCTTGTACGTCACGCTTAAGCTGACGGGGTTAAGCCTCAGTCCACGGCACTCTTGGCAGGGGACTTTAACGGGAGGAAGAAAGTGCATCTCGACTCTGCTGTACCCAAGACCCCAGCACGAGGTGCACATTCCTTTTCGGTGGTTGTAGCTAAAATTGCCCGGTTTTAGCCCCTTGGCTCTTGCCTCAGGAAGCTGCGCAAAAAACTCCCGCATCCTATCGAGGAGCTCGACATAGGTCCCCACATTGGAGCGGACAGTATGGCCAATTGGGTTTTGATCAACCGCAATCAATTTATCAAACTCTCCGATTCCCTTGACGGTTCCATAGGGTTGAATGACAGCATCTTCGCCGGTTTGCAGACCCCTTTTCACTGCCGGAACAAGAATTTCGTGAACAAGAGAGGATTTTCCGGATCCCGACACGCCGCTCACGCACGTCAAGACGCCTCTTGGTATTTCGCAGGATAGGGACTTTAAATTATGGAGACGCGCGTTTTCGATTTTAATCGGTTTTTTCAAGGGCAGGCGCCTTTTTTTGGGGACGTCGATTTTAAGTTTTCCCGAAAGATATTGGCCCGTGAGAGACTTTTTGTCTTTTTTGATCTCGGCGAGCGTGCCTTGGGAGACAATATGCCCTCCTTTCATGCCGGAACCGGGGCCGAAATCGAGTACGCGGTCGGCTATAGACAGGGTGAGGGGGTCGTGTTCGACTAAAATAAGGGTGTTGCCGAGCTTTTTTAGTTTGAGAAGGGCTTGGTTAAGGCGGTCGCTATCGCGGGGGTGAAGTCCTATGGTGGGCTCGTCGAGAACATAGAGCGTCCCTGTTAACCCGCCGCCAAGCTGCCTTGCCAATCGGATTCTCTGCGCTTCGCCCCCTGATAATGTGGGGGCTGAGCGATTGAGCGACAGGTAGTTCAAACCCACTTCGTCAAGGAAAGAGAGCCTCTTGGAAAGCTGGTCGAATGTTTCACCCAAGATTTTTTGTTCTTCTTCCTTGAGCGTGATCCCTTTCACAAACTTGAGAGCCTGCCGGATCGGCATGCTGCAGACATCGTGAATTCCTTTTTTCTTAATGGTCACATGGCGGGCTAAGGCGTTGACCCGCGCTCCTTTGCAAGAATGGCACTCGATTTCATCCATGAGCACAACGGCCGCATTTTTGACGTCGGGATCGGTGCTTCTGACGGCATCGGACAAAACGGCATTCAACCCGCGCCAGCGAAAGTTAAGTCCTTGATAGGTGATTTTTTTATCCGATCCATTTAAAACAAGGTCCAATTCTTTTGGTTTCAATTTTCTGAGCGGCAGATCGACGTCGATTTTTTCTGCGTCTAAGAAGGCGAAAAGCATCTCATAGGCTTTTTGCGACAAGGTGTCTCCCCATATTGTGTGGATCAAATTCAATATGGAGCTTGATGCCACTTCCTCGTTTTCCATGACGTTTGCGCCGTAGGTGGTTCCAAGACCTTCGCAATAGGGGCACATCCCTTCAGGAATATTAAAGGAAAAGGTATGCGGCGTAATCTCGGGATACGACTTGCCGGTGCTTTCGACGGCAAACGAAAGATTGTAGTGAATGTCCTTGTCGTCGATCTGGACAATAATTTGGTCCTTACCAAGCGAAGCGCACGCCTCAGCCCCTTCCATCAGCCTGGCGCGCATTGTCGAGGACAGTTTGAGCCTGTCGACAACAAGGTAAAACTCCTGTTTTTTTTTCGGATCGTAGGGGATCCGTTCAGGTTCATCGAGCTCGTAAAACTCGCCGTTCAGCCTAATTCTCAAATAGCCGAGACGGCCGAAGCGCTCGATCACGTCTTGAAATTTTTCGTGCTTGGGAGCAGGAGCCATCAGAATCATTTTGGTTCCATCAGGGTAGGCCATCAGACGATCGACGACGTACTCTTTGCTGATTGCTTTGATCACTTCGCCTGTTTCAGGGCAGTGGGGGATCCCTTTTCGGGCGAAAAGAATACGCAAATAGTCGTAAATTTCCGTTAAAGTGCCGACCGTGCTCCGCGGGTTGCCGGCATGAATTTTTTGCTCGATGGAGATAGCAGGGGAAAGGCCTTCAATTTTTCCGACGATCGGTTTTGGCATTTGTTTGACAAACTGCCGGGCGTAAGGGGAGAGTGACTCTGTATAGCGCCTTTGCCCTTCGGCGTAAACAGTATCAAAGGCAAACGAGCTTTTTCCCGATCCAGACGGACCGGTGCAGATTGTGATTTTTCCTCTCGGGATGGCCGCTTCGATATGTTTGAGATTGTTCTCTTCGGCGCCTGAGACTGAAATCGTTTGTATCCCTTTTGCCTTGGGCTCTTTTTTGGCCGTGGGCTGAGCCATCAGGGTTTGAACGTCTTTCAACAGTTTCTGCGAAAGGATTTGATCGACAGCCTTTCCTGTGGGAGTTTTTTGCTTGGCAATCGTTTCAGGGGGTCCCTCCCCGACAACTTCTCCTCCTCCGGCTCCTCCTTCCGGCCCGAGATCGATGATCCAATCGGCTGTTTTCACGACTTCCATATTGTGTTCAATGACAACAACGGTGTTTCCGCGGTCCACAAGCTCGTGGAGGACATGCAAAAGGTGGTCGACGTCGTGGTAGTGAAGGCCTGTTGTGGGTTCGTCTAAAATGTAGACTGTTTTTCCTGTCGAAGGACGGACCAGTTCTTTAGCAAGTTTGATGCGCTGCGCTTCGCCCCCTGAAAGGGTCGTTGAAAACTGCCCGATTTTGAGATAGCCAAGTCCTACTTTTTGCAAGATATCCAGCTTGTGCTTGATATGGGGGATATTTTGAAAAAATAGCGCCGCCTCATCGACGTCCATATCCAAAACGTCGTAGATGCTGACGCCTTTATATTTTACGGATAACGTTTCGGAGTCGAATCGTTTTCCTTCGCAAAGAGGACACATCGACCACGCGTCTTCCATGAAATCCATGTCGAATTTGATCATCCCCATCCCGACGCATCTTGGGCAGGCCCCCTCTTTGACGTTAAAACTAAAGCGGCCCGCCTGATAGCCTCTGGCTTTTGATTCGGGAAGCTCGGCAAACAGATCGCGAATATGGTCGAAAAGTTTGATGTATGTGGCCGGGTTCGACCTCGGATTGCGCCCGATAGGGGACTGGTCGATGCCGATGACTTTATCAATAAGGTTTTGCCCCTCGATCTTTTTGTGGGCGCCTACCTTATGTTCTCCTCGGTGAAGGGCATTGACGAGAGCGGGGTGGAGAATATCTGAAACCAATGACGATTTTCCCGATCCGGAGACTCCTGTGACGCAAACAAAAATGCCCAAAGGAAACGTCACAGTGACATTTTTTAAGTTATGATGGGTGGCGCCGACAACATCAATGCCTTTTTTTTCTGGCCGGCGCCTTTTTTCCGGCAGGGGGATCACTTTCTCGCCGCGCAAATACTGTGCGGTTAACGAGTGTTTGCTTTTGAGCAGCTTTTGCAGCGGCCCTTGCGAGACGATCTCGCCGCCCCTTCTCCCGGCACCGGGACCGAAATCGATGACGTGATCGGCTGAGAGAATTGTCTCTTCATCGTGCTCCACGACCAAAACTGTATTTCCGATGTCTCTTAGGTGTTTCAATGTCTCGATGAGCTTCAGGTTATCGCGGGGATGGAGGCCGATTGAGGGCTCATCGAGGACATAGGTGATGCCGACCAGTCCGCATCCGATCTGCGAGGCAAGCCTTACCCTCTGGGCTTCACCGCCCGAAAGTGTGGGCGCTGTCCTGTCGAGCGTCAAGTAATGGAGGCCGACTTGCACTAAAAAGTGGAGTCTTTCTTTGATTTCTTTCAAGAGCTCGTCGGCGATGAGCTCCTCTTTTTCTGAGAGGGTGAGGTGATCGAAAAACTCTTTGCATTCGCCGATTGTGAGGTTCATGATCACGGCGATGCGCTTTCCATGGAGTTCTGTTGCGGCGGGGTAGGCCTTCAGTCGGGATCCCCGGCATTCGGGGCATGTTTGCCGGTGCATGACCTCCTGCATTTTTTTTCTGTACCGCTCGCTTTTTGCCTCCTGGTATCTTTGGTGAGCTTCGTATAAAACTCCCTTCCACCTTACGCGATCTTGCCACCTGTAGCCCTTTGTCGGGTGAACGAAAGACATTTTCAGCCAGCGGTTGTCTTTTGTTCCTGAAAGGAAGATGTCTTTCGCTTCTTGAGGAAGCTTTTTCCAAGGGGTTTTGACGCTGAAGCCGAAGATACGGGCCAAGTTGTCATAAATGTTTTTGTAGCGGACAGTTTCATATGATGTGGCAATGGAACAGCAGTCCGCTGCGATGCTTTTATTGGGGTCGATCACGAGATCGAGAAGAAATTCATTCACCTCCCCCAGCCCGTGGCAGCGAGGGCACATCCCACTAGGACTGTTGAAAGAAAAATCGCCCGGCTCCAAGGAGGGATAGGAAAGTCCCGACTGAGGGGAATAGGCATGCATCGAGTAGAGCTGCTCGTCTTCTGTCTCCGCATCGACCACCATACAGACACCCTTGCCGAGATCGAGTGCTTGGTTGAGCGCGTCTGCGATGCGGGATTTGTTTTCGGGTTTGACTTCAGTGCGATCGACGACGAGATCGACATTATGGGGGGTGCTGCCATCCAAAGCGGTGCTGCCGTCGAGAATCTGGATCTCACCGTCAATGCGCACACGCATAAAACCTTTGCGCAAGAGCTCTTCAAAATCTTCTTTAAATTCCGCTTTTTTATCGCGGGCGTAGGGGGCTAAAATCAAAATTTTGGTCTTTTCAGGGAGCGTTTGAACGATTTTGATGATCCTTTCCAAGCTTTGCGGTCTTACGGCCTCGCCGCTCACGGGGCAATGGGGAATGCCGATACGAGCGAAAAGAACCCTTAGGTAGTCATAGACTTGGGTCATGGTGCCGACAGTGGACCTCGGGTTTTTTCCTGCTGTTTTTTGCTCGATCGATATCGTTGGCGAAATGCCCGAAGCACTTTCCATGTCGGGCTTTGCGAGCTCTCCCATCTGCCGTTTGGCAAAAATCGAAAGGGATTCGACGTAACGCCTTTGACCTTCAACATAAATCGTATCAAAGGCAAGGGAAGATTTGCCCGAGCCGGAAACCCCGGTGAAGACGACGAGCTGCCCTGTCGGAATTGTCAGGTCGACTCTTTTCAAATTGTGGACAGAAACTTTTTTAAGCTGGATGGGAGACTTTGTGTTCATTTATTTTTTAATTCTGGTAGGGTAGGAGTTGTCATGAGGTCTTATGATAAACGTGATCGCTCTAATAAGGCAAGGTATCGCTCTTAGCTTGATCCTGAGCCCTGCTTGTTTACCGGCGCGCGGGTGCCGAGAGGGGCAAGGCTGTCGGGCCATCCTCTTCAGCGATGCGGTCGGGAGGCCTCAAGGGTCTGAAGACCCCGATCTTGCATTTCGCGCC
>CAZVSU010000002.1:0-7070 GCA_964629645.1 uncultured bacterium | reverse complement strand
TTGCGATTCCGATGTCATTTCTTTGGTTGACATCTTTTCGATAAGAGACAGAGCGCGTCCTCCGGGCGACTTCTCTTCAGAGATGATTTATGTCCCCCCTTCCACCCTTGAGCTTGGAGATCGATCGATCCAAGTTAAGGGGTTTTACATCGACCAATACGAGGTGTCAAACGCCCAGTATGAACGATTTGTCAAAGCGACAGGGAGGAAGACCCCCGCAACATGGAAATACGGCACTTACGAAGCGGGAAAAGGGCATGAGCCCGTTGTCGGCGTCACTTACGAAGATGCCGAAGCCTATTCAAAGTGGGTCGGGAAACGGCTTCCAACAGAAGCAGAATGGGAAATTGCGGCGATTTTAGCCCAAGAATCTGAAAAGCTGGCAAACTTTCGGGACAACGACGAAAGAGTGACAAACGTCGCTGAATGGACATCAAGCTGTTTTGATACGATGCCACTTAAGAAAAGGGAAACATCCCAATTCATGTGCATCCGGAGGGGAGCTGTCGAACAAAGCGATATCAGGGTGCCTCTTGTTGACCGGGCTCCCATGCATAAGAGCGACTGCAATGATTTCACAGGGTTTCGATGCGTCTCTGACAGGCCTCGATCTTCATTTTAAAAAGACTCATTTCTCAAGCGTGTCAAGGAGATCAGTTTCCAATCTTCTCTTATTTTCCTGTAGGGGACCCTCCGAAAAGATTGAGGGCCTCGGATGCCGCTTATTCGTTCAGCGACGGCAAGGGCGATCAAGTAGTCGAGATGGGCTAAGGCTTTGACGTCGTTACTGTTTCTCACCGCCGTTTTTGCGAGGTTGCCGCCGATGTTTGGATCGACAAAATAGTCGTTTACGGCGCCGCAGACAGCTCTTCCCAAGTGTTCTTGTGTCTCCCCCCGTAGAAGATTGAGTGTATTCGAAATGCGGGCTTTTGTTTGATCGAGGAGTTTTTTCTGCCTTTTAAAAGAGATGGTGTAAGCTCCAAAAGCGTTCAAAGAATGGCCCAGAAGCTCCAGCGTGCTGCAGCCTTTCCACCCCGGTTCTTCTCCTGGCCGGCCGGAAGGGCTAAGATACATGCGATGGGTCTTTTTTTCGCTGAGGCTGAGACCAAGAGATTTCATCGTGTCGTGAATGGACTCTTCTGCGAGCCTGACTTTATCAAGACTGGGATCGCAGAGAATAAGGTCGTCAGAATAACGGGCATAAAATAATGTCGGGAGGTGGGTAAAGAGATGGTCAACTTTTGTTGTGTAAAAATTATACAGTAATGTCGTGATCGGTGAGCCGGTGGGGAGTCCTTTGATGTTTTGTTGCAGCGAGCCGTTGATGTTGTAATATTCCGGACGAATTGCGCCTTGAATCAAATACCACTGATAATCCGTCGGCCGGATATTGAGCTCGTTAAAAAAAGTCTGAATTAAATCCCAAAAAGGAGAACTGGGAGAGACGATCACATGATCGGAATAAGACGCAATATCTGTCTGAAAAAAATAGAGCCCTTTGGCCGCTCTTTTCTTTCTTTGTTCCGCGACATAGTGGCCGAGATCTGCCACTTCATTTTTGGCCGTGATTCTATGGCGATAGGAGTAGACGTTCGGGCTTAAAAATGGGTGAAACATTTCGTTAAGAAGATTGGAGAGAACGCCAAGCACAATTTTATCTGTTTGAGAAAAACTGTAGATGATTCGTTCTTTATTTTTTGTGACGATTTTAAATTGGGTTTGCGGGGAATAGAAATAGGATTCTTTCTTGACGCTTGCGGCCAAAATTTTTGCCAAGTTTCTCCTGTCGTAGCCGAAAGTAAAGAGGGGGACAGAATCTTGCTTCTGCTCGAAAAGAGCGCCTAAGCCGTGAAGGCTTTTCATTTTATTGAAAATTTTATCGATTTGCCTCTCGTATCGGTTGGGGTCGTGAAGATTTTCAAGTGACAGCTTCGTCAGTAATCTCATATCTTGTGATGAACGCAGTTAAAGGATGTACGGGAATAGACATTCATGTGCATGAGATCCCTTCTATACTCCGTAGAGTCAAAGAAGGCGAAAAGAGCGTCACAGAAATCAGTGCCATTTCTGTGGAGTTTCCCGTACATCGAAATTTTTGGTCCCTGTTTTGTCTCTTAAGTTTAATCGAGCACAAGAGCTAAAATATAACCGCAGATCATGCCGATTAAAGCGCTCAGCAAAATGATGACGGGTCTTGAATAACTGACCGGCGTATCGGGGGCTTGCGCGTACTCAAGGACGAATAAATTTCCCACAGGCGATTCAGCGCGCGCTTGAAATTGCTGCAGGCTCCTGCATATTTCCTGATAGAGATTTGTGTAAACGAGAAGGTCTCTTTGGAGGTCTAGCAGTTCATCGCCGGCCTGCAGAGATAACGATGCCTTTCTATGGATTTCATCCCGTTCTGCAATGAGGCTTTCGATTCCCGCGAGTGACGCTTGAATTTTCGGGTTTTGGTCTGTCGATTGCCTTTTTAGCGCCGATAGCTCGGCTTTTGCTTTCACGAGATTTTTTTCCACTTCAATCATCTGGTCGGCGGCAAGTTTTGAGTCGATCTCCTCGTTAATGCTGACCCGCTGTAGCCCCTTGTTAAGTTCGGCTAATTTCTGCCCGGTGAGATTGAGAAAAGATAAAACCTGAGCCCGTTCTAAATTCATAAGCTCAAGTGTTTGAAAGGCTTCTCGTTTTTCTTCCATTTTTGAATTTTTGACGGCTAAATCGGCGAGCGTGTTGACTATGGCGGCAATTTTTTGCGGATTCATCCCGGTGTAGGAGACGCGGATGAGATTTGTCACGAGTTTATCATCGACTCCCGGGGCTTCAAAAAGACAGTTGGCGAGGATCTCGTCAATTGTTTCGCCAATGGGTCTTTTAACGAGTGTCAGCGTGGCCCCGCGTGTTTGGGGGAGGGCATCTATTTGGATTTGAAGCATATTTTCGCTATCAAGAGCGAATACTTCGGGATATTTCAGCGTCCCTTCGGCCTCGAAATTGCGGGCAGGGATGTCAACGCGGTAAGTGATATCATCGATTGCGGTGATCAAAATAGTCTCATTATAGAGAGATCGTGATAAAGCGAGTTCTGAAATGACGAATTTGTCGGCTTCCTTTCCTTCAACAGTCAGGTCAAGATCGAGCGTTTTGACAAGTTCGGTCAAAATCTGAGGTGTTTGCAGCAGCTCGAGCTGCCTGGGTGCGGAGGTCTCTTTATCATCTAAGGGGATCGCTTTGTCTTTCGAAAGGGCTGCTGCGCTGAGAGATCCATAAACTTGGCTGCTTAAATACACCGAAGCTTGGTAGCGGGGGGTGAAGAAAAACGCGTAGTATGTTCCTCCTATTGTGAATAGTATCGTCGTCAGTATGATCAAAAAGCGCGTATAGTTGAGGTAGTTGCGGATATTAAAACGGTAATTAAACCGGCTTGGAGTGACAGACGACTTGTTGGAACGGGACCGTTTCATCTTAATCATCTCCTCCGTTGTCAAATGCTCTTCGCCCTTCGATGATATCATTGATGTGGTCAGCAGTTCTCGCAAGGTCGACAATGACTCTGGATGTTGAGAGGAAATTGGTCATGATGCGGTTCAAAAGCGCAGGGCGATAAGGGCCGACATAAATGATATCCTGGCGCTTGAGGCAAAAATCATTGGCCAGCAAAAGCGATGCCGGAGAGGTTGCGTCAAGGTGATAGGCGACTTTTTCACCGTTGTCTTCTTCTCTGAACACATAGACAAGCTCCGGGTTCGATGCAAAAGGATCAAGCCCGAGCGACCTTGCGATCGCATCGCTTAACGTTAACTGATCGGTATCAAAGTAGATCGCTTGAGGCAGTATGAGTTCCCCGAGCACATAGACTTGATTGTTGATGCGATTCGGTACGTAGAGAACATCGCCGTGCTTTAAATAAAGATTTTGAATTCCACCATTGTAGAGCGAGGGCAAGATATTGATTTCATGAAGGCATCCATCGCGGGATAACACAGCATGTTGGAGATCGCCGTTTGGTGTGATGCCTCCTGCAATGCCGACCGCGTCGATCGGTTTGATCGGGATGTCTTCAAGAGGAATCATAGCAGGGAGGTTCACCTCGCCCACGACATTAATGAACTGGCTTCGAAACTCCCAAACATCGACAATGACGACAGGATTGACAACGACGTCCGACAGTCTTTCTGCCATTACGGTTCGAATCTGATCGATCGTTTTACCGGCGACGCTCACGTCTCCAACGTAAGGGAAATAGATGTTGCCTTTGCCGTTGACAACGTAGGTCGTTCTTTCTCCGAAAGATTCTAATTCGGATGACAAGTTGAGTTCCGGATGGCCCCACACGCTGATCATAAGGCGGTCGTGGGGCCCGACGACATAGTCGTAGGGAGCGTTATCGGATGTCAAGGTGCCCAAACATCTCTTTTGCTCACATGCCTCCAATTCACAGATCAATTCCGGGGTGATCTCGATCACCGGCACGAGCCCAAGAGGTTTTGATTCGACAAACTGATTGCGGCAGCGCGTTTGTATTGTCATTCCGGGCGCCAAGGCTTGGCAGCCACAAAAGAGCAGCGACAGCGGACCGAAGATAAAAAAGAACCTTAATGCCAGGCAAAAAAACGTTTTCATGTTTTCCTATCGAGATTAAATTCTTTAATACTTGAATTCGATTAATTCCCGCAAGCAATAGCTGCGAGTTTCATATTGGTGGCGTGAATAAAGTTATGCCAGTTAAGCAGCTTTTCTTGAAAATCATCGGATTCTTTTTTGGGAATGACAAAGATCACTTTCACGATTTCTTCGTCAAATAAAACTGTGACGTCCATATCGGCTTTCATGCGCTTTCTTTGCCTGAAGAGGTACTGCCAGACAAGGCTGGTGAACTTTCTGACGCTATCAATTGGAATCGATTCAGCCAGAGGCCCTGGTTTTTTGCAGGGATCATAAAAGGTGCCTTCCGGAAATGTCTCCAAGAACAAGGCAGTGACCTGGTCAAGAGTCAAATTTTCGGGGATGTCTGCAAAACGGTGCGCTTCATTCATCAAGTCGTTGATGATGGGGCTGTCTTCGAAAGAATAGGTGTAATAACGGACTCCGTCAGTTAAAGAGATGTTGCTCAGGAGGTTGCGATCCACTTTCTTAAGCAGCCCGCCGCTTAAGCGCGCAAAATAGGTGGCCGGGAGAAGCTCTGTTTTTTGCTGCACCCTTCTGAAAACCATCAGGTATTTTTCCTTGATTGAGCAGACTTGATAGTCCGTAAGAGCCAATTCTTCAGAAAGTTTCCGGATTAAAGCGATCTTTTCCCCTAGTTTTATATAGCTGTCCAGGTGAAGCCGGTAAACTTCGATGAATTCGGGCGTTCTTTTCAGGTGGGCGAGCCAAGAATAAAGATTTGTGTAGAGGCCTTGATACCGTGTGCTTTGAAATTGAGGGAAGTGATCTTTTTTCAAAAAAGCATGGACGACAATCATTAAGATCACGAGCGCAGCGCTTTTCATAAGGAAGGAAGAGTTTGTTAAGTAGATCGCAATGATGCCGGACGTGAGAACCAATCCGCTTAAGATCACATCGGCGTAGTAGAAATAACTAAATTTTTTGACCTGCAGGTTGGCAATCAATGAGCGCAGGAGAAAAAAGGGGAGGAAAGTGGCAACATAGCTTGCAGCGACCGGTGAAATCAGAACGTAGGAGGCGATCAAGGCATAAAGACCGAACGTCAGTCCCAAAAAGGCGGCCACGTAAGCGACGTTGCGATCATATTCATTAATGAATAAGTCAAGTTGGCTGTTGCGGAGCCGTTTTCTATCAAAGTAGAAAAGACGCGCCCAGTTTGTCGAGGCCTGGATGAGCGGTGAAATCAGGTAGATAATTTGCAAAAAGAGAAAACCTTTAGAATTTCCGACCGTAAAATAATAAAACCCGATAATGAGCAAGGAGTCGCTGATCATGAAAATGTTTGAAAGGGCTGCCAAAGCAAAATGAAGAGGGGAGAGTCGTTTGAAGAAATCTCGAAATTCGAATCGCTTTGGTCGTCTGACAGAGAAGTTGTACAGGCGATACATGTAGCGCGCATAGTAAAATGTTAAATAACTGGAAACAAGGGACTGTGTCAAAATCGCAAGAAAAATGCCGAAGATCTTGAGCGTCGGCCACGTGAGAGCGAGGACTAAGAGTCCGAAGCTGTAGGCCATAATCATTGAAAAATGGGGGCGTATCACCCTCGAGATTCCGTAAATACCAGAATGCAGCGTTGAAACAGGCAAGCGGATCACGAGCATCAAACAAACTAAGGAGGCATACAAGGGAATGATAAAGGGTCTATTGTAGAGCGAGTCTATATAAGCGGTGTAACCAAAATAAACGCCTGCTGCAGTTATGGGTATGCAGATAAAAACCGTTAAAATAAGCCAAAATCCGATGGCTTTTTCGAGTTCGAGCAGATTGTTGATTCGGTAGAGATTCCTCACTTGTGAACGCAGAAGCTCAAGCCCCCCCCACCACGCGGCCACAATGAGCATCTTCCAGGAACTAATGGCAATCACTAAAGTAAACGATCGGTTCGTGAGTTCGTGGCTGAGAAAGTAGAAGATAAGAGCGTGTGTGAAAAAATGGAAGACGAGTTGAAAGTTGAATAAGCTTAAACGGAATTGAGGATAGTGCCTTTTGCTTTCGGCGAACATGAGATCGTTCAACGAGGCAAAGCGATCTTGCCTTTCTTGGTGCTTTAAAAACCAGCTTTTAAGATGCGACATTCCGGGACCTCACCGATCGCCACGCTACCAGATTGTCATTTTTCTCAAAAGCCCAGATGAAAGGGAAGAGTCCCGCCCTAGTACACCTTATAAAAAGTTTTTCTACAAATTCGAATTCTAAGCCGCCGGGATGAGCCGATCTTAATCGGCTCAATATTAACAATATAGAGCCGATCTCAATCAGCTCAATATTAACAATATAGATCAGATTAAGATCGGCTCATCGCGGCGCTTACAATGCCGAATTTGATCAAAAACTTTGTTAACTAAGTACTAGTACACCTTATAAAAAGTTTTTCTACAAATTCGAATTCTAAGCCGCCGGGA
>CAZVSU010000001.1:0-73472 GCA_964629645.1 uncultured bacterium | reverse complement strand
CCGATGGTACTGCACACAAGAGTGTGGAAGAGTAGGTCGCCGCCAGGTTTTTTTTATGTCAAAAATATGTCTTCCACTTGCTCTTTCTTTTAATCACATAATTCCATTCTGATACTATCCCTCTTTTCAGTAAGCGAAAGTTCCTTGCAGGTTATCTTTATCTTATCTTAATTATTTCTTGTTAAGATACTTGATATAACGATTTATCAAGGAGATAAATACATGCAAACTATAATTTCAGAAGTCATAAAGGAATGTGCTGTTGTCGGGGGCGTCTACGGTGTAGGGCGTTTGTTTGGGGTTCGTTCGCCAGGCCAATACGCAAAAATGGCAGCCGTCGTCTCGGTGATCAATGTCTTGGGAGTGATGATTTCCAAATCGGCTGGTGGATATGAAGAGTTTGAAAAGAGAGGTGACTCGTTTATTGAAACCCTTCAGGATGCACCAAGCGATCTCTTAAAAGAGGCTTGGAAAGAGAAAGTTCTCTTGATTCATGCTCTAGCTCTCACTGTGTTAGCAGTGACTTTGATCGCTACCGTTCCCGCATCACTTTATGTGTATGGTATAGGGGCGACGGTCTCAGTGCTGGCTCTTCGGTCTTTGATGCATAAGTGTATCAGTTGGGTCGTGTAGGGGAAAAAGCCGCGATCTGCAAAAAGGTGCGGACCGCTTAATCTCGGCAGACGGTGAGGCAATCATATGAATGTTGTTTTAAAAGAGACACTCTCGGTTAGTTTTACGTATGGGGCGACCCGATTGATCGGCATGGAGGCTCCTTATTTTATCGTGGCTTCTGCGACGGCTCTTAAGGTGTGTGCATACGTTAGAACGTGGTTGCTGCAGCACTGGGAGTCAATGCGTCCTGATCGCGTAAACGATCGACGCAATGGGAAGAAGTTCTGGGAGCGTTACCCAACATCGTTATTAGAGCTGATTAAAGGAACTCCGTCTGGAATGGAATACCGTAGGGCTGCTCGCTATCAAATCGATGTGATGATGTCCCAGGTCGCAGCGGCTTTTTTTGTCATCGCTTTGCCTTCGGCAATCTTTTTCAATCACTTCGGAATCGGCTGTACGCTCAAGGTTGCCGCTTTGACATGTTCCTCTCATTTGTGCGCACAAATTATTTGTGATCGCGGGAACTTCAGCGCTTGAGGAAAGGACTCCGAAACGCGCGCAAGTAGAACCTGTTACCAGCTAAGCCTTCGTCCGTCGTAGTGCAGAAAAGATCCCGTTTCTTCCAAGCTGGCTTGTTCCACTTGAGCGAGCATGCCCTTCACGGACTCCTCCGGAGAGAGGCGTCCTGAAAATTCAGTCATGGCGGTGTTGACAGAGCCGGGGCTGAGAACAATGACAGCGGTCCCTTTTTCTTTCAGGTCGTGGGCAAGCGATTTGCTCGCCATATTAAGCGCGGCCTTTGACATGCGGTAGCCGTACCGGCCTCCGGAGGTGTTGTCTCCTATTGACCCCATCAGGCTTGTGATCATCGCGATTTTTGACCCTTTTCCCAATTGAGGAAGAAAGGCTCTTGTGACATGGAGGGGACTCAAGGCGTTCACTTCAAACTGCTCTTTAATGGAATCCGGATTAAAGTCATCAAGCGTTTCTCTTCTTAAGATACCGGCGTTGTTGACCAGCAGGTCGATGGGGCGTGGCGGCAGCTTGGCGACAAGCGACTGAAGTGTTTTTGGATCGGTCACTTCGATTTCTTCAAAGACTTCGACACCGAGGTTCCACAGTTCGGGACTGGCTTTTCGGCAAAGGGCGATCACATCATACCCTTGCTCTTTGAGTTGTCGGCAAAATTCAAGCCCAATGCCTCGATTGG
The DNA here is from genome assembly GCA_964629645.1 of uncultured bacterium. Lineage (GTDB taxonomy): Bacteria > Chlamydiota > Chlamydiia > Chlamydiales > SLFE01 > JAAKFL01. Next base: position 71,644 of record CAZVSU010000001.1, on the reverse strand, counting down.
CTCCCGTCACAACTGCTGTTCCTTTCATTTTAAACTCCTTGTTTACCACAGCCAGCCTTTTGCTTTCGTTTCTTCGGCGGCGATGATCATATCCTGTAAATAATTTAAGGTTACCTTATCCTTTTGAAAAAGGACATACATAGGCCCTTGCAACACTTTTTTTAAGCGTGTGACAAGGTCTTTCAATTCTTCTGAATCTCGATCTCCTTTTTCCTTGAGCTGCTTGATTCTGCTGCACAGGTGCAAAATCTTTTCGAAGAGTTCGCAGTGATTTCGGCTTTGGATGGCAGTCAAAAGTTGTTTTCGCGTCTCTTCAGAGGAGATCGGAACAATTTTTTGAGCCGCTTCAATCAAGGTCACCGCTTTCATGCGGAGTTCTGGAACCGGTTCTTTTGCAGCATTCAGGGCCGCCTTGGCAAAATCATGCAATGATAAATAGATCTCTTCTTTTGCCGCGAATTGCCTCTTAGCATTGACAAGGTAGGCATTTGTTAGTTTCTGCACTCTGTTTTCATAATCTTGAGAAGTGGTGTCGCCGCGCTTTCTCATCTCGAAAATAGCTCTGCAAGAGAAAATCACATCGCTCAGCGCTTCCAACTTTTCTGGAGAGTCGATCCATCTTATCTCGATGTTTTCTAAGAGGCCGGGGGCGAGTTGTTTCCCTAGATCAAGCGTTAGTCCGACGTTACAGGGGATTCTCGCCTGCGCAATCATCTGCTTGAGCAAGTCGTCAATGTCATCGATGAGGCCATGTGTGTCGAGATATCGGCAGATGATTGCTTTCTCTTGCTCCTCTGTTTCCGGATCTTCAGCAATGGCAGCGATCTGCTCGAGCACGTCGCCGGGAAATTGGATTTTCTTTTCGATTGTTGCTGGCAATCGACACTTTTCATCAAGAACATTTCTGATTTCTTTCGACAGCTCGTGGTGGAGTTCGGTCAGCTCTTGAAACAGAAAATGGTTGAGGTTTTCTTCCTTGGGTTCCCAGAAAAAAGACCCTTCCTTTGTTTTGTGGCAGATGTCGGCAAACTGTGAGAATTTCACAAATAAACTGTCGCATTTGGCTGCGCCTACAAGTTTTTGCGGAATGGGAGTATCTGGCAGCAAGCGTCTGATTTTCTTGAAAAGAATGTCTTTTTGAAGGTCGCCTCTTTGGCGGTTAAGCTCAAGGAGGCACTCTTTCGCCGTATCTTCCATTTTGCTCCGCATCCAGTCAGGGGGATAAAAGAGCCTTCCATTCATTCGGATTTGGACGTCAATGTTGTCGAGGTTCATTTTTTTTTAAGTCCTATTTAAAGAGCGGCACTTTGGACACTCCGTGACGTTTTGGTCGAGGTCGGAAAGATAAGGATTGCAGCAGTACTCGCAAGTATTCAGTCTTTTTTGCGGTGGCAAAACGGCTTTGGATCTCGATTTAAAATGACCTCTGATCCATAAAAAAATAACGACGCCGATGGCTCCGCAAAGATAAAGCATGATCGCTGTTTGAGGACTGAGCTCAATCATCGAAGAGTCACCTCTATATCGCCTTTTGTGAAGATTTCGCCCTCCACCGGTTCAAATTGCAGAGATAATAGGTCTTCGCTGATTGAGTCAAGCGGTTCTATCCAGAAAACGCGCCCCTTTCGATTGTCGACTGTGAGCTGGTAGCGGCATTGACCCGTTTGGTAGGTGCGGTTGACCTCCTTAGGACCGTCGGCAATTTTTCTTTTTGCCAAAAGTCCTGCGAGTTTGAGTTGGGCCGATACGGGACGGCCTGTTTTTGGAGGGGTTATGGAAACGTTGTCTTTTGGCCAAGAGGAGAGGGTCAGGATCGTCGGAGCCCACATTCCAATAACGGGCGGACTCGGCGGGACATCAGGTCTTTGAGGACGCTTAGCAAAAGCTAAAGTCTCATGATCCGCATCCGCTTTAACATCTGCGTCTCTACTCGGCGAAGGATCCATTGCGACAGAGATTGGCGTTAACGCGACCTCGCATTGCCTGCAAAGGGTCGGTTGAATCCGGAAGAGGACAAGCCCGAAACCATGGAGCATGAGAGCAATGGCAAGGCTCAAAAGCAAAGTGCCGTTCCACATCGATTCTTTAGGTTTAACGATAAGCCCAAAATCCTTATCCTGGTCAATGCTGAGCATAAGTCTCGTCACTTTCGTTTTGATAGATGAGGCGAATTTTGGGGGAGCACTCATAAGCGATGGAAAAGAGTTTTAAAAAAGATCCGTAATCGACTCTTCTATCCAAACTGAGCACAATAGATGGAGACGCTTTGGGGTGTCTCCTTTTGATTTTTTCGATTTCTTCATTCAAAAGTGTTTTGACTGTGGTCATATCGACGATATCTTTTTTCGATCCCATGTAGATCACGTTGTGTGCATCCATCACAACAAGAACTTGAGTTGTGAGAGGGGCCGATTCTTTGGGCAGTTTAGGATTGTCGATATTGAGGGACTTCAGCGGCAGGATGTCGGAGGTGACAATGAAAAAGATCAGCATCAAGAGGACGACATCGACCAGGGGAGTGAGGTCGATCAGAGTAAAGGATGGCTTTAGTTTTGTTTCGAAGTGCACCGTTAAATCTCCTGCCTATCGTGAATCAAAAGGTCGACCACTTCTGACGATGTTGAGCGTATCTCGAGAACAAAATATTCGATCCGGCTGACGATGTAGTTGTAGGCAATCACACAAGGGATCGCCACAACAAGGCCGGCAGCTGTCGTGATCAAAGCATATTCCATCGCTTCGCCAATGCGTGTGGCGGAAATGTCGACGAGGCCGCTCATACGCATTTCGGCAAAGGCTTGAATGAACCCCAAGACTGTTCCTAAGAGTCCTATGAGAGGGGCGACGTGGGCCAGCACTGACAAAACTTTCGAATTTTTTTCGAGCTTGGCGATTTCTAGCATTCCTGTGATTTCCATCGCCTGTTGGATCTCGTCTTGCGATCTGCCGGCTTTAAAGAGGCCATGCTTTACGATATTGGAAACGGGTCCTGTCTTTTTTTCGCAAAGTTGAATGGCTTTCGTCAAATCGCCAGCTTTTACGAGCGCTCTTAAGTCGATGATAAATTGATTCGTATCAATTTCCGACTTCTTCAAAAAGAGGAGTCTCTCAATGAAGATGGTCACTCCTACAACCGAACAAAGACAAATGATCAGTAAAATCAGGTTCCAGTTAGAGCTGAGTGAAAATAAATCCATCATGGGTCATATCCTCTTTAAGGTTTGAGTAGTTCCTGCTGAGCTTTTGCGGCCCACTCGCCATGCTGGTTAGAGAGGGCTTCAAGCTGTCTTAAGGCGAGCTCTTCTCTCCCTTGCCGCCTGTAGATTTGGGAGCGCAAAAACATCGCCTTAAGCCTTAAGCTTGAGGCCGCATCTTCGTTGATTACTTTTGAGAGAGTGGTCATTGCGCTGTCGTCATCACCTAGGAGTAGATAGCAATGACTCTGCTCGATCATAATTTCCAAATACTGGTCAGAATTTAACACCTTTCCCCGTCCGGCGTCGGCAGCGCCTTTAAAATAGCTAAGGGCGCTTTCTATTTGATGTTGTTTTTGATGAAGGCGTCCGAGACGTCCCAGGGAGAGCGCTAGATAATGACTCCTTGTTGTTTTTTTAGCGCGGAAGCGATGGACGATTGCCTCATAGAGAGCCTCAGCTTTCACCTCTTCTCCTGATTTTTCATAAGCCAGTGCCAATAGGTACTCTGATTCATCGATGAGGTTTGGCTCTTTTATGTCTGTAAGAAGATGAGTCAGGAGATCGATGGCATACTTCTGATAGACCTGTTGTTTGGTCCCTTCTGCAGATTCTGCAATAGCGAGGTAGGCCGTTGCCCTTTCGATCGTCGCGCGAGCAGAAAGCGCGAAGTAGTAGTCGCGATGATCTTTAAAGCATTGTCTTTTGTCCAAGTTATGGAAAATATCGCACGCTTTTTTCAGATATTGAGACGATCTTTCCAGATCTTTAGCTTTGTAGAGCTTTCCAGAAGAGGTGAAAATGTCGCGCTTAGCATTGAGTCCCAAAAAAAGGTTGGCCTCGATGCTCCAAGCCGATTCTGGAAAGCGCTGAGTCAGATCTTGCAGGTGGTGGAGTCCTTGTGGCGCGCCCCTTTGATAGTCGCTTTCGGGAACAAGAAAGTAATAGGCCTCGGCAGCAAAGGGAGAGTCGGGGTAGCCATCGACAAGCGCCTGCCATGTTTTCAAAGGATCCTCTCCCAGGTTTTCTTCGCAGCGGGCGATGAGCGCGTGCGATTCGGGAAGGTGCGCAACATGGTTTGCGCTCTTAACAAGCTCGCATAAAGCGCTTTTGGCCAAATGCCACTGTTTCTGTTTGAAATAGGATTTACCTTTTGCAAAAAGGGCGAGAGGAAAGATGGCGCTGTCCTGAGGGATTGCATCCCAGCAGCTTATCGCGTGCTCGCCGTATTCCGGGCGGCTCTGGTGTTCATTCGATTGATCATAAACAAGCCCCTCATAATAGAGGTTCAAAGACGTTCGCACCCCTTTCGCCTCTTTTAAAAGCGAGCGGGCATATTTCAGGGACTGCCGGCTGTTTTCTTCTAATGCAGTCACGAGTGCCGCTTGAAGCGCCTTTGCAGCAAGGGCAGGGTTATGACGTTCTGAATGGCGCATCGCTTGTTCGAATGCGTACAAAGCTCGTCGATTCATGGCATTGCCGCGCTTTTTTGCCTCATATTCGTTCACTCCGCGCAAATACCAGCCTCTTTGTACATAAGGGTCGTCGGGATTTTTGCTCGTTAGCTTTTTGAAGAGCGCCTCTTTTTCTTCGTAGGAGCCAGCCACGATCCCGCAGATCAGGAGCGTCAGAGTTTCAGATCCGCATCCTGCGGCTGCCAAGCGGCCCACTTCAGCAAGCGGCGCTTCGTCCCCAATGAGCCTTTTGACTAAAACGGCGTACTGGGCCAAAAGAAGCATCGAGGATTCGCTTCGATGTGCTAGACGTGAAAGGCGCTCGCGCGCCTTCAAACAGTGGGAAAGCCGGTTAAGAGTTTCGATCTCGCTGCCTGCAAGCGACATATGGGCGACAGCCTCGCTTTCGGTCATTTGATCGATCCAAAGAGGCATTCTTTTCGGCAGGGATACTTTCGCCTCCGAGAAAAGCTCAAGCGCTTGTTTGTAATGCTCACGATTTAATGCGATCTCCCCCATTAAATAAGCATAAAGGGGGAGATTGACACCGTTTATGGTGCTTTCGCGCAATATTTGCTCCGCCCTTTCAAAGCGCCCTCGACTGATCAACAGTTTTGAAAACGCGAGCAACACCTTTTCACTGGGGTTTGTCAAAAAAAGAGGCTGAAGAATTTTTTCAGCTTCGGCGGACTCCCCTTGCATCGCTTTGACTTCAGCGAGGGCGAGCAAGGCCTCTTCCCGATGCGATGCATGCGGAGTCTCGAGGTAGTGGAGCAGGGATTTTTCAGCGCGCGAATAGTTTCTTATATTTTTGTAGGCCAATGAGATAAGGAGTAGGTTCTCAGATTTTTTTTTCAACGAGGAAGAAGAGTTCAAAAGCTCTATGACTTTTTCATCTTCATTTAATAAATAATGGAGCAGAGCCATACGACCCTTGAGCGAAGCTGATGCGTTCGGTTTAAGTGACGCCGCTTGTTTATAATGCTCCAAAGCTTCTGAATAGGCGCCTTCATCAAAAAGCCTGCGGCCTAGAGCAACAAGTTCTTGATAACTCTTTTTGAGTGAGTTAGGTTTAAATGTTAAAGGAATTTTTTCTGCCGGAAGGGGGGTGCACCAAAAAATAATAAGAAGGCAAGCGGGTATGATGGGGTGTTTCATAACTTTTTTTTTCAGTGTTTCGGCTTTGAAATTAACACATTAATTTAAAGCTGAAAAAATGGACAGTTTTACAAGGAGACAACGATATATCTTCGGGCTTCGCGATTCCGAAGGCTGGCGTTTTTTGAACACATTCTTGGGAAGGTTTTTTCGATTTTGAAATAAACTGTTTTCGGAAATTAAAAAAAATCTTGCACAAATTCGTGTCAGTGAATTATTCAGAGAATTAGTCATGCAACTCAATACAGAGGAGTTCTAACATGGCATTGGCTGATGTACAGAGTCAGTTAGGGGACCTTTTAACGAGCATATCGGAAGATCTCCGGAAAGCTGTGGAAACAGGAAATAAAGCTGCTTCACAGCGTGTCAGAACTGGAACTATCAAGCTGGAAAAGATTGCGAAGCAATTTCGTAAACTTTCTGTTATAGCTGATAAAGAACATAAAGGACGGAGGAAAATGAAAAAATCCGCATCAACGGCAACAAAATCTGTTGCGAAAAAGAAGCCAGCAAAACGCAAGACGGCTAAAAAAGCGACGAAGCGTACTGCGGCTAAAAAGTCTACAGCTAAGAAGTCGACAGCAAAGCGTAAGCCTGCTAAGAAATCGACTGCAAAGCGTAAGACTACTGCTAAGAAGTCGACTGCTAAGAAGTCGACTGCTAAGAAGTCGACTGCTAAGAAAACAACAGCAAAGCGCAAGCCTGCTGCCAAGAAGTCAACAGCTAAGAAGTCGACTGCAAAGCGCAAGCCTGCTGCGAAAAAGGCGACAGCTAAGAAATCTGCTGCCAAGAAATCAACGGCCAAGAAATCTGCTGCTAAAAAATCGACTGCAAGCAAGCCAGCATCTTCTAGTAGAAAGACTGCCACGGCAAAAGCAAGCCCAATGTCAGTGCGCCGCCCGACAGCCAAGCTACGCCGTCGCCGCGCTGCCGCTTCATAAGGGTCTTTTTTTTGAGATTGTGACGGGGAGGATTTTTTCCTCCCTTTTTTTTGTCTAATTTCTTACAATGTTTCATATTCATGCGTTTTCGTTTAAAAAATCAGATCATTTCTGTTGCCATATCCGGTTTTTCCAAAAAAGGGAGCGGAACCGGATTTTTCGATGAAAAAAAAATCGAAGTTCCCTTTACGGCTACAGGAGATGTGGTCCAAGCCAAGATCATAAAAAAAAGAAAAGGGGCCTACCTTGGCTGCCTTCAGGAGATTATAAAACCCTCAGAGCACCGGATAGAACCCAAATGTCTTCATTTCGGTCAGTGCGGCGGCTGCCGCTGGCAGCATCTTCCTTATGAAGAGCAGCTTAAAGAAAAGCAAGCGAGGCTTGACCGCCTCTTTGGCAATTTGATTTGTCCTGAACCGATAATTCCTTGCAGACCCCCATGGAATTATCGCAACAAAATGGAGTTTACTTTTTCGCAAGACTCTGAGGGTCGTCACTATCTCGGCCTCGTCTTGGCTTTAGGAAAGGGAAAAGTCTTCAACTTAAGCGAATGCCACCTTTGCAGCCCTTGGTTTGTTCAAATCGTCCAGCAAGTCAAGCGCTGGTGGGAACAAACGACCCTACACGCCTACCATCCTCACCGCAATACAGGCACCTTGCGAACCCTGACAGTCAGAGAGGGGGTAAGAACAGGAGATAAGATGGTGATCCTGACAGTTTCCGGCAACCCGGACTACGCCATCAGCAAAAAAGATTTGTCTTCTTTTGTCGACATCGTCTCCATCGGTGACAACACTCCAAGCGTCTTCCTCAATATTCATCAAATCATGAAAGGGCATCCGACGCAAATTCATGAAATGCACCTTGCCGGCCCCGAATATCTTCGGGAGAAAATGAGCCTCTTCGATCAGGAGCTGGTTTTCAATATAAGTCCCGGTTCTTTTTTTCAGCCGAACACTGCGGGGGCTGAAAAACTGTATGAGAAAGCGCTCGAGCTTGCTGACATTAAAAAGACAGATGTCGTTTTCGATCTTTACTGCGGGACTGGAACTCTCGGGCTTTTAGCGGCCTCGCGTGCAGCGCGCGTCGTGGGTGTTGAAATCATCCCGGGAGCTATTCTAGACGCAAGAGAAAATGCGAAAATGAACGGGTTTGAGAACATCGAATTTTTTAAAGGCGATGTCGCGAAAATATTGGATCACATAGAACAAGATAGGGACATTCCTAGACCTCATGTCGTGATGATTGACCCGCCCCGAGCCGGATTGGAACCGAAAGCGATCCAGCAAATCGGAGCGCTCGGCGCGTCTAAAATTGTCTATATTTCCTGCAATCCTGAGTCTCAGGCAGAGAACATCTTGTCGTTTCTTCAAATCGGATACCGTCCGGTCGCCTGCCAGCCGGTTGACCAGTTTCCCCATACCGTTCACATCGAAAACATTGTTGTGCTCAAGAAGATAAACCATGCAGTTTGAGGTGAAGCAGACGCAAGGAAAGGCGAGAAGGGGAACCCTTCAAACCTCGCGGGGACGCATTGAAACGCCCGTTTTTATGCCGGTCGGAACCAGGGCTGCCGTCAAGACCTTGACGTCTCGACAACTTGAGGAACTTGACGCCTCGATCATTTTGGGTAATACCTATCATCTGATGCTTCGTCCCGGCATGGACATTATGGCGAAGGCGGGCGGCCTCCATGCTTTTATGAACTGGCAGCGCCCGATCCTAACGGACTCGGGCGGCTTTCAGGTCTTTTCTCTTTCGAATCTCAACAAAATCGACGACCGCGGCGTCCTGTTTCGGTCCCATATTGATGGCTCCGAGTATTTTATGGGACCGGAAGAAAGTATGGAGATTCAGAAGGTGTTAGGCTCCGACATTGTCATGGCATTTGATCAGTGCGCTCCGTACCCCTGTCAACCGGCCGAACTGGAAGCGGCGCTTAAAAGAACAACGGAATGGGCAAAAGTGTGTCGTGATTATGAGCTTCAGCCTCATCAAGCCCTCTTCGGAATTGTACAAGGGGGCATGGATCCAAGTCTCAGAGAACAATCGGCAAAAGAACTTGTCCCCTTAAATTTCGAGGGCTATGCGATCGGAGGGCTTTCGGTCGGCGAGCCTGCTGAGATGATGAATGATGTGATCGATGTGACCGTTCCCCACCTCCCGAAAGAAAAGCCGCGTTATCTCATGGGTGTCGGGACCCCGCGAAACATCGTTGAAGCGGTCAAAAGAGGAGTGGATATGTTCGACTGCGTGATGCCGACGCGAAATGCCCGCAACGGCACTGCTTTCACGTGGAGCGGCAAAGTCAATATCAAAGCGGGGCGTTACGCCGCAGACTTTTCCCCGCTCGACGCCGATTTGGATTGCTACACATCGCAGTTTTCTAAAGCGTATCTCCGTCATCTGCTCAACGTCGACGAAATCACCGGACTCACATTGGTGACCATCCAAAATATCGCATTTTATCTCGATATGATGTCAAAACTTCGGGCCTCGCTTGAAAAGGGGACATTTGACTCCTTTTACAATAAAATTTGCGCTCTATATCCCAGCTGAGGTATAAACGGTAAAAAAAATATAGGAATCTGATCATGAAAAAAATATTTCCGTTCTTTCTTCTCGCCTCAAATCTCGCCGCTCAAGAAACCGCCGAGAGGCCCCCTGCCGACTACAGCAGCTACCAAGGCCTTGTGATCATTGCGGTGGGTATTTTGTTCATGTACTTTATTCTTTGGCGCCCTGAGCAAAAAAGGAGAAAAGCCCTTGAGGAGGAGCGGGAAAAATTAAGTAAGGGAGACAAAGTCACGGCCGTTGGGATTGTGGGCACAGTCGATGCGATCAACGACCACACTGTTGTGCTCAAAATGATCGACGGCGGCCGCATCGAAGTGCTTAAAGCCGCCATCACCGACGTCACTCCAAAGGAAGAGGTGAATTGAAAGTTTACGACAGAACCGTTGTTCTTTCATAAAATGACACTGTTTTGCCCATCCAGTTACCCAAACCGGTCCCTATGATGGGAACAAAAACCTCTGCATGATGGTCGATATGACACACAGTGACTGCGACACCGGCAATAGTCGAGAGAATGCGCGGCAGCTTGACCCCGGTTAAATCTTCTATCTGACCGCGGACGCAAGACGACGAATGGTGCACATGATGCACGGCTTCGCCCTTAACTTGGGTAAAGGCGCCCAAGCACACGCCGAAAACGAAAAACGGAATAAAAAGCTGCCAGCGGGTATAAAGAGAAAACACCCCTAAGGCGATCGCGCTTATTTTTTCGATCGTGTTAAGTGCAAGGTCAATTTTAGACCTTTCTTTTAGATTGCTGATATTTTGGCTGATTTTATTGTGAGAGCATGATGTGATCGTCATATTTTTCTTCCTGATAGGTGTCTTTTCCTAGGGGGCGTCCCCTAATTTTGGCTGTTGAACAGAAAGCGACAAAGAGGCTTTATCACTCTTGCGATTGATTTTCGTTTTTTTTTATCTTTAAAGACTGTCCCTAATGAGAGAGCCAAGAAGCGTCATGTGGGTCTAGGACTCCTTGTCATTTTTAGGAACGAGTGTTATCTTAACGCAAATGCATATGTATTTGCAATAAAAAAGGAGGCTTTGGTTGAAACGGATGACGAAACAACGAAAAGAAATTTTGAAGTGCTTGACAGAGTCGACGCGACCTCTTTCAATCGACGAAGTGTTATCAAAAACTTCAGTTGCGATCCCGCACATCAACCTTTCGACCATCTATCGAAACTTGAAGTTATTGATTGAAGAAGAAAAGGTGGCTTTGGTCGAACTTCCCGGGGAAAAATCATGTTATGAAATCGCAAATCATCAACATCGTCATTATTTTTTATGCGACCGTTGTGAAAAAATTTATTTTATCAACAAATGCCCGAAAGGTCTCTCCGACATTTTCCCTCCAGGGTTTTGGGTCCGGGACCACTCAATTACGCTCAATGGTCTTTGCAAACTCTGTAATAAATGAGCGTCATTGAGAAGCCCGTTCAGAAAAAAATTGACAAAGTTCAATTTATGGGCGAGTTCATCTTAATTTATATTTAAACGATAGAATTATTCCTTATTTTTTCCCTTGATATCAAACATTACCGTATTTATATGGGAGGGAAATTGAGGTTTGACATGAGAATATTTGCCCCGACGTTAACGGAAATGCGCAAAATTGAGTGTCCCATCACCCTCGAGTCTACTGAAGATGGAGTGAGAACTCCTTGCCAACATTATTTTGACCGACAGTCTCTCGAAGAGTGGTTTGGAAACGGAGGAAGAGGCTGTCCTCTATGTCGGCGTGACTGTCAATTTGAAGATGCGGTTCCCTTGAGTGCAGAAGAGATGGATGACCTCTCTTTAGAAGATTATATGTATATTGGCCGCGATCTGTGGGGACGTACATGGATTTGGATTCGCGACGCTGCAGGAGGTCTTTATCAGCACGGTAGAGAGCTCACCAGTGCGGTGGACAACAATCGCTTTCTTGGATGTTCTCCGCTTTATGTCACACTCGTTCCTGCCGTCATGCGCTCAACTCTAGAGCTGCACCATTTGTACGCGACAAATCAAACCAAGGCGCCCCTCCATCACTACGAAGCCCTTACCAGTGAGGTAGCGGGAGGCTTAGTCGCTGTCGGCGGATATTTTATGGCAGAAAGGGTCCGCTGCGAAGCGGCTTGCGATCCTACGATCAGTCCCGTTATCAAAATGATTTATAAAGGGTGTTTTGATCTAGGAGAGGTGGCGGGAGCTTTGGGCGGTCCTTTGCTGGCTGTTTCCCACCTCGCTGACGATCGCGAAACCGAGAGTATGGCGGGAGCATTGATCACTCTTGGCGGTCTTGCCACCACAACAGCGTCTTTGACGTATTCGGCGAGGCGCACGTGGCAAGAAAAAACGTCGGCCGGTCAATTTGTCAAATCGATAGCGCCTGTGACTTTAGTGTATGGATTGTTGCTTGTGATGATCACTCTGTTCAACATGGCCGTTCTCCAAGTTCCTGGAGATCGCTGAAACCGCTGAAGGTTAAGGGGACGTCTTCAAATTTCGAATGACTTAATTTGAGATTTGAAGACGTCCCCTAGATCCATTTTTGAACGATAGGGAAGCGGCGGCCGACGGAAAATGCCTTTTCGGAAACGCGAAGGCCGATAGGACTTTGCCGTCTTTTGTATTCGTTTTGATGGATTTTTTTAACAAGCTCCAGAACCGTCTCAAGGGGGTATTCATGCTTTTCTGCAATTTGCTCCGGAGACAGGTGATCGACGATGTAGTCGTCAAGGACGGCGTCGACGATTTCATAAGGGGGAAGGCTGTCAGAATCTTTTTGATCGGGGCGCAATTCTGCGGAGGGAGATTTTTCAATGATGGCTCTCGGGATGATCTCTTGATTGCGGTTGATCCACTCTGCCAGGGCATAAACTTGCCGTTTTGTGACATCGCTTAAAATGCTCAAGCCCCCGCACATATCGCCGTAAAGCGTCGAGTAGCCCATGGCCATTTCACTTTTGTTGCCTGTACTGAGAAGGAGGTGTCCGAATTTATTGGAAAAGGCCATTAAAATGATGCCGCGGATGCGCGCCTGGAGGTTTTCTTCGGTTGTGTCCGGTTCCCTCCCTTTAAAATGGGGCTCCAAAAGATCGAGAAAGGATTGAAAGGGGGGCTCAATCGAAATCCATTCGGGCTTGCATCCAAGACGGGCCGCAAGTGCTTCTGCATCGGTGCGGCTCCCTTCCGACGAGTAGCGGGAAGGAAGGCAGAGGAAGGTGACATTTTCTTTTCCCAGCGCCTCGACAGCAATGCAGGCGGAGACTGCGGAGTCAATGCCGCCCGAGAGGCCCATACATGCCGACTGGAAATGTTGTTTTCGAAAATAATCCTGTACGCCAAGAACTAAGGCTCTGTAGAGGTCTTCTTCTGCATTGGGCTGCCATTCAAGAATGTCGTATTCCGATTCGAGATCGACATCAATGATGTCTTCTTCAAATCCTTTGGCCAAAAGTAAAAGCTCGCCGTCTCCATCGCAGACGAGGCTGTAGCCATCGAAGATTAAGCTGTCATTTGCGCCTACCTGGTTGCAAAGGAGAAGAGGGCAGCCGATTGTTTTGGCTGCTTTAGACGCAATGCCAAAGCGAATGCTCGGTTTGTTGACGCTGTAGGGAGAAGACGAGATATTGATCATAAGATCGGGCTGTAAAGGTTTGTAATGGACAACGGGGTCGGTTTCATAAGAGGCATATTTCAAAATATCGGCGTGATGCCAGATGTCTTCACATATTGTGACGGCAACATCAAGACCGTCGATTTCCCATAGAGCCGCCGTTGTGCCCGGTTCAAAATAGCGCCGTTCATCGAACACATCGTAGGTCGGCAGCAAGACTTTATTCTGCATGCCGACAATGTCTCCATCGCAAAGCATCGCAGCGCTGTTGTAAAGCGGTTTCTTGCCCTTCTTAGGATTGCGTTGAGGCGTTCCTAAAATGACATTGATCCCTTCTGTTTCTAGGGCGATGATGTCCAATTTTTCCTCGATCCTATCAACAAATTGGGGCAAAAGAAGGAGATCTTCAGGAGGATAGCCGGTCAGAGCGCATTCGGGAAAAACGACTAAATTAAGTTCATCGCCTTTTGCTTCTTGTATATGACGAATGATTTTTTCGGCATTTCTATCTAAATCGCCGACGATAGGGTTGAGTTGTACGAGTCTGATTTTCATGGTTTAGCTTCCGAAGTCATCGAGGACAATATTTTCCCTCGGAACTCCATAATCGTCAAGAAGCTTCATGACGGAAGAATTGTGAAGCGGCGGACCGCAGACGTAGTAGAGACATTCTTCGGGTTCATCCATCCCTTTGAGCTGCCCTTCTTTAAAGGCTAAAAAGAGATAGTTTGTCTTAAGGGGATCGTCTTTCGGCCAGCCCTTTTCCAGATCGTCTTCTGTCGGTTCCGAGAGAACGAGTTTGTATGAGAAGTTGTCATGCTGCTCATCGAGCTGTTCATACTCTTCCTGGTAGATATTCTCCTTTAAAGAACGGGCGCCGTACCAGAAGGTCACTTTGCGCTTGGTCTTTTCTGTTCGGAAAAGTTGCATGATGTGGCTTCTTCCAAACGAAGAGCCGGCTCCTCCGATTAAAAAAATCAGATCCCGGTCGTCTTCAATCATAAACGATTCGCCGTACGGACCGGAGAGCTTGATTTTATCTCCGGGTTTAAGCGCAAACGTGTAAGTAGAGCAGATGCCCCACGGGATGTTTTTCACGAGTTCTCCGTTCGCAAAGGGAGGGGTGGCGATGCGGATATTGAATTTAAGTTTTCTCTTTTCGTCGGGATAAGAGGCAAAGGAGTAGGCGCGAATCACCTCTTCGGGAAGAGAGGTGAAATCGAGCTCTTGGTCAAACAGGCCGAATTTTTCCCAGTCATCGAAATATTGGGAATCCATCGTCTCTTTCCATTTTGTGGTATTGGTCTTGAAGGGCGGCACATGGAACTGCATATAGCCGCCGGCGCGGTAGGGGATCTCCTCGTCGACTTCAACCACGAGCTCTTTGATGAAGGTGGCGACATTATCGTTGCTCACAACAGTCCCTTGCAGCTCTTTTACAGACAAGTATTTTTCTTCGATGTGCAGATGCATGTCGTGCTTGACTTTCGATTGGCATGAAAGGCGCCATCCCTCTTTCAGCTCTCGTTTTGAAAAGGTGTCGACGTCCGTTTGCAGCGGCACGCCGGCCCCTTCAATGACCTGCACTTTGCACTGCTTACAGGTGGCCTTCCCCCCGCAAGGCGAGGGAACGGGGATGTCATTGGAAGAGAGCACGTTCAGCAAAGTAGAGCCCGCCCGGTGGTGGATGGTCAGGTCGGGATCTTCGTTGATTTTGATTTCCACTTCTTCTGTGCTGACGAGTTTTGCCCGCGTAAACAGGATCATAGTGGCAAGCCCAACTCCCACAAGGACAAACGCCGCAATCGCGTAAAAAACGACTTTGAGGTCTGTTAGAAAAGCAATATCGGCGAGAATAGGAAAATCAAAGATAAACATGCGCTTTTAACCTTCTCTTTATAATTATTATTATAGCTCCACTCCTTTTTTCAGAGCAAGCGGGGCGGCTGGAGACCTTGACACTTAACTGTTTTTACCTTATTTTTGGGGGCAAAATAACACAAAATTATTGAAAAGGAAGATGATATGACGAAAGGACACCTAAAAATTCACAGCGAAAATATCCTTCCCATTATCAAAAAATGGCTTTATTCCGACCACGACATTTTTGCAAGGGAATTGATTTCAAATGCAAACGATGCCATTCACAAACTCAAAATCTTGCGCGACCGCAGCCTGGCAGAAGGATCGAATGACGAATTCCGTATCGATATCCGCATCGACGAGGAGGCCAAAACAATCACCTTTTCCGATACCGGGATTGGAATGGATGCCGGCGAGGTGGAAACTTATATCGCTCAAATTGCGTTTTCGGGAGCCGAAGACTTTGTTAAGAAGTACGAGACGCAAAGCGGAAATGATCCATTCATCGGCCATTTCGGTCTCGGTTTTTATTCCTCTTACATGGTAGCGGATAAGGTCGACATTCAAACGCTTTCCTATAAAAAGGAAGCCGAGCCTGTTTTCTGGAGCTGCGACGGATCGCCTGAGTATGAGATCTCCAAAGGCAATCGAATGGAGCGCGGCACGGATATCATCCTCCATATTTCCAAAGAGAATGAAGAATTTCTCAATCTTGCCCGCTTTAAAGGGATCTTGAAACAATATTGCGAATACCTGCCCCACCCCATTTACTTGAATGGCGAGCGACTCAACGAAAAGGAGCCTCTTTGGATCAAAAGCCCCGCTGAGATCAAAGATGAGGATTATCTCGAATTTTATCGCCATTTGTATCCGATGCAGGAGGATCCCCTCTTTTGGGTCCACCTCAATGTCGATTATCCCTTCCACCTCAAAGGAATTTTGTATTTTCCTAAGCTTAAAGCCGGCTTTGACATGAACAAAAGTGCGATCAAGCTGTATTGCAACCGCGTCTTTGTTTCCGACTCGTGCAAAGACGTCATCCCCGAGTTTTTGATGCCCCTTCGCGGCGTGATCGACAGTCCCGACATACCGCTGAACGTGTCTCGAAGCTCGCTTCAAATGGATCGCACGGTGCGGCAGCTTTCCGGCCATATCGCTAAAAAAGTGGCCGACAGTTTGACGAGCTTGTACCGAAGTGACAAAGACAAATTCATCCGCTGCTATGACGACCTCGCTTTTGTCCTCAAAGTAGGGGCCATTGAAAACGGCAAATTCTATGAAAAGGTCAAGCCTTGCCTTATCTGGAAAAAGACCGACGGAGAGTGGACGACAGTTGACGATTATCTCGAGACAAACAAAGAAAAGACAAACGATCGTATTCTCTACACTGTCGATCCAGCGCATCAGGGGCATTTGATCGCAATCTTTCAGAATAAGGGGATCGACGTGCTGGTTGCCGATCATCCTGTCGACTCTTATTTGGTCAATTTCCTTGAGCAAAAGATCACCCCTGCTGCTTTTAAGCGGCTCGATGCCGAAGTGGGCGACACCCTCCTCGATGCCGACCGCGAAAACCCGGAGTCAGCAAAACTTGCCGAGCTGATCAAAGCGCAGTTTGAAGGGGAAGAGATTGAAGTGGAAGCTAAAAGTTTGTCTGCCGACCACCTTCCCGGTCTTATCACCATAGACGAAACGCAAAGGCGCCTTCGCGACCAGTTGAAAATGATGAATCCGGGGCAGGAAGGGCTGCCCTTAGGGAAAAAAACTTTCGTTGTGAACACTAACAACAAACTGGTCCAAGCGATAGAGAAGATTCACGAAAAAAATCCGGGGCTTGCAAAGGAACTGGCGCACCAAATTTACGATCTTGCCCTTCTCTCGCAAAAGGAGATGGACGGCGACAGCTTCTCTAAGTTTGTACAGCGCAGCAGCCAGATTCTGGAGGATCTGACGACAGAACTCATCAATTCATGATTTGACGGTCTCTTAATCAAACATTTAATCAAGACTCCTATAATCACTATTAAACTGCTTAAGGAGTCTTGTTTAATGATCGATCTAAAATTCTATGTTTCCGCTCTTTTACTCGCTTTAGGCTTAAGTATTTCTTCTTTAGCGGGAGGTGACGCCCCTCTGACGGTCTATTTGACTTGGCTTAAGAGCCCGGAATCGACAATGACGGTCCACTGGATCTCAACCGATGCCGAGGCAGGCGATGTCGTGCTGTATCGAGAGCGCGACGACGAGCTGTGGAAAAAAGCCTTCGGGCGGCATGCTCCACTCCCTGAGGGAAGAGACGACCTCCTCGTCCACACGGTCGAGATCATCGACTTGAAGGCCGATACGATCTATATGTTTAAGATCGGGTCGGATGACACGGTGCATAAGTTCAAGACACTGCCGAGCACTCTGACAAGACCGCTTCGTTTTGTCGACGGTGGAGATATTTACCACGACAGCGTCGAAATTCTTGACCGCACTAACAAATCTGCTGCGTCATTTGATCCTGAGTTTGCCTTTTTGGGAGGCGACATTGCGTACGCGGCCGACAAGTTTGGCCGTTTTCCAGAAGACTTTTCCCGCTGGCTGGCTTTTTTGCAGTCTTGGGAAACCCATATGAAAACATCGGACGGGCGCCATGTTCCTGTCCTGCCGGTCACAAGCAACGAAGACACAAAAGGACGCTACGATCAAACTCCCGAGCAGGCCCCTTTCTTTTACGCTCTTTTTTCCATGCCGGGAATTCAAGGGTACAGCGCAATCGACTTTGGCGATTACTTGACGGTGTTCCTTTTAGATTCCGGTCATACCCATCCGATTCAGGGCGATCAGACAGCCTGGCTTAAAGATGCCTTAAGCCAACGCGAACATTTCCCACATAAATTTGCCGTTTACCACGTGCCTGCCTATCCGTCGGTGAGGCCGCTTTCCAAGCCTGTCAGCACACAGGTGAGAACCCATTGGGTCCCTCTTTTCGAGCAATACAACCTGGATGTGGCGTTTGAACATCATGACCATGCCTATAAGCGCTCGGTTTTGATCCGAAACGGACAAGAAGATCCGACAGGAGTTCTCTACTTAGGCGATGGCGGTTATGGTGTGAGCAACCCGAGAAAACCGGACGGCCCAAATGAGAGATGGTACATTGCCAACAGCGCTCAGAAGACCAATTTTATCGTGGGGACTCTTTATCCGAATGGTGAAAGGATTTTCCAAGCGGTTGACTCGGAAGGAAATATCTTCGACGAGTTCACTCAGTAGTCAATGTCCCGAGAGTTTCGGTTTGGATTTGAAAGGCACTGCCTTCAGGGCCGATCACAAACGTCCGCCCGCTCGCTGCCGCTGTTGATCGCCGGCCAACTGAGAAGATACGTGTTTCAGCGCCCCCTTGTTATTGGGCGGGGCCGACGAGGGCAAACAGTTGATTCCAAATTTGAAGTTCCCTAACGAGCCGATTGAGATCGGCTCATCGCGGCGCTTATAATGCCGAATTTGATCAAAAACTTTGTAGAATAAGAGTGTCGCCCTGGACAACTGCGACGGCGGCTCTCGGCACATCCCATTCGTTAAGAGCATTGTCGATCCACTGCTCGATTGCATCGCCTGTTAGGCTTGCATGCAGGGCAAGAATAAGGATGAGGGATCGGATCATAACGCCACTTATTATCACCCAAGAGAAAATTTTAACATCATTTTCTTGTGATTTACTCTCTGAACCGCTAAAATGGCATTGTTAAAATTAATCTTTTTGCATCATTTCATGACGATCGTCAGCAATGAAATTTCAACGATCTCTCTAACAAGCTGCGGTCCCTTCACCTCAAAATTATTTTTTAAAGAGGTCGCATGACCTCGATCCTATCGTCATTAAAAGAGTGGTTTTGGCCAGTAGAAAAGGAAGAGCTGAAAAAGCTTTTACCTCTTTTATTGATGAAATTCTGTTTTTCGTTTGTGTACACTTTGCTCTTTGTGATCAAAGATACTGTCGTCGTCACGGCAAAGGGCTCGGGAGCGGAAGTCATTCCCCTTTTAAAAGGCGGGATCGTTTTAGTCTTTGCTTTTTTGATTACCCTAGCCTATGCCAAGGGGAGCGAAATTTTATCAAAGAAATCTTTGTTTTATTGTTCGTTGGTTCCCTTTCTCGTGTTTTTTGGGCTCTATGGTTTTGTTTTATTCCCCTATCAGAACTTTTTGTGTCCCCATAGTCTTGCCGACTGGATGGTGGGGCAAGTTGGCAGCGCTCACGAACATTGGATTGCTGTCGTTCGTTATTGGATGCACTCGGTCTTTTTTGTTATGGCTGAGCTTTGGGGGAGTTTGACAATCGTCTTTTTATTTTGGAGCTTTGCCAATCAAGTCTGCAATGTGAAGGAAGCCTCGAAGTTTTATACGCTGTTTGCTGCGGGGGGTAATTTAGGCGTCATCATCGCCAGCCCCTTGATATGGACCTACACAAAAGTGCTGAACAACGGTCACTACGAATGGGCCGTTCGGGATTTAATGCTGATTGCCATGTTTTTGACGTTTGCGATCATCGCGATTTATTGGTGGACCAATCGCAACGTTTTTGATGTCGATGCGTCAAAAGTCTCCTCTTACAAGAAAAAAAAGAAATTATCCTTGAATGAGAGTGTTGTCGCGATCTTCAATTCAAAAGCAATTGCATGCATTGCGGTCATGGTGATCGCCTACGGATTATCGGTCAATTTGGTCGAAGTTCCATGGAAAGCGGCCTTAAAAGTGCGCTACCCAAAACCGGAAGACTACCAAGGGTATTGCAGCATTGTACAAGGGGTGATCGGCGCATTAGCTTTTGTTCTTTCTTTTGTTGTCGGGGGAAATGTCTTGAGGCGCATGGGGTGGTATGCAGGGGCGCTTGCCACGCCTGTTGTTTTGGGAGTGTGCAGTTTATCCTTTTTTTCTGTTTTTGCTTTCAGCTACCAAAATGGCGCTTTTGTTAACGAAACGGCTCTTTCCCTTGTGGTTTTGATCGGGGCTATTCACAATGTTTCCTGCAAAGCGATGAAGTACTGCCTGTTTGATCCGAGTAAAGAGATGTCGTTTATTCCTCTAAGCGAAGATGAGAAAATTAAAGGGAAATCTGCAGTCGACCTCGTCGGCTCACGATTTGGTAAATCCGGGTCTTCGTGGATTCAAGTCGTATTAATTGAGCTGGTCGGTTTTGGATCCATTCTGAATGTGGGGATCTATTTGCTTCCCTTCATCGCGGCCGCCCTTGGGGGATGGGTTTATTCTGTGACCCAGTTGAGTCGAAGGGTGTCGATGCCGGTTCATAAGCAAACGAAGATCAAGGTGGATCAATTCGAACAGGCCGCCTCGTGAATGACCTCTCCGATGTCCTGCGCGTGATGTCTGAGCATCATCAAGCGGTCAAATCCGACGGCGACGCCGCAGCAATCGGGAAGAGCGTCAAGGCAGGCGCAAAATTCATCGTCAATGGGGAGCTCCTCTTTGCCCATGGCCTTTCTTTCGGCATTGGCATTCTGAAGACGGTTTCTTTGTTCGTCTGATTGGTTCAGCTCGTCGTACCCATTGGCAAGCTCGAGCCCTTCATGATAGATTTCAAATCTTTTAGCTTTCAAAGCGCCATCAATAAGCGCAGTCTTGGCAAGAGCGCATTGAGAGGCGGGATAGTGGGTGATCACAGTTAATTCCCCTTGGCCCAGATACGGCTCAACTTTGAGGGGCAAAATGAGGTTGAGCCAGTCATCTCGAGTGCGTAGAGAGCTGTGCCTGTCAACGCTTTTGCTGAGATCGTCGCATGTCGCTGTTTTCAGGTCGATTCCCGCATAGATTTTGAACGCCTCATCATAACTGAGGTGTCTTATTGGCAGGGGGCCGAGAAAGAGCGCGATGAAAGCGCACGTTTCTTCAATCATTTGCTCATAAGAAAAGCCGACTCGGTACCACTCAGCCATCATAAACTCCGGGCGATGTTTAGAACCGAATTCCCCCTTTCGGAAGACATGAGAAAGCTGGTAGATATCTCCGGATCCTTTGGCAAGGAGCTTTTTCATCCCATATTCCGGAGACGAGTGGAGGTAGACGTTGGAAGACTCAGAATAAATTAGATCGATATGGGCGTCTACGGAGGCTGTTTTGCTGAGAATAGGACAATCCACTTCCAAGACGTTTCGCTCAGAAAAAAATGACCGGGCTTTTGCCAACATGAGAGCCCGGTCCTGCAAAATTTTTTGGACACATTTAGGAGACGCGCGCGTCATACTCACCGCTCCGGGTGTCAATCCGGACCACTTCACCTTCATTCACGAAGATCGGCACTTGCACTTCCGCCCCCGTCTCGATTGTCGCAGGCTTCATGACGCGCCCGGAGGCCGTGTCTCCCCTGACTCCCGGAGACGTTTCGGTGACTTTCACCTCTATAAACGTCGGCGGTTCGACAGTGACGGGGTTGCCTTTGTAAAAAATGACATCGTAGACGAGGTCTTCCTTCAGCCAGCGTTGGGTGTCGCCAATCTGCTCGAAGGAAATGTGAACTTGGTCGAATGTGTTGTCATCCATGAAGACAGCCTCGTTTTGATCGGTGTAAAGCAGTCTCATTTGGGTTTCCACCACATCTGCCAACTCGAGCTTTTCCCCCGACTTAAATGTTTTTTCGACGACGCGGCCAGTCGTCAGATGCCTAAGTCGTATTCGATTGAACGCCTGTCCTTTGCCCGGTTTCACAAATTCGTTTCCGACTACAAAATAGGGCTGTCCCTCAACTTCCACTTTAAATCCGGGTTTAACTTCGCTTGTCGATGCCTGTGCCATGATTAATCCTTGAATTTTTATCTTTCTACAAATCATCATGAAGGATAGCAAAAGAGGCAATAAAATCAAAATGTGGCCCAAAAAGTATAAAGACTATCCAGTGGATTCTCTCCTGAAAAAAGAGAGGGCGAAGACAGGTGGCGCGATCATCGGCGTCGAAATGAATGAGCGAAACGGCTGGGGTGAAGAGGATCACCGCCCGCGAAAGAAAAAACAGGGGCTACTCGCCCGCTTATTCGGGAGTCAAAAGCCTTGAGCAGCAAAGGGACTCATACCTGGGATATCGTGATCCGGTACCATCGTTGCCCAGAATGTGGCACTATCAACGAAAATAGAGACAAATACCGCTACCAGATGGGGGAGTATCTCAAAGAGGTCTCCTGCGAGCGTTGCGGTCATTTGTTCACTGTCAAAAAGCCCCGAAAACCCAAATTCGGCCCTATCTGGGACTACGACTAATCAAACGAAAGAAACTGATTAAATTAATTTTTATCAGACAAAATTAATATTACCTTAACATTTCTCGTTTAGAATGAGAAGTGTAAAAAAAGGTAGTGTTATGCAAAGTTTAATTCCTGAATATAACCATTACGATCAAAATACTTTCAATAAATGTCTTGATATTATCCGTAATCCCGCTCCAGGAAGACGATTGTCCTACAGCAAAGAGGGTCTGACCACCATTTCAAAAACCAGCCGGTTGGTCGACAGCGTTATGGAGTGGATCTTGTTACAGACTCACTCTCATCAAGAATTTGTTGATTACGAGCTTTTGCGTCTGATGCATACGGGACTCACAGAAAAATGGGCAACTTTAGAGGTCTTTACATCGAGAGACACCGACCATCCCGACTATCAGCGGTTTTGGAAAGATTTATCAGAAGAGGTTAAATACTCTTCATCCGAAGAGCTCCGGGGCGCTTTGCAAAGAGACATTGTCAAAAAAAGGGAGGGTTTGATCCGCTTATCTGGACTTGCCGCCCTCATCCACCGTGTGATTTCTTGGATCTTTGGTTTTAAAAACCACCCTGCTCCTCAACTTTCATTCGGAGAGACATCGAAAGAAGTCGCGTTCGATCCGGATGCCAACCCCCTCGATCGAATGAACCATTTTGAGATTTTGGTCAAAAGCCTACCGGAAACGATGACTCAGGAAGACTATGCCGCTTTCTTCAAGGGGTTTTGGGCACAGATTGAGAGTGACTCTTTGTTTTTTGATAATCCCAAAGCTGCAGAAAACAGGATGAGAGACTGGTGTCAAAACATGAAGCGGATTTTGACCACGCGATTACAACAACTTGAAAAACCTTTTGACCAGATCGAAAATTTGGCATTCATTGTGGAAATGGACCCTCAAGAGAATCAGTCGGATTCAGACCTGACAAAATGGGCTCAGAGTGGACTTAAGTTTGCCAGGTGGGCAGCTCGTAAAGGATGTGAGTTAACGCTAGGTAAAGAGACGACAGTGGCGATCGAAATCGCGAGGCAGGGGGTTAAACATAAAAATCCCGTCGTTGCAGTTTACGGGGTGGCGGCAATGGTCGTGTTTCAGTCGCTTCGTGCGGTTAATTCGATGATCGATTCCGATTTCAGACAGGCTTACCAATCCACGAATGGATAGCACCGATTAAGCTCTCTTCCCAAATTTTCGGGTCCTCTGTTTTTTTGTAGAGGACCCGTTTTGTTTCGCTCTCTTTTCCTTTTTTCTTTTCGAGGGTGATCGATGCTTTGCCCACTGTGATTGCTGTGATGCCGCTTAGGCTCGCGTACGTGCGGACCCGTGACATATGCATCAGCCACTCGGCAGGTCCCGGGAGGGGGCCGAAGCGGTCTTTAAGCTCTTCTTCTATTTCGTTCACTTCCGAAAGGCTCATCGCCTCACCCAGCTTCTGATAGAATTCCATTCGCAGACTCACCTCGTTGACATACGTTTCGGGAAGACGCGCATCGATGGGGGCGTCGATTTTTGTTTCGGTGAGGGCTCCTGGAGCGTCTCCTTGCAGCGTTTTGACAGCGCGCTTGAGCCATTTGCAGTATTGATGAAAGCCGATGGCCTCAACCTGTCCCGACTGCTCTTCCCCGAGAACGTTGCCGGCTCCCCTTATCTCCAAATCGCGAAGGGCGACCTTCATCCCGCCGCCGTAGCCGGATGTTTCTGCGAGCGCAGAGAGCCGTCTTCTTGTGATCGCAGGCATTGTGGTGAGGCTCGGAACGCAAAAGTAGGCGTAGGCCTGTCGGTTCCATCTGCCGACGCGGCCTCTTAGCTGGTAAAGTTCGGCCAGTCCAAACCTGTCGGCGCGGTCGATCACGATTGTGTTGGCATTGGGAATGTCGATGCCATTTTCCACGATCGTCGTGGCGACAAGTATGTCGGCTTTTCCGCTTTTGAAGGTGTGAAAGACGATATCGAGCTCTTTCGGTGTCATTTGTCCGTGCCCGACAATCACCCGCGCCTGGGGGAGCAGTTTTTTTATTCGGCTCGCCAGTTCAAATATTGTCTCCACGCGGTTGTGGATGACATAGGCCTGTCCATCGCGGGTCAGCTCTCTTAAGAGAACGCTTTTGAGCAGCTCGTCGTTCATTTGGGCGACGACAGTTTTGATCGGAACCCGATCTTGGGGGGGAGTGCTGATCACAGAAAGATCGCGGGCGCCCATTAAAGACATATAAAGCGTTCGAGGAATGGGGGTGGCAGAAAGAGTCAAGCAGTCGACGCCGAGCTTTAATTTTTTGAGGTGTTCTTTGACCTTGACGCCGAAGCGCTGCTCCTCGTCGACAACGACAAGGCCGAGGTCTTTAAACAAAACATCGCCGCTTGTGATTCTGTGAGTGCCGATCAAAATATCGACCGCCCCTTGCGCCACCCCTTCGAGGATTTGACGGGTTTTTTTTGGGGTTTGGAAGCGTGACAGGACTTCGATATTGATCGGAAAATCACGCATCCGATCGACAAAGTTATCGTAATGCTGCATCGCAAGGACTGTGGTGGGGACTAGCATAGCCACCTGTTTGCCCCCGTCGGTGACGGCTTTCAGTGCCGCGCGCATGGCCACTTCCGTTTTTCCGTAGCCCACATCCCCGCACACGAGACGGTCCATTGATTTTTCCGATTGCATATCTTTTTTGACCGCGTTGATGGCGTCAATTTGATCTTTCGTTTCGACAAAGGGAAATTCATCCTCAAACGAGAGGATCTCGTCTCCATCTTCGGGGTATTGAAATCCCGGTGTGATTGACCTTTTTGCATAAAGATCGAGGAGGTCGGCAGCGTATCCCATGATCGCTTGCTGCGTTTTATCCTTTGCCCGCTTCCATCGCGCGCTGCCGAGCTCATGCATTCTGGGTGTTTCTTCACTTGTCCCGATGTATTTTGTGATTTGGTGCGCCTGGTCCATGGGCACGTAGAGGCGGGAATCGTTGGCATATTCCAGCAGGAAAAATTCACTCATCGTTCCGGTGTGGTCGGGCCGCCGCTCGATCCCCAAAAATCGGCCGATGCCATGCTGTAGATGGACGACGGTATCGCCGGGTGTGAGATTAAATGTCTCCGTCGGAGGAGTGTGGTAGGTACTGCGATGCTTTTGCCGGCGAATTTTTGTTCTATGTGTGATCTCGGTCAACGGGAAAACGATCAAATTGGAAGCGGGAAGAGAAAATCCCCTTGAAAGGTAGCCTTGTTCAACCGGAAGGTCAATGCCTTCGCTTCTAAGGCGATCTTCGAACCGATTTTTTTCGGCTTCACTGCCGGAAAAGATGCGCCAAAGACGCCCGTTTTCTTTGATCGCTTCGATCAAGTCCTCTTCACCCATCCCTTTTTCCCCCTGGTCTTCGGGGTAGAGGGCTGTTTGGATCGACATGAAAGGAGAGCGCCATCGTTTCGCTTTCAGCTCTCTTTGAAACATTTCAAATTGGATCTCGTAGATGGGATTCTCTTTCGAGTAGAGGCTCCCTTCTACTTTTTCAAGGACCTTGATGGGACTCAAATTTTCTATTGGCGACTGAGAAAAGTAAATTTTTTGGAACGCATCTAATTGATTCAAAAACTCGTCTATCCTGCAAAAGTAAGTGGAGTCATGCTTTGACAGGCTTACAAGGGAAGCGTAGCGGTCCTCGAGCGCTTCGATATCATCAAAAACGACAAGGGTTTCCTCCCCGAGATAATCGAGAATCGTACTGAGCTTTTCTGTATTGCCGAGGAGCTCGAGTTCTTTCGCGGGGTTGATTGTGATGGCGTCCACTTTATGGATCGATTTTTGTCCGATAGGATCATAAATGCGGATCGATTCGATCTCGTCGCCGAAAAATTCGATGCGATAAGGGTCTGGCGAAGAGACGGGAAAGATGTCAATGATGCCGCCGCGTACAGCAAATTCCCCTTTATCTCCAGCGACAGCCCTTTTGTCATAGCCCATCGATTCGAAGTGTTCGATCAGGTCTTCGAAAGGGTAGCCCTCACCAATTTTGAGTTCGAAGTAGAGGCTATGGAAATTTTGCGGGGGGATGAGCTTCTGCAAAGAGGCCTGCAAGCTCGATAAGATGATATGAGGTTTTTGGCTGGTGACGATTTTTTCGAGGACCTCGTAGCGTTCCCCCACGATGTCAGGGCTGGGGGGGACTTTTTCGGAGGGGAGCGTTTCCCAGGCCGGAAAATCGACAACAGGACATTCGGTAAAGAGTCCAAAGTCGTGGTAGAGGGCCGCTTCTTCGTGCTGGGCTCCCGTGAGAATGAGCACATGTTTCCCTGTGATTTTTTGCGCCCACGCGGCGAGCAAAGCCTTTGGAGAATCCCAAAGCTCTTCGACAAGAAGATGGTGATGGCTCTTGATCGCCTGCTCAAAAGGCTTAAGAGGTAAGAGGTCGTGTAAATCTTGGATCACTTGACGAGTTCTTTTACTTTGCTAAGGGCTTCAGAGAGTTTTTCGGGGTCTGTTCCACCGGCCTGCGCTCCGTTTGGTTTTCCGCCGCCGCTTCCGGAAAAAATAGGAGCTGCCTCTTGAACAATGGCTTTCGCGTCGACCGTTTTTTGGCAGTCGCCGGAAACGCGAATGATGAGGTGGGCCTTTTCGCCGGCGCGGCACCCCAGCGCAATGACGCCGGAAGGAAGCCTTCCAATTGCTTCGTCGGCAATCGCTTTGAGCTCCTGAGGATCTGCCGGCAGCTCCCGGAGAACAAGATGGCCCCCTTCGATAGGCTCCCGTCCTTCTAAAAGGGAGTCGACGAGACGGCTTCTGGCCTGCTTTTGCAACGACTTGAGCGTTTGGCTGAGCGTTTCATTTTCTTCGATGAATTTTTCTAGGCGCACCATAAACTTTTGGGGCGTTGTTTTGAGGAGAGCGGCAGCTTGCGCGATCAGATCTTCTTGCTGCCTGGCAAGCTCTTCAGCAGCCTTTCCGGTGACAGCCTCAATACGGCGGACCCCGGAGGCGATGCTCTTTTCGGAAGCGATTTTAAAAAGGCCGATATTCCCTGCTTGGGACGTATGCGTGCCGCCGCACAGCTCTTTTGAGGGAGAAAGTTCAATGACTCTGACCACATCGTCGTACTTATCGCCGAAAAACTGCTTGATTTCAGATTTTTGCAGCGCCTCCTCATAAGGCATTTCGTAGTGTTGGACCGGTCTGTTTTCGCGAATTTTTTCATTGACGAGGTCTTCTATCATACGAACTTCGTTATGGCTCAGTGCTTTGTGGTGGCTAAAGTCGAAGCGGAGTCTGCTCTCGTCTACGACTGAACCGGCTTGCTTGACATGTTCTCCGAGGGCTCTTTGCAACGCCCAGTGCAAAAGGTGGGTGGCTGTGTGGTTGCATTGGATTGCGCTTCTCCTCTCACTATCGACCCGCCCTTCAAGCTGGTCGCCAATTTTGAGGCGCCCTCTTTCGACGATTCCAATGTGGGAAATGATCCCTTTGTAGGGAGATTGAGTGTCTCGCACCTGGAAGTGAGCCTGCTTTCCTGTAAGGGTGCCGGTGTCTCCGACCTGGCCGCCCATTTCTGCGTAAAACGGGGTCTCTTCTAAGACGACGGCTCCCTCTTCGCCCTCGTTAAGTTCATTGACGAGGCTGCCCTCTTTGACAAGAGCTGCGATTTTGCTCTCATGCACCATTTTTTCGTACCCGACAAAGTTTGTGGGGCGGTGAGTCTCAAAAAGATTCGCCTCGGCGATCTGCTGGGTCTTTTTGTGCATGGCTCTCGATCGTTCTTTTGCTTGCTGTTCGAGAGTTTCGTACCGTTTCAGGTCGACGTCGAGGCCGCTGTCTTTGGCGAGAAGAAGGATTTCCTCGATCGGAAACCCGTAGGTGTCTTTCATTTTGAAGGCGTCGTCGCCCGATATGTGGTTGGCGTGCTCTTGGGCGTTTTCAATAATTTGATTGAGCAGGTTGCCGCCGCGATGCAGCGTTCGTAAAAAGCTTTCCTCCTCCAATGTGAGGATCTCTTGAATGCGCTCTTCATTTTTTTTCAGCTCGGGAAAATGCCCTCCCATATCATGAACGAGGCGCGGCAAAATGTCGCTTAGGAAAGGATCTTTGAATCCGAGCAGCCGGCCGTAGCGGACAGCTCTTCGGAGGACCTTCCGGAGAACGTATCCCCTGTCGACATTGCTCGGCTGCACACCGTCTGCGATCGCGAAAGCAAGGCAGCGCAAATGGTCGGCAATGACGCGGAAAGCAGAGGCGGTATGATGATCGCTCGGGTTGTAGACCTGACCGGAGATTGATTCGACCTGACCGATGAGAGAGCGTAAAATATCTGTTTCAAACACGCTGTCGACATCATCGATGAGGGTCATCACTCTTTCGAGTCCGGCTCCGGTATCGACAGAGGGGCTGGGGAGATTTTTTCTCGATGAAGCTGACACTTGATTGTACTGCATGAAAACGAGGTTCCAAAACTCCATGAAGCGATCGCCGTCGGGGTCGTTTAAGGGGGAGTTCATGTCGCCGTAGGAGGGGCCCCGGTCGTAATAGAGTTCCGAGCAAGGGCCGCAAGGGCCGGTATCACCCATTGACCAAAAATTTTCCGATGCGCCGAAACGGACGATTTTTTCGGCCGGCACATAGTGCGTCCAAAGTTCAAATGCTTCGTCGTCATCTTCGTAAACGGTGGGCCAAAGGTGGATGGGGTCAAATTGGAAGATTTCTGTCGAAACCTCCCAGCAAAAACGGATCGCTTCCTCTTTGAAGTAGTCGCCGAAGGAAAAGTTGCCGAGCATCTCAAAAAAGGTGAGATGGCGTCTTGTGTGCCCCACATTTTCCAAATCGTTGTGCTTTCCCCCGACCCGGACGCATTTTTGACTGGAGACCGCCTTTGTATAGGGCCTCTTGGACTGGCCTAAAAAGACGTCCTTGAACTGGTTCATTCCGGCGTTTGTAAAAAGAAGGGTAGGGTCGTCATGGGGAGCGACCCCCGACGACGGCACGATTCTATGTTGCTTGTTTTTGAAATAGTGTAAAAATTTTGTTCGGATCTCGTTCGATTTCATGGGGTCCTCGGTTTAGAAAAAGTATACAGAAAGGGAGCAAAAAATTAAACCACCGATTAGGGGGCGTCTTCAAATTAAGCCATTCGAAATTTGAAGACGTCCCCTAGGGCGCATGTCAGGGTTTAATGCGGCGAGGCGGTTTTTTCAATGTAAGGCGCTTAAGATCCATACGCTCGGGCCAGGTGACGTCTGGGCCGGGGCAAAAGCAGTAGGGATCGACAAATACGGGGCGCTTAAAAAGAGTCGCCGAACCTATATTGACAATGTGTTTTCCCGTGTTGACAAAGGCTTGGCCGAGCTCTTCAGAGACTGTTTTCACAAATTCCGATGTCAAACCGAAGGTGTTGGCTGCATCTTCAGCGCTTTTTGGGGTGATCCCGTATTCTTTCATCAAAGGAGCGAGTGTGATCCCGAACTCCTTTTGAAAAAAGGGATCGAGTTTTTCTAGTTGACTGGCCAATCTGTCCTGGTTCACAACAATTTTGTCGTGATTTTCGGAGATGATGCGGAGGTTGATGAACACTTTTCTTATCGATTCTTTCTCGACTGACCGGCCGTTCCATGTCAGCGCTTCAGCAAACAGAATGCATCGCTGGCTGAGTTCAAAAACGTCGGCCAAAAGTTTGACTGTCAGCCGACACGCCTCATGCGCGTTTGCACCTGTTTTGATCATCCAAACCCTGAATAGGCGGCTTCCCGGCCGACTCAACATTTTGTCGCAGGCTTGTCTTTCGGAAACGCGATCGATGATTTTGACTCCTTTTTGAAATTGGATGGTCTTAATGAGGGCTTCATATGTTGCAATCACCTCCGCGTATCGGTTTTGAAGATCGAGAAAACGCCTTCCGATCAAGACAATTTTTGCAAGGGGGAGCGACGATTGGTAGAGGGCGGGGTGCCAGCTCAAGACCTGCTCCAAACAGTGGCCGACGGCATAGCTTGGCGTATTTTGCCAGATTTCCTCAGTCTCCTGCCTCCATCTCCACAAAAAATGAATGCGAATGACAATCGAGACTCCTGCGTTGATGGCGGGAGGGAGCGGCGGAAGCGCAGCCGCTATTAATGGTGGAATCATAATTTTTCCTTGTTGACGATAAACAATTCTTTATTAAATATAAGAATATATTCAACCTATTTTTAAAGTTGACAGATGCAAAGCGCTTTCCTTCTTTTTATCATCTTGATTCCTATGTGGCTACTCGGAGGGTCCGCTGACGAAAAATGGGTCGTCTACTACTCCGATAAGGCCCCGATTGAAGCCTTTAACCCTTACTCGCTGATTGTATTAGACACTGACTACCACCCCCCTTTGCGAGCGCTGAAAGAGAGAGGGAAAACCCTGCTTGGATACATCAGCCTCGGCGAAGTGGAAAAATACCGCCATTGGTACAAAGACGTGAAGAAAGAGGGGATATTGCTGAAGGAAAATGAAAATTGGCCCGGCAGCTTTATGGTGGATGTCCGCGATCCGAGGTGGACCAAAAGGGTGATTGAAAAATTAATCCCTCAAATTCTCCACAAAGGGTTCGACGGCCTCATTTTCGATACGCTCGACAATCCCGGAATTTTAGAGGAAGAGAATCCTTCCAAATATCGCGGAATGAAAGACGCCGCAGCGCACTTAGTGAAGGCCATTCGTCTTCACTACCCTGACATTCCCATTATGATGAACAGGGGATATTCGATCTTGCCTATGGTCGCAAACGACATCACCTTCATTATGGCTGAAGACAATGTCACGACATACGACTTTAAAAACGAAAAGTATCTGATGCAGCCGAAAGGTGTTTTCGAAGAGCAATTGAAAATTTTGCAAGAGGCAAAAAACATCAATCCCAAACTGGGGCTTTATGCACTCGATTACTGGGATCCCGGTGACAAAGAGACCATCAAACAGATCTATGAGATTAACAGAAAGCACGGCCTTAACCCCTATGTGGCCACGATTAAACTCAACGAAATTGTGCCGGAGCCAAAATGAGTCTTGCGCACGATTGAGATTGAGACTTTTTGGCAAAAGATCGCAGCGCATTATCCACTTTGACAATTCGGCTCATAAAAACGTCGATGACAGATCATCAAAGGGGGAGACGGCAGTGTTAGCCGAAGAATTCGGCCCCGGCGTCATGACGTGGACTGTCCCGAAATCAAAAAAATCTCGTTGTCGGAAAGGGTCATGAGGCATCAATTTTTTGTTCTGTTTGTTCTCTTTGCAGCCTGTCTGTCCGCTGAGCCAATACCGCGCATCGTTGTGACGTTTTATGATAGCAAGGTCGACAAGGATCCCTATTTTTCCCGTGCACATCAGCTGGCGGAAATGCCTTGTAACCACGAAGGCCTCTTTTTCGAGTATTACGATATCCAAAAACCACTGCCGGCCATAGCGGGTCGGTCCGATGTGTTAGGCATTTTATTTTGGTTCGACAGTGAAACACAAATTCCTTACAGACAGGGCCAAAAGCTCTATGACTGGACGATGGCAGCTCTCGACGAAGGAAAGAAGATCGTCATCATGGGATACGCTCCTTTCCAACCGGCCGTCATTGATCTTCCTTTGAATCAACTCAACGCGCTTTGGGAACGGCTGGGGGTCAGGACAACCGGAGTCTGGGTTGATGCGACCTTCGATGTGACGCTCAAAAGGGTTGATCTCGCCATGACCGATTTTGAACGGGAGTTTCCGTCCGTTTTATCGGGCTTTTTGGAGATGATTCCTATATCAAGCAGCGTTGAGTGCGCATTGGTCGCGACCTCGTCTCGTAAAGAGCCTCCGAACACCTGCCTTGTTGCGACCTTCGCAGGCGGGGGATATGTTGCCGACAACTACGAAGCCTATTACCTCTATGAAAGGGGACGGACGACAAGGAAATGGTACATCAACCCCTTTTTATTTTTTCGGCAAGCCTTTGGCACGGCCACTTCCCCGAAGCCCGATACAACAACGCTTTCGGGCAGGCGCATTTATTACAGCCATGTCGATGGAGACGGGTGGAATAACGAAACGGAAATCGGCACGTTTCGAAGAGGAACGATTTCTGCTGAAGTTCTTTATGAAGAGATCTACAAAAAATATCCCGACCTCCCCGTGACAGTTGCGCCGATCGGTGCCGATGTCGACTTAGATTGGGTTGCGCTGAATGCTAGTCAGCCAATCGCGCGTAAAATTTTTGAACTTCCGCATGTTGAGGTGGCCTCTCATACCTTCACCCACCCTTTTGATTGGGGATTTTTTCAAGATTACAGGCCTGAAGATGAAGTTCCCTTCCTTCATTTATATCCTAACGGAAGTTGGCTTGGACGGGGAATTTTTGCTCGTGTGCGGGCCTATTTCGACGATGACAGTTACTATAAGCAAGAAGGAAGCATCAGCAGCGAAGAGATATTGAAAAGCCAGGGGAGAGAGGAAGGGAAGACCTTTGACGATGTGTATGAGGTGCCGAGGGCCTTTGCTCTTCAACCATTTGATTTAGAACTTGAAGTCTCCGGCTCGATCGACCTGATCAACAGTTTTACGCCAAAAGATAAACAAGTTGCCCTCTATCAATGGTCGGGTGATTGCCGTCCTTTTTACGAGGCGATTCGAGCCGTCTTTGATGCCAATATCCTCAATATCAATGGCGGCGACTCAAGGTTTGACACGGTCTATTCGTCTTACGCTTGGGTGGCGCCTCTCGGTCGAGAGGTCAAAGGGCTTCGTCAAGTTTACGCGTCCAATGCGAATGAAAATCTTTACACCGATTTGTGGCGAAGCAATTTTTTCGGCTTTAATTTGCTTCCCCAAACATTTCTAAATACTGAAAAACCAATTAGACTCCGCCCGATGAATCTCTACTATCATATCTACAGTGGTCAGAAGTACTCGAGTCTTAAGGCCTTAGAGCAAAATATCGAGTTTGTTAAGACTCAGGAATACATTCCGATCAAAGCCAGTCAATTTGCCCGTTTGGGTCTTGATTATTACGGTGTACAATTTGAAAAAAGCGGGGGCAATCAGTGGATTATCAAAAACCGGGGGACAGTGTCGACCATTCGTTTCGACGAGGCGACGACAGAAACTGTCAACCTGTCGAGCTCCGAAGGTGTGATCGGTTTTCGCCACTTTCAAGGGTCTCTGTACGTTTATCTCGATGCCGCAGCTAAAGAAGAGGCAAAAATCGCCCTTCAAAACAACCGCGACGTTCATAGACATCCTCGACAGCCGCACTTTTATTTGATAGCGTCCAGTTGGCAAGTGACCGACCTCAATCGAGTTGGCCAAGACAAAGCGGCGTTTAACAGTTTCGGTTTCGGGAAGGGGGCGATGCTTTGGAATGTCCCGTCGGACGGCGATTACCTTGTGACCACAAACCGAGGCGATCCTTTGGTGGTCTCTTCGGAAAATCGGCAGATTTCATTTATCCTGGAGTTTTCAGGGTTAGATCCCGTCGCTGTAGAGATTTCCAAAATATAAACAAATTCTTTACTTTTAGCTTATAGAAGCGATAATTCGAAACAGATTTCCAACACTTTTATAAAGAGCGGGACGGCTTTGCCGAGGAGATGCTTCGGAGGCCCATTAACTTGATATGAACCCGAAAGCCTACTACACAGCAATCGCCCTTTTTGTCGGCTGCGCTATTGTCTTAAGCGTTTATATTTTCCCATCCGGCGAAGATATTGCCTGGATGCTTTTCTACGACAGACAGTTTGACCGATCGTCTCGAGAGTTCTATGAGTTTTTTAGGCAAAAAGAACAAACGAGACAGGCTGTTGTCCCAAAAGTTTTGTTGGACTTGGAATTTGCCAATACTGATGAAGCCATCCGTACGGTCGAGGCTTACGTCAGAGAAAATCCTGAGGACCTGGAAGCAAGGCTTTATTTGGGCGATCTCTACAAAAGGGTGAGCCGCCCTTACGCCTACTTGAGAAACTTGGAACAGATCTATGAGCTCGCACCGACAGTCTCAAGGCTACAAGAGCTTAAGAATCTGTACGAAGATCTTAACGAATCGGAGGATCGAATCTACGCTCTCGAGCAGCTAATTCAAGAAAAAGAAGCCACCGTTGAAGATTTTCGGGATCTTGCGGAATTATACGCCGCAAGAGGAGAGCTCGATTTGGCTTTAGAGACAGTTGAGACTATGCTGACCCGTTTTTCTGCCGATAAAATCGACGATGTGACGGCAAATTTCGCTGTGAATATCTTTTTGGCAACCGATCAACAGCTGGAAGCTTTCCTGTTTGCCTCAAACTATGCCACAGAGCATCCCCAAGATGTCGAAACTATCATTTCGATGTCTTACAAAATGATTGATGCCGGCCTCCTTTCAGAAGCGCGGTTTCTTTCCGAACTGGTTCCTGAATCAAAGCGGGGCAATCCGAAATATTTAGAACTTTTATTGACTCTTCTCATCGAGCAGGAGGATGAAAAGGGGATTTACGTCATTTTAGAGCAAGAGTATCGAAAAGGTCATCTTTTGCCCTCGTTTTACAGCCGCCTTCTGATACTAGCGATTCTCGAAAAAAATGATGAACTAGCCGTGGATATGCTGCAAAGCCTCGACATGAAAGAGGTCCCGCAAAATCGCTTGACGGTGCTTATTGACAACCTGATCACATACCGAAAACAGGAGCTTGCCAAGCTTTTGAAGGATAACCTCGGCGAGGATTATCTTGAGCAAAATCGATTGATTCGTTTAGGCGTTGCCATTGCAGAAAAAGGAGCGGCAGAACAGGTAGAAGCCCTCATCGAACAAGAGGGTTACGACGAGGTGGCCCAGCTGCAAATCGCTCAATTTCTTTACTCATCCGGATATAAAGATGTGGCTCGAAACATACTCAACCGCATCGATAGTATGAATGAAGCGGACACTGAGTCTCTCGAAAATATTGTTGAGCTCTACATCAATTTAGATATGGTTGACGACATCGACAAGCTCCTCAGTGATTATACGCTGAAGCCGGGCTTTCCTGGGGCCCCGCTGATCACAGCCCAGTTTATGGTCCTGGCTGCACAAGGAAAAATTGACGAACTTGAAAGACGGATTGCCCTGAGGGAGAAAATCCCGATTCAAACCTATGTCGATTTATTTTTTATTGCGGAGAAAACCAAGCAGCGTCAAACGGCTATGCGACTGGCAGAGCGGATCAACCAACTGGCGTCGACCTCTTACAGCAAAATGATTATGGCACGAGCTCTTGCTTTAAATGGACAGTCGGCAGAGGCGCTAAAAATCATCCGCAGCCTGAGACGGCAAGGGGTGGATGTCAGAGACAGCTACTTTTATACATTGATCTTGGCTTTAGACCAAGACGAACTTTACGATCAGGAGCTTGAAGACTTTTTAGTCAGAGTGTCGAGCGACCCTCTGGTGCCTGAGACGAAATTACGAGAGTACGGATTCTTCTTAATCGACAAAGGATACAAGGAAAAGGCCGAAATTCCCTTTAAAGTTGTGGCAAAAGATAAGCCCTATCAAAACACCGATCTGCAAACGTTGCTCGCTCTTTGGGGACCCACTCCTACCAGCGACCAAATCGAATGGATGGTGGAAGAATCTCGAGATGCCCAAGGTAAAGACTTGGCGGGATGGATCGAGTACTTTACCTTTCTTAAGCGTCCGGACATCGGCACCGGTCTTGCCGAAGCGAATGGATGGCAGGAAGATCCTGATGCAGGACTTGCCTATTTCGAAGCCCTCCAGGAGGCAAAAGAGCGGCAGAAGATGAAAGACGCTCTTGCCATCATCGTCGGCAACGAGACAGATCTTCGGCGACTCAGAAAAATCGCGCAGATGTCGTACGATCTTGCCCTATTTCCGACAGCTGAAATTGCGATCCAAAAGATTTTAGATCAAGAGCCGGAAGATCCGGCGGCACTCCGCCTTTTAGGTTTTGTTAAATACGTCAGAGCTGAGTTCCACCAGGCAATTGGATACCTTCGCCGCTATTTGCAAACGCCGGAACCCGACTATCTCGGCTGGTATTTTTACAGTGATATTTATTGGTTTTTCCGCCACTGGGACTGGTCGCGGAAATATTTAAGGCAGGCCCTGTATCTTCTGGATAAGAAAAAGGATCGCGACCCCTATTCCGAGCTGATTGAGGCGCAGGCGCTCTATCGTATGGGATGTTTCACAAAATCGCTGACTCTTTACGAGGAGCTTCTGGAAAAATACCCTAAAAATGTCGGGATGAAAATCGACTACGCCAACTTGCTTATGGTGCTCGATAAATTCTGCCGGGCCAATTACATTATGGCGATCACCGATCCCTTCGAAGATCCTGACCTCGATCCAGAGCTTCAGGAAAAAGAACAGATCAATCTGCTGCTCACTAAAACGCTCTATTATGAAAACATGAACCAGCTTCAAAGGGCTTGGAGGCTGGTCTGCCGCATGCAGCAAATATGGCCAAAGAATGCCAAAATTATGCAGATGAGAGCCAGCATCGAACAGACACTCGGAAGATGGTGGAATGCAGTCCTATGGTATGAGGAAGGGCTTCGTTTGGAACCTTGGAATGAGGAGCTTCAAAATCTTCAGAGAAAAATATTCTGCGAAAAAGCCTCTTTTATCAGCCTTCTGCGCGAATACAAGCTGACCGGCAAATTCCAAGTTGAGAGAATCAGCGAACTGGAGTGGTCGCATCGCTACAATCAAGAGTACGTGGGAAAACTGAAAGTTGAGTCCGATACACTCGTTCTTCCGGACGCTCTCGGCGCCTTCGACGGCATCAATTTCGACTTTAAAGGGACGAGAGCCCGCGGAGAGGTGACGATTGAGCGAAACCTTCAAGATGGTCTTAAACTGGAACTTTCGGGTTTCTTGTCGAGGGAAGGGCTGGGTGCGGGACTTTTCTACGAAAGACCTGACTGGTGGGGCCTCTGGAGTGCAAGACTTTGGTACCACAAGTTGACTTGGGAATTCACCCAAACGATCATAGACTACGGAGTCGAAGATCGTGTCGAGGTTTTTCGTTCGTTAAAATATGGGCCCTTTCTTGAAATATTCGGCCGAGGCGGCTATCGCTGGTATCATTTGCGTACCTTTGGAGAGGCGGCGCAAACATGGACGCTGCTTGCCGGATTGAACTATCGTTTCAGACGGCTGAGTTTGGTTCGACGAGCCCTCGGCGACGAGGCTGCTGTCTTTTTCAACTACTATATCGACTCCCAATATGTCACAAAAGAAAAGCGGATCTTCAGTCCAACACTGCAAACCGAAATCACGCCGCTCGACATTGTCTCAAGAGAAACGCATGTCTGGCAGCTTAGCTTTAACAAAGTGTTTTGTCCCACATTTTGGATTGAAGGCTTCGGCGGAGCGTCGTGGGACCGTATTGCAAGGGGAGATGTCGGTCCGATCGCCGGTTTTGTCACCCACTTTGGAAGTCAATGCGGCCCGCAGCTCAACTTAAGCTGGCTCCATACTTTCAGTTCCCAGTTCGAAAATGAATCCGTTGACCGCTTTATCGCCGACTTCAAAATTCCCTATTGACCTGGCTCGTCAGAACGGGCTTGCATCAAGAGATCATCAAATACACTGTGGAAATTTATCTGATGATCGTTTATGATCGGCATATAATTTCTTTCTAACCTGCCTACTTTTCATCACTTAAACATTTCCTTTAATAAGGAGGCTTTATGCCTGTACCTATGGGTCCAGACCCGGAGGGGATTTACCCGCTTAAGGGTGACAAAAAACTTGTTTTTCTCAAAAATTTTGTGAAAGCCAAGAACATCTATATTGGAGACTACACGTACTTTGACGACCGCCGCTACGGCCCCGACCGTTTTGAAGAGTATAACGTCCTCTATAATTATGACTTTTCAAAAGTGAAGCTTAAAATCGGCAAGTTTTGCGCGATTGCCGCTGAAACCAAGTTCATCATGACAGGAGACCACAAGCTTGATGCCATCAGCACCTACCCCTTCCCCATTTTTGGACAAGGGTGGGAAGAGGCGTTCAATGTTTTCGATCTCCCAGTTAAAGGAGATATCATTGTCGGAAACGACGTTTGGTTTGGCTACGACTCTTTGGTCAAAAACGGCGTCACGATCGGCAACGGGGCGATCATCGCTGCAAAAGCTGTCGTGGTAAAAGATGTGCCCCCTTACGCCATTGTGGCGGGAAATCCCGCAAAAGTCGTAAAAATGCGTTTCGATCCCGAAACGATCGACCGGCTTCAAAACATAGCATGGTGGGATTGGGACGTCGAAAAGATCACCCGCCACTTAAAGACCATCTGCCATCTCGATGTGGATGCCCTCGAATCCGCCACACGAATGTGAAAACTAAAGGCGAGTGCCTCCAAACGTCACCACTTGGCGACAGGAGGCATGCTGCAGAGGATGGCGTCGGGGTTGCCGCCTGATTGAAAGCCGAATTTTGTGCCGCGATCGTAGGCGAGGTTGAACTCGGCGTAGTGGGCGCGGAATTTGTATTGCTCTTCTTTTTCTTCCAGAGTGTAGTGGGTCTCGATGCGTCTTTTGTAGATAGGAAGAAGAGCTTCTAGAAATGAATTGCCGACGGCTTGCCACATGGCCAGCGTTTTTCCCTCTTCGTCGAGGGCGTAATGGTCGAAGAAGAGGCCGCCGACTCCTCTTTCTTTCTTTCGATGGGGGATATAGAAGTATTCTGCGGCGTTTTTCTGTAATTTCGGGTACAGCTCGGGGTCGATCGCATCGAGAGCGTTACGGGCTGTGCTGTGGAAGTGGTTTGTGTCGTCGCTATAGGGATATCCCATAGGGGTAAGATCGTACCCGCCGCCGACCCACGTTTTCTCAGGCGTTTCAATATAGCGGAGATTAAAATGTGCTGTCGGAGCATGGGGATTCATCATGTGGGTGATCAAACTCACGCCGGTTGCAAAAAAAGGTCCTTGACCATCGCTACCCGGGAATGTCTTTCCGCCGACAGAAGAGATATTGACAGCTGCTTTTTCAAAAATTTCGCCTCGGATGACAGCCATCTGACCGCCGCCGTCTCCATTTTGGTAGCTCCAGTCCCTACGATCGAAAATGGCGTGAGGTTCAAGGGATTGGAAGGTATCAATAATGGTTTCGCGTAGTGACTTTAGGTAGGGGACGATAAAGTCTCGCATGAGAACTCCTTGACAGTCTCGACTAAGGTGTGAACATTTTCGGGAGGAATATCAGGTAGGATGCCATGTCCTAAATTAAAGATGAATGACGGGTCATGTCTCATCCCTTCACAAAGCCTTCTCGCTTCCCGGGCAATTTTTTCCGGTGGAGCATAGAGGCATTGGGGGTCGAGATTTCCTTGTAGAGCTATAGACTTTGGCACCCGTTTTCTTATTTTCGTCATGTCGCAGGACCAGTCGAGGGCCAAAGCCGCCGGCTTTAGAGCGGCAAGCTCTTCAATATATCCGGCGGTGCCCCGTCCAAATAGGGTAATGGGCGCGTCAACAGAGTGTATGATATGTTTTAAGTAAAGAAATGAAAACTCTCTAAGATCCGAAAGGCCGAGTTGCAAAGACCATGTTTCGAAGACTTGAAGAGCGTCGCAGCCCGCGTTAATTTGACTTTTGAGGTGCTGCGTGATGGCGTCGGTCAAGATGCAGAGCAAGTCATGGAAGGAAGCGGGGTCGGAAAACATCCACTGCTTCGTTTTTTTCAGGTCCTTCGAGCTGCCCCCCTCAATCATATAGCTTGCGATTGTAAAGGGCGCGCCGCAAAACCCAATCAGCGGCACGTCGAGCGACTCTTTCGCTTTGGCGATCGCATCGGCAACGAAATTGAGAGAGGCGGCTTTTTCCAGTTGACCCAGCGTCTTTGGAGTGACGGGATTTTTTAGAACCGGGCCTACGCCATCGACAAAGTCAAAAGGGCGTCCGAGCGCTTCCGAAATTACCAGAATGTCGGAAAAGATAATGGCGGCATCAAACCCAAATCGATCGATCGGCAATTTTGTGATCTCAGCAGCCAGTTCGGGGCTGTGGGTCATTTCATGGAAAGTGTGCTTGGCGCGTAGAGCGCGATACTCGGGCATGTAGCGCCCCGCTTGGCGCATAATCCAGATGGGGGGGCGCCCTTGATTGTTTCCGTTTAAAGCATCGAGGTAGCGCATCTTTTAAAGGATTCGCTCCAATATCGCATCGACATTGTAGCCAAACTCTTCGACAATATCGCGGAAAGGAGCCGATGTGCCAAATCCTTCCATGCAAATCGCGATGCCGTCCCGCCCTATGTATTTGTGCCATCCCAAATCGACGCCCGCTTCAATCGCGACGCGCGTGCCGATATCTCCTCCAAGAATTTTATCTTGGTACTGTTTATCTTGCTGGTCGAAAATCTCCCAACAGGGCATGGAAATGACCCGAGTGGGGAGCCCTCTCTTTTCGAGCTCCTTGGCGGTGTCGAGGGCAAGAGAAAGTTCCGAGCCTGTGGCCATAAGGGTATAGCTAGGTTTTCCCTCCGACTCTTGCTTGACAATGTAAGCCCCACGCCCTAAACCATCCGCATATGGAACAATGGTTTCGGGCATTTCGGGGATATTTTGGCGGGAAAGGGCAAGCACTGTTGGACCCTGATAGCGAAGGGCGGCGATCCAGGCCATTTTCACTTCATGATTGCCTGCCGGCCGGATGAAATGGAGGTTGGGTATTGCTCTCAATGAGGCGTAGTGCTCGACTGGTTGATGTGTTGGGCCATCTTCGCCTAGAAAGATTGAATCATGAGTCATTTGGTAGATCACTTGCGACTTTTGCAATGAGGCGAGTCGAATGGAGTTTCGCATATAATCGGTAAAAGTGAGAAATGTGCCGACGAAGGGGAGGATCATTTGTGTCAGATTGAGTCCGACAGCCATTGTGCCCATTGCAAATTCACGGACGCCGAATTTGATGTTGCGGCCCGTGAATATCCCCGGTTTAACAAGAGGAAATTGTTTCATCATCGTCATATCCGAGCAGGAAAGATCGGCCGAACCGCCGTAGAGGTAGGGGAGTTCATCTCCTAAAAATGAGGCGACGGCCTGAGACGCTTTTCTTCCCGGGAAAGGAGTCTTGATTTCGAGCCGGTTGAGCTTATCTTCGATGTCGTCGGGAACTTTTTGCTCGAGCATTTGTTTGAATGTGGCCGCTTTATCGGGATGCGACTGTGACCACTCCTCAAATTTTTGGTTCCACTCCTCTTCAAGGCGTCGATAATCGTCTTGTTTGCTCTCGAAATATTTTTTGACCGCCTGAGGAATGGCGAACTCCTCGTCGGGGAGGCCGAGGGCCGCTTTTGCTGCTTTGACTTCCTCTTCGCCAAGGGGGGAGCCGTGCGCTTTGTGGGTGCCTGCTTTGTTGGG
Organism: uncultured bacterium; assembly: GCA_964629645.1. Taxonomy (GTDB): domain Bacteria; phylum Chlamydiota; class Chlamydiia; order Chlamydiales; family SLFE01; genus JAAKFL01. The sequence continues at coordinate 30,282 of CAZVSU010000001.1, read as the reverse complement.
AGCCCCTTTTCCGATAATGGTATGCGCTAAGATAAAGCAGGGGCGCTCTTGATGGTGGCGAATTTGGCTGAAAACACGGTGGATGGAGTCAAAATCGTGTCCGTCGATCTCGAAGACCTCCCATCCGTATGCTCTGTAGCGGGCTAAGGTGTCTTCGGAGCAGCACTCGGCAAGGGGGCCGTCGAGGCAGACATTGTTAGAATCGTAAATCAAGATGAGGTTATCGAGCTTCAGGTGGCCGCTTAGCGACGACGCTTCAGAGGAAATACCCTCCATCATGCAGCCGTCACCGGCGAGTGCAATGACCTTATTGTCAAACAGTTTGATCTTTTCGGCGTTAAATTTCTCACCTAAAAGCTTAAGGCCAAGAGCGGTTCCGGCGGCGTTGCCCACACCCTGGCCTAAAGGACCTGTCGTTGTTTCAATTCCGGGCGTGTCCAGCTTTTCGGGATGGCCGGGTGTCTTAGAATGGAGCTGCCTGAAGTTTTTGAGCTCCTCAAGAGAGAGGTCATAGCCGGCAAGGTGCAAGCAAGAGTATTGCAAAAGGCAGCCATGTCCAGCCGAAAGGAAGAATCTGTCGCGACCGAGCCAATTGGGATTCTTGGGGTTGAAGCGCATTCCATAGCCCCAGAGATAGGCGCCGATTTCAGCGCAGCCAAGGGGAAGGCCCGGGTGTCCTGAATTTGCTTTTTCGTTCGCATCCATGGAAAGTTGTCGGATGGTGTTGGCCACTTTCCCGAGAATCTCTTTCATTTCAAGCGATAGGTTTTCGGGTTGCCACTCCTCAAATAAGCTTTCAGAACTGGAATTGGCTTTTGTCATGCTCATCGCAAGGCTCCTTTTTCCCGATAATTTAAGGTTTACGCACCAATTGGATCAAGGAAAACCTTAAAAAGAAACAGTTCCGAGTGTGATAATTTCATTGTATTTGATATAGAGGAGCATAAGCGATCGGGTCTTGCTGAATGCTTCTTTTTACGCATGGGAGGAAAAGAGGGATATGCTAACAGTGCTGATTGAGCGCATTCAGGTCAAAGGCCGTAAAATAGGACATAAGCCATGAGCGTTTTTGCCGACCTCCTTGTTCAAGAAAAGCAGCGCACCTTTTTTGGAATTCGCGTTTCGGCGTTGGTCGAAACCATCGCCTTTATCGCCATTGTCTTAATCGTCGATTATTTGTTTGCGGCCGCGGACCGTTTTCAAGGGCTGAACCCGCACCCCTTTTGGATTATTGTTTTGCTTGTCACTGTTCAATACGGGACAGTAGAAGGAATCGTCGCTGCCATCTTCTCGACGATCGCCCTTTATGTTGGAAACATTCCGGAAATTCAGTTCAACGAGTCGCTCTTTCAATATAACGCCCGCCTTGCCTTGAATCCGGCTCTTTGGTTTGTGGCAGCGCTTGTGCTTGGTGAAATTCACATGAGATTGATCAATGAACGGGATAAGCTCAAAGAGGTGGCTGTCAATTCCGAAAGGAATGCCCGGGACGTGACAGAGGCCTATCAGATCCTTAAGGAAAAAAAAGAGCATCTCGAAGTGCGGTTCGTCAGCCAGGTGCGAAGCTTTTCGTTCTCGATCAAAGCGTTGCAAAACATGGAGTCAATGAGTCCGGCGCAGATTTTTATGTCTTTGCTGGAGATGGTCAACGAAATCATCGGACCGAAAAAGTTTTCGATTTACACGTTTTCGGAAAATGGCTTCGAAGTGATGCTTTCAGAAGGATGGGGCGATAGCGAGCCCTACCAAAGGCGCTTTCTCAATACGCACCCCATTTATACAACGATTGTCAGTAAGAAACATCTCCTCTGCGTCACGAATCCGGAAGATGAAGCGGTACTGGGAGGCGAAGGCCTGGTGGCCTCTCCTATCATTGACAACGACAGCGGAACAATTTATGGAATGCTGAAAATTGAAGAGATCAACTTTTATGATCTGAACATCAGCACTCTTTGGGTGGTTGACGCGTTGACGGATTTAATCGGCGCGGCATTTGCGAACGCGCAAACCTACGACTGGCTCTCCCGCACAAAAATTTATGCCAGTACAAGAAAAGGGGTGTATTCGTATGCTCTCTACCGGATTCAAAAGGAGTATGTGTCGCATGTAGCGGCGCAGCTTAGCGGAGCTCTTTGGGAGCTGGACGTGACTTGCGAAGTTGACGCTCAGGCAAGGGAGGAAGTGCGTGCCGATTTGGAGTACTTTCTTTTAAAAGGAGTTCCCGCTCTTGGTGAAGTTTTTCAGCTGGGGCAAGATGACCTTCATTATTCCCTTCTAATTCCTGGACGCGATGACAGCACGATTAAGAGGCTGAAAAAAGATTACGAGAAAAAGCTCAAGGAAGATCCCAAGCTTCACAATGCGAAATGGCGCCTTGAAATTAAAAAAGTCGAAAAGGCTTCTGTATGATGAAAGTTCACGCAAGCAAAGCGCAGCTTGTTTTTACATTAGTTGTCACGAGTGTCGCGCTTGTTTTCGAGACTGCGATCTTATTATTATTTCTCAGTGGTCATATCTCTTTATTTTTAGCGCTAGCGGCTCATTTTCTCGTTGTTGCGCTTTGCTTTTTCTTCAACGTCATAAAATGGGGAGGGCGCCTGTTTTATCTGACAACGCTTTTTGTTGGGACGCTGGGACCCATCGGAGCCGCTATGGTCATCCTCTCGATCGCTCTTTATTCCATTTACCTCATGAGCTCTGAATCGGTCTATGCACTGATCCGTGAATTAATGCCTGAAATCGAAAAATCCGAAGCTGATATTTTACAGCATAGAATTCGAACGGGAATGGAAGGGGGCGCTTCCGAGAGCGAAGTCATTCCCTTGAAAGAGGTGATGCTGTTCGGGACGAAAAAACAAAAGCTCATTGCGATAGAAAATATTTTGAAGTACTACCGGCCGGAATTTATCTCGGCACTTAAGCTCGCGATTGTCGACGAAAGCAACTCCGTCAGGGTATTAGCGGCGACTGCGATTTCAAGTCTCGAAGACCGGTTCTACAAGAGACTCTCTCAATGTGAACGAAGTTACAACGACCGGCCGGGAGATCCGGAAGCGGTCCTTGCGCTGGCCAATGAAATGAGAGAGTATTCGCGCTTCGATGTCTTTGAAGCCGAGAGGCTGATAGAATTTAAAAAATCCGCTCTGGAAAAATACGAAGAATATCTTGAGTATGTCCCAAACGATTTCGCTGTCCAGTATAAGGTGGCTGACTTGCTTTTAGAAATGGGATCATACAAAGAGGCTCAGGAAAAAATCCAATACTTGATTGAAACGGATCAGTTAACCAACAGAGAGGGTTACTTTAAATTAATGGAGATCTATTTCCGGGAGAAAAACTACGGCAAGTTAAGAGAGTTTGCCGCGGAACATTTTAATGAAATTATGAAGTCAACAGAGGAAGACCCCTCCGAAAAAGGGCAAGATATCCTCTTCTCCTGGGGAACCCCGGGGGTGCAAGAAAATGTGATGAGAAGTTGAAATGGCGATGAGTGATGACGCAGACATTTGCTTGATTTTTGAAGGAAGCTACCCTTACGTCTCGGGCGGGGTGGCGCAGTGGGCGCATGAGCTTATCCGCAACCATAAAGACTATACCTTTACTCTCGTGTCGATTCTTCCCCCCAATGAAACGCAGCCCGTCTTGAAATACGAGCTGCCCTCGAATGTGACCGGGCTTATGAATTTGTGGTTGCAGACTCTCCCCGAGGGCGTCAGTAGCCTGCCCAAGGAGCAAACGGCAGAACTGTTTCAAAGTCTCGAAAGAGTCATCCTGAATATGCAGTGCGGCGACCGGGTGCTCAGGTGGCTGGAAGAGGCGGAAAAAACGCTGGCAAGGCCGGGTGTTGCCCTCGGGTCAACGATTCTTATGAATTCGCCCGAGGCTTGGAAGATGCTGGTCCGCATGTATCACTCGACGACACAAGAGACCAGTTTTTTGAACTTTTTTTGGAGCTGGCGATGCCTGCTGGGATCGTTTTTCTCTATCATGCTCGCCGATATCCCCAAAGCGAAAATTTACCATTCCCTTTGCACAGGGTATGCGGGAGCCTACATGGCCCGGGCTCATATTGCGACCGGCTCTCCCTGCCTCTTGACCGAGCATGGTATTTATACCAACGAAAGGCGCATCGAAGTCACAGCAACGCAATGGTTCAACGATCTCCATTCTCAAGATATGCGGGTCGACCATCCTTACTTTTTGAAACGTTTAAAAGATTTTTGGATCGACACCTTTTCCGGCCTTTCGAAAACGAGCTACGAAGCGGCCGAAAAAATCATCACCCTCTACGAAGGCAATCGCGACGTGCAAATCAGCGAAGGGGCGGATCCTCAAAAAGTGATCACCATATCAAACGGGATCAATTACGAGCGTTTCTCTGCCATCGAACGAAAGCATGTTCATCCGCCGACCCTTGCGCTGATCGGCCGGGTGGTGCCGATTAAAGATGTCAAAAGCTTTATCAATGCTGTCAACATACTCAAAGCTAAAATTCCTGAACTCCGGGCATGGGTTCTCGGAGGCTTCGAGGAAGACCCCGATTATTACGATGAGTGTCAAGAGCTTGTCGATCACCTCGGAATTCAGGATGTCCTCACATTTACAGGGCGTGTCGACGTGACGGAGTACCTTCCTGAAATTGACCTCTTAGTTTTGACGAGCATCAGCGAAGGGCAGCCTCTCTCGATTTTAGAGGGCGGGGCCGCCGGCATCCCTTGCATCACAACTAACGTCGGGTCGTGCAGCGAAGTTGTCTACGGAAAAAGCGATGAAGATCCTCCCCTTGGTCCCGGAGGGGTGATCTGTCCGCTCGCCAACCCGGAAGCAATTGCGAAAGAAGCGTTTATTCTCCTCACGCAGGATCAAATTTACAATCAGTATAGCGAGTCGATTCAAAAAAGAGTCAAGCGCTATTACAATAAGCACATGCAGATAGAGGCATATAATGCGATATACAGCGACTTGATGGGGGCTAAAGTCTCATGGCAGGAATAGGATTTGTTTTAAGGAAGCTGACAAGACGGCAGGATGTCGGGGGTATGATTCGCGGCTATTTGCACGCTCTTTTTGCGTCCTCAGGTCCTTGGATTTTGACGATTTTGACTGTATGGGCCTTCTATTATGTGGGAAGCTTTTGGCGGCTGACAGAGTATATTGAGGAATTCAGGACGATTATTCTCTATAATTTTTCTTTTTCATTAGCGTTTTCCGCTCCGCTCACGATGCTTGCGACGAGAATGCTTGCCGATGATTTTTACGAGCTGAAGGTCACACGCGTCTCGAACCTTTTGATTGCTGTTTTATCCATCCAGCTCGTTTTTTCTTTGATCATTTCCACGCTTTTTTACGGACTTGTCACCACGATGAGCCTTGAGTGGAAGCTTCTTTCAGTGGCCAACTTTGTGCTCATTTCCGGCATCTGGCTTTCCATGGTTTTCATCTCTTCGTTAAAATATTATTCTGCAATTACTTATTCCTTTGTCGCCGGCATGTTTTTGGCCATTGTATTGGGCTATGCTCTTACAGGTTTTATCGGTGATTCAGGACTTCTTTTCGGCTTTACAGCGGGGCTTGCGATCATTTTAAGCTCCTTCATCGCTATTATTTTTGTGGAATATCCCTTGCAAGAAGGGGCGGTTTTCTTTTTGATCGACCCGCTAAAAAAGTATTGGAAAGTGGTGCTGATGGGAACATTTTATAATTTTGGCATATGGATCGACAAGTGGATTATGTGGTTTGCTCCCGAGAGGCGGGTCTTATCTATCGGCCTCATCAACTATCCCGAATACGATATGTCTCTTTTCATTGCTTACCTGACAATCATCCCTGCTTTTGCTTTCTTTCTCGTGAAACAGGAGACAACTTTTTTCGAGTATTACGTGACATATTTCAAGGGAATTTTGCAGCACGACCCCTATAAAACGATCGAAAAGAATTACAAAGAGCTCATAAAAAATCTCATGACGAACGCGAGAACACTCCTTTTGCTTCAAGGGGGGATTTGCCTTTTTACGGTGTTAATGGCGCCGACGATTATGGAGATCGTCGGGCTCAATTTGGTGCAAATCGGGATTTTTCGTTTTGGTGTTTTGGGGGCGACGTTTCAGATACTGACATTGTTTTTGATCATTGTCTTGTCTTATTTCGACGATCGGAACGACTCGCTGATCATCGCTGCGACATTTTTTGTGACGAACACGATTTTTACCATTTTGACTTTGCAGCTAGGCTTTGCGTACTACGGCTATGGCTATTTTCTATCCACAGTGGTTGCGTTCGTTCTTGGCTGTGTCTTAGCTGAGCGCTACATCCGAAACTTAACCTACCATACGTTTATCACACGCAATTTAGCCGGCGATTGATCGTCTCGACTTTGACCAATATTTTTTTTTGAGTTAAAGTCATACGCATGATTGCGATCCTTGGCGGAGGTATTTCAGGACTTGCAGCAGCTTGGTCGCTCCGCAAAACAACTAAGCGGCCCATCATCCTTTTCGAAAAATCTTCAAGGCTTGGAGGGTGGATCCAGTCGACTCGAGAAGACGGTTTTTTCTTTGAAAAGGGACCGAGGAGCCTAAGGCCCCACGGCGGTGAAGACACGCTCAGATTGATTCAAGAGCTTGGTCTTGAAAGAGAGGTCGTTTTGGGAGCAAAAGCCGCGCATACCCGCTTTTTATTTTGCGATGGATCTCTCCATCAGCTTCCAAGGTCAGCACTTGAGGCGCTTGGAAAACCATGGCTCTGGCGCGCATTCCCTTCCCTTTTGACCGAGTGGGCAAAACCGAAGGGGAGCTGCGCGGATGAATCGATTGCCTCTTTTATGAATCGACGGCTTGGTTCTTTTGTCACAAACCAGCTGGTGGATCCCATGACAAAGGGAATTTATGCCGGCGATATTCACCGCCTTTCGATGAAAGCGTGTTTCCCTAAGCTATTCCAGTACGAAAAAGAGAGGGGATCAATTACCAAAGCCCTTCTCTTTCAAAAAAAGAGAGGCGAAGACACTCCTTTTATCAAAAAAGTCAAAAAATCGAGCCTCTACACTCTCCAGGGAGGTCTTTCAACACTTGTTGAATGCATCGCCGATCGGCTCGATATTGAATGGCAGCTGGAAACGCCTGTCACAGCAATCAGGAAGCAAGGAGGCTTCTTTGAACTTGCCACACCTCGCGGCAACTTCCATGCGGAGGCAGTCGTGTCAGCGCTGCCGGCTGAGACTCTAGGAAAGTTGATGGAAATTCACGACGAAGATTTGTGCCGCGGGCTTGAGTCAATTCCGATGGCGTCTTTGTCGGTCGTTCATGTCGGGTATAGGGAAAATGTTTTGCAAAAAAATGGTTTCGGCTACCTAATTCCCACTAAAGAAAAGGAAAAGATTCTGGGGGTCGTTTTCGATTCCAGCGCCTTTCCTTCTCAAAATCAACAAGCGGCCGAAACGCGTCTGACCGTTATGATGAATGAATTTGATCAAGATGCTGTTCTTGAAGCGCTTGAGCGTCATCTCGGCATCAAAAAAAGTCCCGATGTCCTTAAGCACCAGAGGCAGACGAACGCCCTTCCTCAATATCTTGTCGGGCACAGTGAGAAAGTGCAGGCAATTCAAAAAAAGATTTATTCTTTTTCAGATCAGTTTGCGGTAATAGGCAACTGTTTTGAAGGGGTTTCGGTCAATGACTGCCTCTCTTGCGGTTTTTCAGCGGGGTTGAAGTTTGCGCGAAAAAACAGCGGCAGTCTACAATCAAATTAGGAGCCTTCCTTCTTCAATAACAAAGAGAGCATCTTATGTTTGACAAGTTCACCAACAGGGCAAAACAGGTCATAAAGCTTGCCAAAAAAGAGGCGCAGCGCCTCAATCACAATTATTTGGGAACCGAACATGTCCTGCTTGGCCTGCTTAAGCTCGGCCAGGGAGTGGCAGTGAATGTCCTTCGCAATCTCAATATCGACTTTGAAACTGTACGGGATGAAGTGGAAAAGCTTGTCGGCTACGGACCTGAAATCCAAGTTTACGGAGATCCGGCTCTTACGGGCAAGGTAAAAAAAGTGTTCGAATATGCCAACGAAGAGGCGGGCAACTTGAGCCACAATTATGTCGGCACCGAACATCTTTTGCTTGGCCTTCTCAGACAAACAGACGGCGTGGCAGCGCAAGTACTTGAAAACCTCAACGTGAATTTGAAGGAAGTCAGAAAAGAGGTGTTAAAAGAACTCGAGACTTTCAACCTCCAACTTCCCCCGGCTGGTGCACCTCCTGCAGTCGCCGGCGCAGGACCGAAAAGCTCCTTCGAAAAAGGACCCACCTCCATTACGGACAAGATGCCGGCTCTCAAAGCTTATGGATACGACCTCACGGAAAGATGCCGCGAAGGGAAGATGGATCCGGTCATTGGACGGCAGGAACAGATAGAACGGCTCATTCTCATCCTGTGCCGCAGGCAAAAAAACAATCCCGTACTCGTCGGAGAGGCGGGAGTGGGAAAATCCGCGATTGTTGAAGGATTGGCTCAAGCTATCGTAAGGGGAGACGTACCCGATAACTTGAGGAAGAAACATTTGATCACCCTGGATTTGCCGTTAATGATTGCCGGAACCAAATATCGGGGACAGTTTGAAGAGCGGATCAAAGCGGTCATGGATGAAATTAAAAAAAATGGAAACATTCTTCTTTTCATCGACGAGCTTCACACGATTGTCGGCGCCGGTGCGGCCGAAGGGGCAATTGATGCTTCCAACATTTTAAAACCTCCTCTCTCCCGGGGAGAGATTCAATGTATCGGCGCCACAACCTCCGAAGAATACCGCAAGCACATCGAAAAAGACGCCGCGCTTGAAAGGCGCTTCCAACAAGTGCTTGTTCCTCCCAACTCGGTCGACGAGACCGTCCAGATTCTCGGGGGGCTGAAAAGTAAATATGAAGAGCATCACCATTGCATATACACTGATGAATCGATTGATGCGGCTGCGCGTCTTAGCGACCGCTACATCACCGGCCGCTTTCTTCCTGATAAAGCGATCGACATCATCGACGAAGCCGGGGCCAAGTCGCGCCTTGATGTCCTCGATCAACCAGAGGAAATGGGAAAATGCGAAGCTGAAATCGAAGAAACGCGTCTTGCAAAAGACGAGGCCATCAGCAAACAGGAATATGAAAAAGCCGCCAAGCTTCGCGATAAAGAAAAATCGTTGAGAGAGAAGCTAGACGACATTCGCGCCGATTGGGAGAGCACAAAACAAGAGCAAACCGCCATCGTCGACGCTGATGAAGTCGCGGAAATTGTGGCGAAACAAACCGGCATCCCTTTGCACAGGCTGACCGAAGGGGAGACGCAAAAAGTTCTCCATATGCAAGAAGATCTTCGCAAAGAGATCGTGGGACAAAAAGATGCCGTCGAGATCGTCTGCCGTTCGATAAGGCGAAGCCGAGCCGGCATCAAAGATCCGAATCGTCCTATCGGGGCGTTTATGTTTCTTGGGCCGACCGGCGTGGGAAAGACTTTGCTCGCTCGTCTCCTTGCACGCAACATGTTTGGCGGAGAAGATGCTCTCATTCAAATGGACATGTCGGAATACATGGAAAAATTTGCTGTCTCGCGAATGACGGGGTCACCTCCAGGTTATGTCGGTCATGAGGAGGGGGGGCAACTGACGGAAAGGGTCCGCATGCGTCCGTATTCTGTCGTTCTTTTCGATGAAATTGAAAAGGCCCATCCCGACGTGATGAATATGCTTCTCCAAATTCTAGAAGAAGGACGTCTCACTGACGCACAGGGCCGTAAAGTTGATTTCAGAAATACGATTGTCATTATGACATCCAATATTGGAGCCGATCTGATCAAAAGGCAGACGGAAATCGGTTTCGGTGTTTCAGATGAAGGGATGGACGACGAGACGATAAGGGAAAAAATCACAAGCGAGGCGAACAAAAAATTAAAGCCGGAATTCATCAACCGCCTCGACGGTCTCGTGATCTTCCACCAATTGACCAAGGAAAACTTAAAAGGCGTCCTCGATATAGAAGTGAAAAAAGTCATGGAGCGTCTCCGCAATCGCGACATCGAAATCGAGATCGACGAAAAGGCCAAAGAATTTTTGATTGATGAAGGTTTCCAGTCAGAATACGGGGCTCGGCCTCTCCGTAGAAAAATAGAAGAGCTACTTGTCGATCCTCTTACCGACGAAATCCTGCGCCACCCGGATGAGCCGCAATTCTATTCGATTTCCGCAGGAAAAGATAAGCTCCTTTTTAAAGAAAAAAAGGAGCAATCTCCACAAAAAAAACGGACGTCTGCCAAAAAAACGGCATCAAAGTCGTAAAGAGGCTAGTACACCTTATAAAAAGTTTTTGATCAAATTCGGCATTATAAGCGCCGCGATGAGCCGATCTTAATCGGCTCATCCCGGCGGCTTAGAATTCGAATTTTTAGAAAAACTTTATTAACTAAGTATTAGGGGACGTCTTCAAATTTGAAGACGTCCCCTAATATCATTGAAAATGAAGTCATGATGATTAACCAAGGTTCGGGCCCAACAAGGGGTTCTTACGAGATCGTTCAAAACCAGCTGACCCATAGGTGGGCGCTCAAAAATGTGATCGCTCAACTACACAATCACCACTACTTGAATCGACGCGAGAAGATCATCTGTTTTGATTGGCTCGAATCTCGGCTTGTGAGTGGCCGTGTAGAGAATTTGGCTCTTTTGTCTCACATATTGAACGTAGCCCATAAAACACGTGATCACAACATTCTTGTTCTTTTTCTCGATTTTGCGTTTCTTTTCTCAGAAAGCAAAGTGTCCCTTATCGAAGACACTCTCCCCCAGCTGGTCGACGTTATCCAGAACTGGCAGCAGTCACAGGCACTTCCCGCTTCCCTTCATCAAAGAATTTATGACTTGATTGAAATCCAATCAGTCCACAGGAGGGAACCTAAATACATGAAGGATTTATTGATGGGGGTTGCCTGCTGCATGAACCATTCCGATATTGACGCCGAATGGCAAAAGCATGCCTATACCAGATGGAAATTCATTCTTGACAAATATGGCCAAGGGGAGAATTACGGAGAGTCTGCAAGTCACTTTTTGCTCTTCCTGGCAGATAAGCCGGGAGTGGCCGCTGAAATAAAAACGGATGCGATCAATACCTTGATCAAAATTGTGTCCCATAAAACATTTTTGACCCTGTTCGATCGGCTCACAATTGTGAATAATCTTCCTGTGAAGGAGGAAATGGGGGAGTTAAAGGAGAAAGTCGTGGCAGCGCTCGAAACCCTTAGCCGTGATACGACAGAAAATCAAACAATCAGATTCTTTTCATTGCAGCGGCTTTGCCCTTTCGCGACTTTTTGAGAGCGTCTGAGGCGAAATTCCCCCTCTCCTATGGGCTTCAGCCGCGCGGTCATCAGTCTAAGAAATTCCCTCTTCCCATCGTTTCACAAAGCTCAAAAGCTCTTGCTTGGAGGGCTTTTTCCTGAGGTAGTCCAAAGAGTTGGGATCGCGGCTTAAGTGGGCAATTTTTGCCAGCAAATTCAAGTGGCGCTTATCGTCGCAAGCAAATAAGAAAAAGAGAGTGTGCACCGGCTTATGATCGAGGGCGCCGTAATCGATCGGTTTTTCAGGAAATACCACAGTCACAGCATCGAAGTGCGTATTGAACGTAATTTCTCTTGTATGGGGAATGGCAATCCCGTTGTTGAGTGCTGTCGGCATAAGCTTTTCTCGATCAAGCAAAAGGTCGCTCATCACATCTGCATCGAAATGTAGGTGCTGGCTAATTGTCTTGCATGAGGAGCGGATGATCTCGTCTTTTGTCGCCCCTTGAGCGTTCTGGATGACGCCTCCTTTGTGGACGGCCCTGAAAAGCGCGTACTGTTTTGCCCCGCCGGTCTTGTGGCGTTCTTCAAGACTTTGCTCTGTGTCAGAATCGTTTCTAACAATCCAGTCTTCGATTTCAGTACGACTGAAGCGAACCTCGTCATTCAACTTGTAGGAAGGGATGTTTCCGTCGCTCAGCCATTTTTTAACTGTAGCATCGGACACATTCAGCAGGTCGGCGACATCGTCGATTTTCAGATCCATAAAGTTCCTCCTTCTAAAACCTCTCGAAGAGTTTGACGACCTCTTCAGGAGAATGGGCATTGACAATTTTTTTTCGACGCTCTTCGTCTTTGACTGCGAGAGTGAGGCTGGAGAGAATTTGAAGATATTCGGTTTGCTTATCGTCCGGGCCGCCGATCAAAAATACAAGGCGCACCGGATTATTATCGAGCGCATCCCAGTCTACGCCGCTTTCCAGGATTCCGATGGCGATAAAAAAATCATCGTAGTCTTGAAGCTTTGCGTGGGGGATAGCCACCCCCATCCCAATACCTGTTGTCACAATTTTTTCCCTTTCGATAATCGCATCGAAAAGAGCTTTCGCATCAGATACCTTGCTTCCTTTTGCTAAGCTCTCAACAAGAGAGTGAACCACTTGATCGCGGTTCTTGCCGTTTAGAAACAAAATATACTTAGGGTCGAGATACTGCTTGATCATAATCGTCTAGCGCCGGTGTACTAATTAAGCCCGGTGTGGCCAAAACCTCCTTCGCCGCGTGTTGACAGTTCCAATTGATCAGCGAGGGCGAATTGAGCCTGAATAACCGGGGCGACCACCATTTGAGCAATCCTCATATTGGGAGCAACCGCAAAATCTTCCTTACCGTGATTGATGAGAATAATTTTGATTTCACCTCGATAATCGGAATCGATGGTACCGGGAGTATTCAAAACAGTCACACCATGTTTCAAAGCGAGCCCGCTTCTCGGCCTGATCTGAATTTCATAGCCTGGGGGAATGGCAAATCGAAGCCCTGTTGGTATCAACGCAGTAGAGCCTGCCTCAACAACCACAGTCTCAGAAAGGTGCGCCCTGATATCGGCTCCCGCTGATTCTTTTGTCCCGTATGTCGGGATTTTCCCTTCGTCTTCAGCGGTGGTTGGAATTTTTAGGGTGTCAATCATCATAAGTCCTTCTTTGTCACATGGGGTAAATCAGTTCAATCTTGCGGAGAGCTAAATGAGTAGGTTAGCGTCGATGGCGGCTTGGATAGTTCCCGATGGCGATGGGTTTTTACAGCAGGGAATAGCTCATCGCCAGTATGCCCTTCATTTCCTGTAATATAGGCCAACATGCATGAAAGTTTCGTTTTTAACTCCCGCCTTTTCACAATACAGTCAATCATTCCATGTTGCAAGAGAAATTCCGATTTTTGGGCACCCTTCGGGAGCTTGCTTCCGATGGTTTGCTCAATGACGCGGGGTCCGGCAAAACAGATCAAAGCTCCGGGTTCGGCGATGATAATATCGCCAAGAGAAGCAAAAGAGGCCGTCACACCTCCGGAAGTGGGGTTGGTCAAAACTGAGACGAAAGGAATCTTAGATTCGTGAAGTTTGGCAAGTGCGGCCGATGTTTTGGCCATTTGCATCAAAGAAAAAATCGACTCCTGCATGCGGGCTCCCCCCGATGCCGAAACAATGACAAGGGGGAGTTTGGTGTGGAGCGCATATTCAATAAGAAGAGTCAGCCGCTCTCCGACGACAGATCCCATAGAACCGCCCATAAAAGAAAAGTCCATCACTCCGAGTGCAACAGCCCGCCCCAAGAGGCGGCAGGTTCCGACGCAAACTGCTTCATTTCGGCCCGATTTGTCTTTTGCCTCGGACAGACGGGTAGGGTAAGGGGAGGAATCTTTAAATTTAAGGGTGTCTTGCGGCTTAATATCGCTGAAGAGTTCCTGAAAACTGTCCTCGTCGGCAAGAAGGGCAAGCCTCTCAGAAACCGATAGCCTGTAGTGGTGATCGCATTTTGGACAGCAGTTCAGATTCTGCCCCAGCTCATTCACATGGATGAGATCGTGACATTCTGTGCACTTGAGCCAGCCGCTGAAGCCGTCTTTTTTAGAGGTTTGAACCTTGATCTTCGGCTTATCGCGAGAAAACAGCCTCATAGTCTTACATCGCTAAGGTTAAACAATATTGCCTTGATTGTAGACGATTCGGCTTCTCTTCGCAAGAGAATGGAAATTTTGGGCTCAAATCGAAATAAATGGGGGAAGAGGTCGTTTCCCCCATAGAACAACACTTTAGCCGCGGGCTTTCTCGTAGCGCTCGGCGACTGCCGGCCAGTTGACCACCTGCCAGATTGCTTCAAGATATTCGGGTTTTGCATTCTTGTAATCGAGGTAAAAAGCATGCTCCCAGACATCCACCCCGAGGAGAGGAATCAACCCCGTTGTACCATGAAGGGGATCTTGATTGGCGCACGTCGCAATTTTTAAATGGCCTTTTTTGTCAGAGGCAAGCCACCCCCAACCAGATCCTTGAATCGACCCTGTTTTGGCTTGGAATTCCTTTTTAAAGTCTTCGAAAGAACCAAAATCGCGCTGAATGGCATCGGCCAAAGGGCCGCTTAGGCTCTTGTCCCCACCTTCTTTGGGCGAGATCAGCATCGTCCAGAAAAGTGTGTGGTTGATGTGGCCGCCGCCATTAAATTTTATAGCGGGCTGCAAAGAGACGCACGTATTCAGATCGTTTTCATTTTCCGCTTTTTCATATTTTTCCAGTGCGGCGTTGAGATTGTTGACGTAGGCAGCGTGATGTTTGTCGTGATGAAGAGTCATGATCTCCTTGCTGATCACCGGCTCCAAAGCGTCGTAGGCGTAGGGAAGGTCGGGTAGTTCAAATTTGTGGGGCATAGTGAATCTCCTTTTTTTGAATTTATCATGGGCGATTATTGATTTCTACGCAAGGCATCAGCAGTGATAGGGCCGATTGGAGTCAGTTGGCATGTCTGAGGCAAGCTGCCATAAACGCTCAGGAAACCTTCGACAGAAGAAGGGCTCGTAAAAATGATTTCGTCAAAGTCTTGTAGATCGGGAATGGGATCGGGGATATTGGGCAGAGTGTCGTATAAGATTAAGTCGATGAGCGGGATCATTTTTTTTTGACAATAGTCGGGTATAACCCGCCGCGAAAGAGCAGAATGGGGCCAAAAAAATTTTGGGTGTATAAGGTTGTGCTCCTCGATGGAGGCAATGAGCCCTTCGGCTGTTTCAGTTTTCGAGGCGGCGACATTGTCAAATCCCCATTTGTTCAAACATCCTTTCGTTTTTTGACCGACTGCAAAGCACGGGCAGCTGCTCAATTGGGTGAAAGAAGGGATGGCATTCAGCAGAAGGTCAACAGCAGTTTTGCTTGTAAAAATGAAATGGCTCGCAGTTTTAATTTCGGCAAATCGATCGTCTGGTCGAGGGATGTGGCGAGGCGCGATCTTGATAAAGGGTGCGTGGGCCGCACCGGCAAGGGGGGGTGTTAAACCAGTATGGAGCCTGCGCATCGAATATCGAGTGGGGAAAAAAATTGTCTGAGCTCTTCATCTTCTTTGCGGATACAGATCGCGAGTTTGCCTTGCAAAGGTGCGGCCTCGCCGGGCACTCGAATGCGATTGAGGTGTGTAAGTCCGAGCCTGATGAGGGCAGCTTCGGCGATCACAACGCCGTCTGCAGTCTTTTTGTCGAGGTGTTCTAATCTTTTCTCGATAGTTCCGCGTAAATCGATGAATGTTAGGTCGTCTCTGAGGCTTTTCACGGCCTCTTCCCTTCTTTCTGATGAGGTTGCGATAAGCGCACCTGGCGGCAGGGCCTCAAATCGTTGCCCCTCTCTCATCACAAGAGAGTCCCACTCGGAGACACCTTTTGTGATGGCGGCTATGTCGATTCCTTCAGGAAGCGGGTCGGGAAGGTCTTTGGCTGAATGGATCGCGATGTCGCACTTTCCGGTCAGAAGAAGCGCGTCTATTTCACGGGTGAAAAAATCTGTTTTATCCAGGCCTCTCAGCGAAACATTCTGATGAAGGTCGCCGATCGACGGTTGATAATAGGGGATAAACCGAACGGAGTGCTCGAGCTGTTGCAGCTCGCAAAGCACTTCCTGAACCTGAGTACGCGATAATGGGGAGGGGCGGGCTCCCACGATCAAAGTCTTCATCGGATTGACGAGGTAGATACCCCTGGCTTTCGCCATGGGGAGGAAGCCTCGCTCCTTTCTTGTTGTTTTAATTCCTTTCGTAGTGAATAACATTCTACATGGAAACACGGACTATATGCTGCAAACTTCTGACAACTCCTACTATTGCGGATGCTCTCAAAGAAACAAGTGAGCGTTTTTCTGATGCGTGCAACCATGTTCTTAAAATAGCAATCGAGGAAAAAACGCACAACGCTATTAAATTGCATAAGCTTTGTTGCGCAGATGTTCGGGAATTTTTTTAGACTTTCTGCTCATCTTGCTGTTAGGGGCCATCCGTCGTGTCGTCGCTTGCATGACCAAATTGAAAGAGAAGTGGAAGCGTCCTAAAGAATTTAAACCCAAAAGTATTGATTATGATGCTCGCATTTTCTCTTATTCATAGACGTCATGATTTTCTTAATACAGCTCCATCATATCTTGAGTCTGGCTCTGATCCAAATCGTCGCTATACTCCCATTCAGCATCGCTGAGATCATGATTGGTTGGCACCTCGAACTTTTGGACACTTTCGCAGAGATCGTCCATGCGGCCGCTCTGCCACAGTTTTTCGATTTGTCGGCCAATCACCTCGATTTCTTTTCCAGTCGGCGTTACCGGTTCTGAAAACGATGCGGTCTGGTTTTTTTGCTTCGGAGTCAGCCCGTCACCAACGCGGGGAGGAAGATTGGGCGCCTTATCCTCTGGGCTTAAAAGGGCGATCGCTTTTACTTTTGGTGTGAGCCCCTCGCCAATTCGGGGAAACGTACCGGGGGCCTTATCCTCAGGGTTGGGGAGATCGCCTGTTTTCATAACGGCGTTTGCATAAGAACTCCGAACCGTCGCATAAGGTCCTTTGTTTTGCTGTTCCTTTGCTTTCTGGAACGCTTTGTAGGTCAGATAAACAGTTCCGGACAGACCTAAAATCACAAGTGCGACAAGCGAGGTTGTCACTGCGGCGGCTGCTAAACCGCTTAACCCTGCAAATAAAACCGCGATTTTTTCGTTGCGTCCTATCGCGGAGTGGTTGGCCCTATGGCATGCAGGCGACACTTTTTTGGCCATCATGAAGGGCCGACCCTCCACTTCGGGTTTTTTTTGTTTGGGTCGCTCTGCGACCTGGACATCGCTTACGTGAACTCTCTCTATTTGTCTTAGAAACAGGGGATTTGCCCTGATATCGTGTAATGGGATGTGCATAGATCTCCTCCTTAATGAAAAATCAAGTATGGAAGACCAAGTTAAAGAAGAAATAAACGTAAAATGTTTTTTCTATTAATTTTCTCGACGGGAATATCTTCACCTTGGAAAAAAGGGGTTAATTTGCGATGATGGTGGTGTTCTAAAGAAAAAAAATAGAAAGGAGACCGGTCATGACGGACACGATTAAGCAACTCGATGATAAAAATTTTGAAAAAGAAATTGAAAACGGGGTGACGCTTGTCGACTTTTATGCGGATTGGTGTGGACCCTGCCGCATGATGAATCCTGTGATTGAGGAATTTGCAGAAAAAAAACAAGGAGAGATCAAGGTTGGTAAGCTCGATATTGACGCCTCTCCCGATGTGACGGGCAAACACAATGTCACATCGATCCCGACGCTCATTCTTTTTCGGGACGGGCATCCTGTCGGAACGTTTGTCGGACTTAAAGATCTGCCTCAGCTCGAAGACCTTGTTTCGTCTGCCCTCAACTCATAAGCCTATGAGTCTTCAGGGTGTTCGATTGCACTTCAGACACCCTGAAATTTTCCTCGCAACGCTTCGTAAAGACCTATTCCAACCGACGTCGCTAAATTCAAGCAGCGCACCCCTTCCTGCATAGGGATGCGGACGCACTGATCTTGGTAGTCTTCGAAGACCCAATTCGGAAGTCCCTCTGTTTCAGAGCCGAAGACAAGGCGCATTTCATCGTGATAGGTGACCTCATAATGGCTTTTTTTTGCATGGCTCGAAAAGAAAACGCACTGCCTTGCGCAACGTGAAAGATAGTCCCTAAGATCTTCGCATTCATTGATGTGAATGCGATCTCCATAATCGAGTCCCGCTCTTTTCATCCAACGATTGCCGAGGCTAAACCCCAAAGGATGAACGACCGTGAGCTTCGCGCCTGTGCAGACGCACGTACGTAATATATTCCCAGTGTTTTGCGGAATTTGTGGTTGAAACAGAATAATTTCTATTTTGTGTGGCATAATTCTAAAAAAAATAAGACTTTAACGGTTTCTATTCAAATTTTCTTGGACTTTTTTTTTGAAAAAGGATTACACGTAAGGTATAGGCTCAAGGAGTGTATTATGCAGGATCAACCCCTAAATCCTCAAAGCGAAAATGAAGGCAAGGAGCTGTCGAGCGGTGCAGCAAGAGGAAAAAAGAGTTCTTCCGACGGCTTTTCCGGATTAGCAAGTGCTTTTGGCGGCCTTCTCTCCGGTTTGCAGAAAATGGAATCGACCGCTGGCACCAGCGCATCAGGAAAAGGGCATCAAAACGTGACGGGCAAATCAATTCAGCATTGGGACAGGCTCACAAACGTCAAAGAACTTCATTTAGAGTATTGCCGCAATCTCACCGACAAAGACCTAAAACCCCTCACAAGTTTGATCCATCTAGAAATCCTGAATTTATCCGGGTCAGGAATTACAGGCGATTGCTTTAAGTACACAAAAAATTTTGAAAGCGTTAAAGAACTCATCCTGATTGACTGCCCCAATTTGACCGACAAAGGTTTAAGCCATTTGAACCATCTTCCCAACCTCGAGGTGCTCAAAATTTCCGGCTGCCAAATCACAGGCTCTTGCATAAAGAATTGGAGGGATCTCTCCCGCCTGCGAGAACTCGCCCTTTGCAATTGCCCAAAATTGGTCGATAAAAACTTGCGTTATCTAGGCGACATCACAACTTTGGAAACCATCAATATTTCAGGTATCGTCACATCGTTTTAGACGGGTCAACGTGTATTCCAAGCTGAAGAAGCTGCTCTTTGTCGACATGCGACGGGCTCTTCATCATGAGGTCCGATGCTTTTTGTGTTTTCGGAAAGGCGACGACGTCGCGGATATTTTCTGTGCCGGTCAAAATCATGATTAACCGCTCCACGCCAAGGGCAATGCCAAGATGGGGAGGCGTGCCATACTGCAAGGCCTCAATAAAAAAACCGAAGCGTTCGCTTAGTTCATGTTCCGTAAGTTTTAACAGTTCGAATATTTTTTTCTGCAATGCGTCGTCGTGGATTCTCTGAGAACCTGAGGCGATCTCATAGCCATTTAAGACGAGGTCGTAACTCGATGACCGTACTTTAAGAGGGTCTGAATCCAAGAGGGCAATGTCGCTTGTCAAAGGCGCCGTGAAAGGGTGGTGTTCGTTGACCAGCCGCTTGGTTTCAGGGTCCCATTGAAAGAGGGGAAAATCTGTCACCCAGAGAAACTCGTAGTGGCTGGGATCGATCAAATTGCGTTCGCGGGCGATTTTTCTGCGGAGCTGATCGAGAGCTTGGTTGGTTCGCTTCAGTTCGTCTGCAATCATAAAAATGAGGTCGCCAGGTTGACACTCGAGCCGATTTTTCAATTCATTTTGAAGCTCCTCATCGAAAAATTTGACGATGCTCGAGCTCAAGGAGCCATCTTCTTGGACCTTCATCCAGGCAAGGCCTTTAATGCCGAGCAAGCCGACAAATTCGGTGTATTGGTCGATCCCTTTGCGGGAAATATCCGCTCCCCCTTTCACGCAAAAGCCCTTTACCGTTCCTCCGCTTGATATCTGTTGTTTGAAGACCGAAAAGCCCGAGCGCTCTGCAATGTCATTGAGCGTTGAAAACGGCATCCCAAATCTTAGGTCGGGTTTATCGGTTCCATAATGATCCAGGCACCATTCGTAGCTGACCCGGCGGAAACTATGGGGAATTTTAATTCCTTGAGATTCTTCAAAGAGGGCGCGGAGCAGTCCTTCAATTAATGGAAAGAGGTCATCGACGGTTCCAAAGCTCAACTCGAGGTCGATTTGGGAAAATTCCGGCTGCCTGTCTGCGCGGAGATCTTCGTCGCGGAAGCATGGAGCGATTTGGAAATAACGATCCATTCCCGATACCATCAGAAGCTGCTTGAAAATTTGCGGCGATTGAGGGAGCGCGTAGAAATGCCCGGGATAAATGCGGGAAGGGATGAGGTAGTCGCGGGCGCCCTCAGGTGTCGATTTACCGAGAATCGGGGTGGTGATTTCTAAAAACCCTTCTCGATCGAGAAACTTGCGCGCTGCCATCATCGCTTTGTGTCTGACAATCAATTTGTCGGCGATCGGCCCCCGCCTCATATCGAGGTAGCGGTATTTCAGCCTGAGTTCTTCGTTCACTTGGATCTCATCATCGCAAATGGAAAAGGGGGGTGTTTTAGAGGTTGAAAGCACCTCCATTTCTTCGATCATCACCTCGATCTCTCCCGTGGGAAGGTTCGGATTGGCCATCCCTTCCGCTCTCGCAATGACTTTTCCTTTTGCAGCGATAACAAACTCGGAACGAAGCGATTCTGCCCTTGCGTGGCATTCGGGGTTTTCGTCCGGGTTGAACACGAGTTGAGTGATGCCGTAACGATCCCTTAAATCGATAAAGATCAAGCCGCCATGGTCACGCCGTCTGTTCACCCATCCCGAGAGTGTGACAGTTTCTCCCAACATAGAGGCCGTTAGCGATCCGCAGTCGTAGGTTCTTCGATAATCCAACATAGTTAATCTTTATCTGTTTGAATGATTTGTTTTAGTTCGTTGAGTTGATGATGAAAATGTTCGGTCATGGCCTTTGTCTGCTCAAGTGAGCGATGGACCTTTTGCATAAAAAACTGCGCTTCGCCTTGTCTTTCAAAAGGGGTTTCCATTTCTTGCAAGTAAGCGAGGTAGGGGCCGCTTTTTTCTAGGACACGCAAAACACGGACGAGCGAATCGAGAGGAATGTTTTGCGTTTGACCCGATTCCATTTCTTTCAGCTCGCCAAAGCCCGAGTCAAGTTCCTGATCTCCGAGGACAAGAACATGTTCTGCCCCGACTTGATTGGCATGCTGCATGGCCTTTCCCAATTTTTTTCCTGTGAAATCCATTAGGGCCCGTATCCCGTTTCGACGAAGCTCATTAAGAAGCAAAAAGGATCTCTGTTTGGCGCGCTCCCCAAGGGGGATAAGAAAAATGGCCGGCTTTTCTTCATTGGGAAGCGAAACCCTTTGCTTAATCATTGTTTGAATGATTCTTTCGAGTCCTGATCCAAATCCGCATGCCGGAACGTCGGGGCCGCCCATTATTTTGAGAAGTCCGTCATAGCGCCCTCCGCCGCCGAGGCTGTTTTGAGCGCCGATATCGCCCCCTGTTATCTCGAAAACCATTTCATTATAATAATCGAGGCCTCTCACGAGGAGGGGGTTGACGCTGCAGGGGATGCCGATCGCGTCCAAAAGGGACTGGACGCTATTGAAATGTTCAAGGCTCTCTTTTTCAACGAAATCGAGTATGGAGGGAGCCTTTTCAACGATCTTTTTATCGGCTTCGTCCTTTGAATCAAGAATTCTCAAAGGATTGACGTCAAAACGGGCTTGGCTTTCTTTCGACATCTCCGAAAGCTTAGGACGGAGGGCTTCTTTTAAAGCGTCACGGTATTTGCCGCGCACCACTTTGTTTCCAATGCAGTTGATTTGAAGAGCCAGGTTTTTCAATCCAAGCCGCTCCAAGAGGAGGTGAAGGAGGGCAATGACTTCGACATCCTGCTCAGGGGAACGGTTTCCGAGCGCTTCTATTCCAAACTGATGATGTTGCCGATAGCGGCCAGCCTGCGGCCGGTCATAGCGGAACATTGGACCAATATAGAAAAATTTTTGCTGCTGTCCTTGGCTCAGAAGGCCATGTTCAATAATCGCCCTCATGACAGGAGCAGTGCCCTCGGGTCTGAGCGACAGCAGCCTATGACCTTTATCTTCAAAGAGGTACATTTCCTTGGACACAATATCGCTTGTTTCGCCGACGTTGCGCAAAAAAAGGTCGGCTTTTTCAAATATAGGAGTGCGGATTTCCCGGTAGCCGAATTCAGCTGCAATTTTTCGAATATGAGCTTCGACAAAAGACCAAATCCTGCTGCAGCGCCAAAGGTCTTTGGGATCTTCGGGGACGATATCAAAAACGCCTGTCGGCAGCTGGTACTTCATAGAGAAACTCCGGTCGATTCAAGTCTATGAGTCTACCCGATCCGCATCAAAAAATAAAGAGATAAGAGCCTTTGGCAAGCAAGAGTTCAGCGAAGCACGGCGGCGTCTTCCGATGCTTGGGAATTGTCGCGAACAGAGCCGCCGGCGTTCAAAAGGGGGTTGTATCTTTGTTTTTTTGTTTGACGATTTTTCACGTACGGGGAGAGGCCCGTCGCTTTTAGGTAGGCAAGAAATTGTTTTCCACTCATCTCTTGGTTGTCAATGACATGTCTCTTGTAGAGTTTTTTCAGGCTGCGGCTGATGCGTCTTTGTTCTGTTAAGTCAAATTTTTCATACTCTTTGAGGAGGATGACAAGGTGCTCTTTAAATTCATTTTGAGGAGTGCCGGAATTTTCGTAGAGGAGGTCATTGATTTTTTCGGCGATCGGCCGTAAGACTTGTTTTCTTTGACTCCCTAGTTTTGTCATTGTTTGGTAGAGTTCCGATTCCAAGCGGACCGGCTGATGAACAGCGGCTTCTTTTTCGCCGCGTTGGGTTTTATTGCTTTTGTGAGGCTGATTGACGACCAAAAGCTCTGTTTTTGCAGGGAGGTGAGTCTTGGGATGGTAAGCAAAATAGCCAACTAAAAGTTGCTGCGTCGTGATCGAAGCGCTTAAATTTTTATAGGATTTGACCGCGGTTTTGACGCCTTCGGTTGTGTAGAAGACAAGGTGGGGAATTTTCATGAGCCGCTTAAATTCCTGCCTCGCCTCGGGCGTTAGGTTTTTTTCTGCTGCTGTCGAAAGGATCGGTGCTGTCAACTTATAGTAACGAGGGGCGTTGTAGACCAGGTTTTGGGCGCCTGGAGCCAGCATTTTTAATTCCTGCGGCGGAGCAAATTGAGAGGATGGGTGTCCGTAGTCCAGAAGGTCGAGGGGAATAGTGGTGCCTTCGTCGGATAAGGCGGCGATTCTTTTTAGCGCTCCCTTATTCATCTGATTGACGTTAAAGATTAACCGATTCAGCGGCTGAACATCTTGGATCCGCTTTAGCGTCATCGAAGAAGAGTCGATGACGATGGAGTTTTTCGGCGAAAACCAGCTCATCACGCCTGACTCCGGCTGCGCGAGAAGAACAAATCGAGATGCGTCTTCATTCGTGTAAACCCTAAGAATATAAGGGAAATCCCGAAAGCGCCCTTGAGCGTCGACATAAGCGTGGGTCGTCGTTGTTTTCGGGACCACTTGAGAAAGGATCTGATTTAAAAACTCGGGATCGGCCCAATTGCGGTTCGGGGGTTTGATATGATGGAGATTGGCGTAGAGAAGAGCCACGGCGGCATCCGAGACGCCCTGGGCTGCCTTGAGCTCCTCCTCGTCAGTCTTAACATTTGAGCTGAAATAGACTGTGGCGAAGAAAGTGCCGAGAATCAGCAAAACAATTACCGAAAGAGAGGCAATCCAGGTTGTTTTTGGAACCGGAGCCGGATTTCGTGCGGCCGGTTCTGTCTCCTCTTTTTCATGCTCGGCCCATTCGAGCCGCTCAACTTCATCAATGAGGTCTTTAATGTCGGACGCTGCCGGCTCTTCATCAGCTTTTGGCCAGAGCCTGTCCTCAACCACGTCATCGACGCTTTCAACGACAATCCGAATATGTTGAAAAGTAATCGTCGACCCCTTCGCGATCGTTCTTTTGCCAAAAGGCAGACCGTTGAACCTCAGCCTGGGATCGTTAGCGAGATTTTGAATCGTGTAGCGGCCGTTGTTTTCTTCTATGAGGGAAAAAGGAGTTTCAAGTGAGTCGACGGGCAAAGGGATGTCGACATCGCCGCATTCTTTGGGGCCCAGTGAGATAGATCTTTTTTTGAAGCAAAAACGCTTGTCTGAACCATCAACTTTAAGTATGAGGGTTATCATTTGACCTCGAAACCTCGTTATCAGTCACTCTTTCTATCACTTTCTTTAATAAATGAGAAGCACTTCAAAGATGAACGGGTTGTCTAGGGGACGTCTTCAAATTAAGTTGATTCCAAATTTGAAGACGTCCCCTAGTGGTAGATTTATTTGAAGCGATCGTTTATGATCACCCTAATTCTTTTATCATTTGATTGGCACAAAGGATCTGGGAGATGGTTTGAGTGGATTGTTGAACTTTTTAAAAGCTGCTGAGCCTGCAGCGCCCATACAAGACGGAAAAGAAGTCGATCGCCTGTATCCCTACTGGCGCCTTCGCATCTTCTATTCAATGTTTGTTGGCTACGCCTTTTTTTATCTCACGCGGAAAAGCTTTACATTCGCCATGCCGGCTCTGATTGCGGACCTCGGTTTTGACAAAGCCGAGCTCGGGATTCTTGGATCCGTTCTCTTCCTCACTTACGGCTTAAGTAAATTTGTCACAGGGATCTTGCAAGACGGATCCAATCCCCGTTATTTTATGGGGTTCGGTTTGATTGTGACCGGCGTGACAAACATTTTGTTTGGGCTCTCTTCATCTTTATTGTTTTTTGCTGTTTTCTGGGGACTGAACGGCTGGTTTCAAGGTTTCGGCTGGCCCCCTTGCGCCCGGCTGCTGACTCACTGGTATTCGCAAAACGAAAGGGGAAGCTGGTGGTCGACTTGGAATGTGTCGCACAACATTGGAGGGGCCGCGATTCCACTTCTTGTTGGCGCCTGCATTGCGTTTTCGGGCTGGCGGTTTGCGATGATTGCCCCCGGTATCCTCTGCATCGTATGCGGCCTTTTTTTAATCAACCGTCTGCGAGACACTCCTGAATCGCTCGGCCTCCCCTCGATAGAAAAATACCGCGACGATTATGGCAGCTTAACCGCTGCAGAAGTGGAACAAGAAAAGACGCCGTCGACAAAGGAGCTTTTGTATCAGTATGTCCTTTGCAACCCGCTCATATGGATGCTAGCTGTTGCCTATTTTTTTGTTTACGTCGTGAGAATAGGGGTCAATGATTGGAGCGCTCTTTTTCTGGTTGAATCCAAGGGCTATTCGCAGATGTCGGCCAACGGATGCGTCTCTTTTTTTGAAATCGGCGGATTTGTCGGCAGCTTAACCGCAGGCTGGGTGTCCGACCGTTTGTTTCGAGCGCAAAGAGGGCCGGTCAACGTTCTCTTCGCAGTTGGCATGCTTCTTTCGATCGGATGTTTTTGGGTTGTTCCTCCCGGTTTTGTCTGGCTTGATTACACAGCGATGTTTTTCATTGGTTTTACAGTTTTCGGTCCTCAAATGATGATTGGGATGGCGGCAGCTGAACTCTCTCATAAAAAAGCCGCGGCCACAGCGACGGGATTCACCGGCTGGATCGGCTACTTCGGAGGGGCTTTTGCGGGCTACCCACTCGGGAAGCTGGCTCAAGATTTCGGATGGGACGGCTTCTACTATGCGATGGCCGGATGCTGCCTGCTTTCGATTCTTCTTTTGATTCCTTTATGGCCGGCTGGGGCGCCTAAAGCAGAACCGGAGCCCGCTTAATCATGCAGCCGTTTGTCCATCTTCACAATCATTCGCAGTTTTCGATTCTTGACGCCCTTTCGCCGGTTCATGCCATCGCAAAAAAAGCAGCGGAATACGGGATGCCTGCCGTCTCGTTGACTGACCACGGCAACATGTTCGGCGCCGTCGATTTTTATAAGGCGTGCCGCTCCGAAGGAGTCAAACCGATCATCGGCTGCGAGGTTTATCTTGCCGCCGGCTCTCGTCACGATAAAAGTAAAACGCCTTATAACAAAAACTCCTATCACCTGACCCTTCTCGCAAAAAATGACAAAGGTTACCACAATCTCTGCAAGCTCACATCCGCTGCTTATCTGGAGGGTTTTTATTACAAACCTCGGATTGACTGGGAGCTGCTTGAAGAGTGTTCCGAAGGACTGATCTGTCTCTCCGGCTGCATTGCCAGCGAGATTTCGCAGACGATTTTAAAGGGAACCGAAGACGATATTACCCAAAAAATTGATCGCTATCGCCTTGTTTTTCAAGACGATTTTTACCTTGAGATCCAACGCCATCCTATGACAGATGCCGCTATTGAAGCGGATGGTTTGAAGAAAGAGTCTTGGCTCGAGCAGTTTTACCGCGATTATTTGAGCGATCAAAATAAGCTGGGGGAAGCGCTGCAAAAAATCGCCCACGATACAGGCATTCCGCTCGTTGCGACAAACGACTGCCACTACATCGAACGCAGCGATTGGTATGGCCATGAGATTCTTCTCAATATTCAAACGGGGGAGCCTTGCGAAATCTGGGAAAAAGATTCTCTGGGGAATTTGAAATTTCGAAAACCGAATCCTAAAAGACGCACCTATCCCTCACACGAGCTTCACTTCAAATCGGGCAATGAAATGGCGGCGCTGTTTCAAGACATACCGGAGGCGCTATCAAACACTCTTTTGGTTGCAGAAAAATGCGAGCTTGAGCTCGATTTTGAAACCAAGCACTATCCCTCGTTTATCCCGCCCGCCATTCAGGGAAAGGAGGTCTCTAAAGAGACGCATGATGAAGAAGTGGAAAAGTACCTGCGCACTCTTTGCGAAGAGGGGATCAAGAGGCGATACACAAAAGAAAGGCTGGCTAAAGTTCAGGAAGTCTATCCCGATCAGGATCCGATACAGGTTGTGAAAGATCGTCTGGAACTCGAACTGAGCATTATTGTCCCTAAGGGCCTATCCGACTACCTCCTCATTGTCTGGGATTTCATCCACTGGGCGAAAAAAAACGGCATTCCCGTCGGACCGGGGAGAGGGTCGGGGGCCGGTTCTATCGTCTGCTATTTGATCGGGATTACCGACATTGAGCCGCTTCGATTCCACTTGTTCTTCGAGCGCTTCATTAATCCTGAACGCGTCTCCTACCCCGATATCGACGTCGACATCTGTATGGAAGGACGCGACCGGGTCATTAACTATACGCTGAATAAGTATGGGAAAGAAAACGTCGCGCAAATCATTACCTTCGGCACGATGAAAGCAAAAATGACCATCAAAGATGTCGGCCGCGTTTTGAACGTTCCTTTGAGCAAGGTGAATCAAATCTGCAAGCTTGTTCCTGACGATCTCGGCATTACCCTTGAAAAAGCTTTAGAAACCGATCCCGATCTCCGTTCGATGGTGGATGAAGATGAAGAGGCGGGTCGCATTATGGAGATCGGCAGAAGGCTCGAAGGGTCGATTCGAAATACCGGCATACATGCAGCGGGGATTGTCGTTTCCGGCGAGCCGCTGACAGAGCAC
Source organism: uncultured bacterium (assembly GCA_964629645.1). GTDB lineage: Bacteria > Chlamydiota > Chlamydiia > Chlamydiales > SLFE01 > JAAKFL01. Next base: position 2,850 of record CAZVSU010000001.1, on the reverse strand, counting down.
ATCCCGGTCTGCAACTCTAAAGACTCAGAACTTCCCGCCACGCAATATTCGATGAAGCCGGTTGAGCAGGTGGGGATGCTGAAAATTGACTTCTTGGGTCTAAAGACCCTGACCTGCATCAAAATTTGCGTCGACGGCATACGGGAGGCGACAGGAAAAGAGATTGATTGGGTCGATCTTCCCCTTGACGATAAACCCACGTTCGAGCTGCTCAATCAGGGAAAAACGATGGGGATTTTCCAATTGGAATCTTCGGGCATGCAAGAACTGGCCCGCAACTTGCACCTCGACTGCTTTGAAGAGATTATAGCAGTTGGCGCCCTCTATCGTCCAGGTCCTATGGACATGATCCCGTCGTTTATCAACCGTAAGCACGGCCGCGAACCGATCGAGTACGATCATCCGTGGATGAAAGAGATTTTAGCTGAAACCTACGGCATTATGGTCTACCAAGAGCAAGTGATGCAAATCGCTCAGAAAATGGCGGGGTATTCTCTTGGGGAAGGGGATGTTTTGCGCCGGGCGATGGGGAAAAAAGACCACAAAGAAATGAATAGCCAAAGGGAGAAATTTCGGAGCGGGTGTATCGAAAACGGCATAGATGAAGAAACGGCGACAGCAGTCTTTGACAAAATGGAAAAATTCGCCTCGTACGGTTTTAATAAATCCCACGCTGCTGCTTATGGCTACATCGCCTATGTGACGGCCTATCTCAAAGCAAATTATCCGAAAGAGTGGCTCGCCGCACTGATGACTTGCGACCGCGACGATACGGCGAAGGTGTCTAAATTTATCCGCGAATGCAAGGCGATGGACATTTCGGTGCTTCCGCCCGATATCAATGAAGCAGGCGACACATTCAAAGCGACTGAAAAGGGGATTCGGTTTGCCATATCGGCGATAAAAGGAGTGGGATCGGGAGTCGTTGAAGCGATCGTTCAAGAAAGGGGAAGAAACGGCCCTTACAAAGGGCTTTACGATTTCATCAAGCGAATCGATACCAAGCGTGTGGGCAAGAAAGTGATCGAATGTTTGATTGACGCGGGCTGTTTTGATTTTACCGACTGGAGCCGAGATGAGCTCAACTCAAGTGTCGAAGAGATGTATGATGTCTCGTCAAAAGAACAGAAAGACTTTTCCCTCGGTTACATGAGTCTTTTCGACGCACTTGGCGATGAAAATGAAAAGCGCTTTGAAAAACCGCCGGAAGTGCTGAGGCCGACACCAAAAAACGCTGTTTTATTTCGTGAAAAAGAGCTTCTAGGCTTCTTTTTGACAGGCCACCCCATGGACGCGTACCTCGATATTTTAGGACGCCTTTCCTGTGTGGCTCTGCGCCACATTGAAACAATGGACGATGGATCTGTTTTTCGTTCGGCGCTCCTTATTGAAACGGCCAACGTCCGCATTTCGAATCGCACCCAAAGAAAATTCGCCATATTGACCGTTAGCGACGGCATGGTGAGCTATGAGCTTCCCATTTGGTCCGATCTTTACGAGCAAAAAAGCCATTTAATCAATGAAAATCAATTGATTTACGCCGTTTTGCAGCTCGAAAAAGAGGGAAATGACCAAAAGCTTTCCTGCCGCTGGTTCGACGACCTGACAGCAGCGAACGAAGAGATGATTGCTGAGTGCGATACAGCCTTTGATAAAGCCAAACATTTTGTCCAAAGGCAGCAGTACAGGAAAGCAGGCGGGGCTGATAAAAAGAAAAAGAAAGAAAAAAATGACGAGCCAAAGGGGCCCAAATTGTTTCAAATTGAAGTCGATGTCAACGCGTTTACCCAATCGAAAGTGCTGGATCTTCGCACCCTCTTTGAAGAGCATCGCGGAGAGACCGATGTGTCCATTATCTTTATGAACGAAGGGGCTGCCGTTGGATCTCTTCTGATTCAGCAGCCATGGGGAGTCAAGAGTTCCAAGGATCTACAAAAAAAAATTGGCGAAGTGGGTGGTGTCATCAAAACGACGATCCAAAATTGAAACGTATTTCAGATCCACCAGGTGTAGATAAAAAAGCAAGCGCCAAACCCCATAATGCCTATACCGACAAGCTTTCTCACTTTATTGAGCAGACCGACACTGATTTTCGACCGAAGATAAGTGCCTAAGAGTGCAAGAGACGTCCACCATAGCATTGCGCCGATAAAAATTCCGATCACAAGGAGCGTCGTATCTGCTGCTGTCCGCGATCCTTCAGTTGTGGCCATACAACCAAAAAGCGTTGCGAAAACGATCAGTGTTAAAGGATTGGAAAACGTAAAGAACATCGTCGAAAAGAGTGCGCTTGCCTCGCTCCCATGAGTGATTTGCACTATGCGTTTCACCGGAGGGGCAGTGGCAATGTGAAAGCCGAGTCCGACAAGAAAGGCTCCTCCGACGAGGCTGAAGGTGAAATAGTGGTCCAAAAGCCACTCACTCAAAAATCCGAGGCCGTAGCCCGCTATGCATGCATAGGTCGTATCAGCGATAGCCGCACCGAGACCGGCCAAGATCGCGAGGCGGAAACCATGGGAAAAGGCGTAGTTGAGGCAGATCATGCCAATCGGGCCAAGAGGCGCCGAGACAGCCAATCCTATAATCAAACCATTAAGCAATTGGAACATCGTTCAGTCACGATTCCTTTTTGTCCATAAAAATTATGCAGGCTTAAGGGACGTCTTCAAATTAAGTCATTCGAAATTTGAAGACGTCCCCTAAGAGTCGCACCCAAGCGCCTGGCCTACATTTATAACAGAGGACAGGGATTAACAAAAGGGAGTCTTGGAAAACAAAGAATCTCATTTCCGCGCTGTCAACGCAATATTAAAATGTCCGCCCTGCGAGCAATATTAAAATGTCCGGTTA